>JBBSTR010000048.1:0-18338 GCA_038235705.1 Mycobacteriales bacterium
GCAGGATGTTCTCGACGTCCTCCCCGACGTAACCGGCCTCGGTGAGGGCGGTCGCGTCGGCGATGGCGAACGGGACGTTGAGCATCTTCGCGAGCGTCTGCGCCAGCAGCGTCTTGCCGCACCCGGTCGGGCCGAGCAGCAGGATGTTGCTCTTCTGCAGCTCGACCGGGTCCTTGTCGGTGACCGGCGACTGCACCCGCTTGTAGTGGTTGTAGACCGCGACGGCGAGCGAGCGCTTGGCCGAGTCCTGGCCGACGACGTAGCCGTCGAGGAAGTCGTAGATCTCGCGCGGCTTCGGCAGCTCGTCCCAGGAGACCTCCGAGGACTCCGACAGCTCCTCCTCGATGATCTCGTTGCACAGGTCGATGCACTCGTCACAGATGTAGACGCCCGGACCTGCGATGAGCTTCTTGACCTGCTTCTGCGACTTCCCGCAGAACGAGCACTTCAACAGGTCACCGCCGTCACCGATGCGTGCCACCGCTCCCCCTTGCTCGCCTTACGGTGACCGCGTCACCTGTGTCGTCGTGACCTGGGTCACGCTGTCCGAACCTACCCGTCCCGCACGAGTGACCCGGCTAGCGGACGGCGGTCGTGATCTTTCGGGAGCTGATGACCTCGTCGATCAGGCCGTAGGTGACGCACTCCTGCGCGGTCAGGATCTTGTCGCGCTCGATGTCCTTGCGGATCTGCTCGGGCGTCTGGTTGCTGTGGTCGGAGAGCATCTTCTCGAGCAGGTCACGCATGCGCATGATCTCGCGCGCCTGGATCTCGATGTCGCTGGACTGTCCCTCACCACCGCCGGACGGCTGGTGGATGAGGACCCGGGCGTGCTGCAGCGCGAGCCGCTTGCCCTTGGTGCCGGCCGCCAGCAGGACTGCGGCAGCCGAAGCGGCCTGACCCATGCAGATGGTCTGGATCTCCGGCTTGATGAACTGCATCGTGTCGTAGATCGCGGTGAGCGCCGTGAACGAGCCGCCGGGGCTGTTGATGTAGATCGAGATGTCGCGGTCGGGGTCCTCGGACTCGAGGTGCAACAGCTGCGCCATGATCACGTTGGCCACGCCGTCGTCGATCGGGGTGCCCAGGAAGATGATCCGCTCCTTCAGGAGCCGGCTGTAGATGTCGAAGGAGCGCTCCCCGCGGGAGGTCTGCTCGATGACGATCGGGATGGTGTAGTTCTGAACGTCCTGAAAACTCATCTCTGGTCCTCCTAGGCCCGCGTGCCGACGCCGGACGCCACCTGGGCAGCACCGCTGATCACGCTGTCGATGAAGCCGTACTCCACAGCCTCCTCGGCCGAGAACCAGCGGTCCCGGTCGGAGTCGGCCTCGATCTGCTCCACGGTCTGGCCGGTGTGGAAGGCGATCCGCTGGGCCATGAGCCGCTTGACGTAGAGCATCTGCTCGGCCTGGATGGCGATGTCGGCTGCGGTGCCGCCGATCCCGCCCGAGGGCTGGTGCATCATGATCCGCGCGTGCGGGGTGGCGTAGCGCTTGCCCTTGGCCCCCGCGCAGAGCAGGAACTGCCCCATCGAGGCGGCGAGACCGAGCCCCACGGTGGCGACGTCGTTCTCGACGAGCTGCATCGTGTCGTAGATCGCCATGCCGGCCGAGATCGAGCCGCCGGGGCTGTTGATGTAGAGGAAGATGTCGCGGTGGGGGTCCTCCGCGGCGAGCAGCAGCAGCTGCGCGCAGATGGCGTTGGCCATGTCGTCCATGACCGGCTGCCCGAGGAAGATGATGCGTTCCTTCAGGAGCCGGTTGAAGACCTGGTCGTCCAGACCCATGCCGCCGCCGCCACGAAGCACGGGGGGCGTGAAGCTGGAGGAACCCAGGACGCCGGGGACGCCCAGCGGGGTGACGGGGCTGCTCACGAGAACCTGCCTGACGATCGTCGGGTGGCAGCGCCGGGGAAGGGCAACTGCCTCGTGCTCGACCCTAACGCCGGGCTGTTGCGCCGACGTCCCGCACGAGCCCGGTTCCGCTCTGGGCGCAACGGTTCCGCCCGGGCGTGGAGGGTCAGCCCTCGTCGAAGTAGTGGATCGCTCCGTCGTCGTGCACGTGGTAACGACGACCCTGCTCGTCTGTCTCGAACGTCGGCTCCCCCGGGAGATCGGTGCGCAGCGCCTCGAGGTCGACCTCGGCGCCGTCGCTGTCGACGACCTTCGCGGCAGCCATGACGGTCGCGAGCGCCTTGCCGCGGCGCACCTCGGCGACGAGCTGCTGCAGCTGCCCGTTCTCCACGATCTGCTGGGCGAGCTGCTGCGGGGCGACGCCACCCTGCTGTGCCCGCCGCACGACGTGGTCCGACAGCTCCTGCTCGGAGACGCCCAGCTCCTCGGCGTCGGCGATCGAGTCGAGCACGAGCTGACTCTTGACCGACTGCTCGGCGCCCTCGCGGACCTCCTGCTCGTAGGACTCGGCCGTCTTCTCCTCCGACTCGAGGTAGCCCTCCATCGTCAGCCCGGCCTGCGCCAGCTGCTGCGTCACGGACTGCGTGCGCCAGCTGACCTCGGCATCGACGACCGACTGCGGCAGCGGCACCTCGATCGCCTCGAGCAGTGCCTCCAGGACCTTGTCGCGTGCCTGCACGCCCTGCTCGAGCCGCTTGGCCCGGCCGATCCGCTCGACCACGTCGGCGCGGAACGCCTCGACGCTCTCGAAGCCGGCCACGTCGGTAGCGAAGGTCTCGTCGACCTCGGGCAGGGTGCGCTCGTTGACGACCTGGACGGTCAGAGCGACGTCAGCGTCCTTGCCCTCGTGCTCCCCGGCGACCAGCGCGGTCTGGAACACGGTCGCGTCGCCGGCGCTCTTGCCGACCAGCACCTCGTCGAGCCCGTCGAGCAGGTCACCCTTGCCGACCTCGTACGACAGGCCGGCGGCCGTGCCGCCCTCGACCTCTTCACCCTCGACGGTCGCGGAAAGGTCGATGCTCACGACGTCGCCGTCCTGCGCCGGGCGCTCGACCGGCGTGAGGGTCGCGAAGCGAGTCCGCAGGGCGTCGATCTGCTCCTGGACCTGCTCGTCGGAGACCTCGAAGGCGTCGACGGTGACGGTGAGGTCCTCGTACGTCGGAAGGGTGATCTCCGGCCGCACGTCGACCTCGGCCGTGAAGGTCAGCGACTCGCCGTCCTCGAGCCTGGTCACCTCGACCTGCGGCTGCGCGACCGGCGTCACGCCGCTCTCCTGCACGGCCTCGGAGTAGAGGCGCGGCACGGCCTCCTGAACGGCCTGCTCGAGGATGTACGGGCGCCCGACGCGCTGGTCGAGCAGTCGCTGCGGCACCTTGCCAGGGCGGAAGCCCTGCACCTTGACCTGCCTGCCGACCTCCTTGTACGTGCTGTCGATCTCGGGCTTGAGGTCGGCGAACGGCACGTCGACCGTCAGGCGGACCCTCGTGGGGCTGAGGGTCTCGACAGCGCTGGGCACAGGTGGTCCTCTTCTTCTCGGCGGTGCGGGTGACGGCTGGATGGGCTCGTGTCGGGGCGGGGAGATTCGAACTCCCGATCTCCTGCTCCCAAAGCAGGCGCGCTAGCCACTACGCTACGCCCCGCGCGACCGCTCACAGTAGTCACGAGACGGTCCTGCGCGGGCGTAGCTCAATGGTAGAGCCTCAGTCTTCCAAACTGATGGTGCCGGTTCGATCCCGGTCGCCCGCTCCGACAGCACCCTGCCCACCGCGCGAAAGTGCGCCTGACCCCGCCGCCGACGCGCGACCCGGGTGCGACCTCCCCGGCCGCACCCGCGTCGCCGGTCCCGACGCCGAGCTGACCGCTCAGGCGCGCCACTCGGCCGTGCGGTCCGGGCTCGCCTGGGCGAGCCGCTCAGCGATCCCGTCGCGTCCCGCCTCGGCGCCGTAGACCGGGGTGCCCGGCTGCTGGCGCCAGGACTCGGCCAGCGGACCGGCGTCGACGCCGTCGAAGCCGAGCGCGTCGACCAGGTCCAGGACCAGCTGCTTGGCGGCAGCGTCGTCCCCGGCGACCGGGAGCGCCCGGCGGTCCGGGTCGCCGGCGGGTAGCCCGGCGGTGAGCAGGTGCGGTGCCTGGATGCCGTTGAACACCTTGACGACCGGACGACCGAGCTGCTGGGAGACCCAGACGCTCTCGGGCGTGCCGTCCTCGATCGCGTCGATGCGACCGTCGCGCTGCTGCGGGTAGTAGTTCCCGGTGTCGATGACGACTGCGTCCGGCGCGGCATCGAGGATCCCGGCCGGCAGTCCGGGGACTGCCTTCTGCGGGACGGTGACGACGACGAGGTCTGCGCCCTGTGCGGCCTCCTCGGCCGTGACCGCAGCAGCACCCGTCTCGGCCGCGAGATCGGCCAGGGTCTCCGGACCGCGCGAGTTGGCGACGCGGACCTCGTGGCCCAGGGCCGCGAAGCGCCGGGTGAGGTTGCCGCCGATGTTGCCTGCGCCGATGATGCCGATCTTCATGTGCACTCCTTCTGGTTGGTGTCCGGAGACCTCAACCGAGGGAGACTCCGTCCTCATACCGCCAGGCGCCGCCGACCTTGGCGAACCGGCTCCGCTCGTGCTGGGAGCCGGCTCCGTGGTGCGCCCGGAAGGCGACCTCTCCCGTGGCGTCGAGCAGCCCGCCCGCGGAGCTGGCCAGCACCTCGAGCCCGGTCCACCGCACGTCCGGGTCCAGCGCGAGCCGGGCCGGTCGGGTCGACGGGTGCCAGGTCCGAAGCAGGTGCGCGGCGTCCTGCAGCACGAAGGCGCTGTAACGCGAGCGCATCAGCGCGACGGCCGTCGCCGCCTCGCCGCCGCTGTGCAGCGGACCGCAGCACAGCGCGTACGTCAGGCCGGTGTCGCACGGGCAGCGCGTCATGCCGTCGCCAGGTAGACGGTGTTGCTCGCCACCGACCCGTCGAGCGCCGGGAACGTGACGACCTCGGCCCGCACGTCGGTGAACACCTCCCGCAGGACGTCGAGGTAGACCTCGTCCGGCGGGTCGTCGGACCACAGCCCGAACACCCCGCCGGGCCGCAGGTGACGAGCGAGCTGACGTGTGCCGGCCACCTCGTAGAACGGCCGGGGCGAACCGGTGAGCAGATGGCGTGGTGAGTGGTCGACGTCGAGGAGCACCGCGTCGACAGCAGCCACCCCGAAGCCGTTCTCGCGGACCAGCGCAAAGAAGTCGGCGTGCACGAACCGGCATCGTGGGTCGTCGGCCAGCGTCCCCGGTACGAGGCCTTCGGTGTGCCAGTCGATGACCGGACCGAGGGCCTCGACGACGAGCAGCGCTGCCGTCCGGGGCAACGCCGCCTGCGCGGTGAAGCCGAGGCCCAGACCCCCGACGACGACGGTCAGCCCGTCACCCTCGAGCCGGGCCAGGGCGAGGTCGGCCAGCGCGACCTCGGCGACGGTGAAGACGCTCGACATGAGGTGGTCGTCGTCGATCCGGACCTCGAGCATCGGCTCACCCGTGCGCGGGTCCGTGCGCCGACGCAGCGTCAGCTCGCCCAGCTCGGTGGGCGCGAACGCCAGCTCGACCACCCGGGAACGCACCCGGCGAAGGCTACGGCTTGACTAGGCCTGGTGACCCGACGACTGGTGCAGCTGCAGCTCGGGCTCGTGCTCTACGGCCTCTCGCTGGTGCTGCTGGTGCGGGCCGACCTGGGGCTCGACCCGTGGGACGTCTTCCACCAGGGGGTCTCCCAGCGGGTCGGGCTCAGCCTGGGCACCGTGACGATCGTCGTCGGCGTCCTGGTCCTGCTGCTGTGGATCCCGATCCGGCAGCGACCGGGGATCGGGACGGTGTGCAACGTCTTCGTCGTCGGGCTCGTCGCCGACGCGGGCCTCGCTGTCCTGGACCCACCCTCCAACCCTGGCCTGCGGGTCCTGCTCATGCTGCTCGGGGTCGGCCTGAACGGCGTCGCCACCGCCGCCTACCTGGGCGTGCACCTGGGCCCCGGGCCGCGGGACGGTCTGATGACCGGGCTGGTGCGCCGCACTGGCGGTTCGGTGCGTCGGGTGCGGACCAGCATCGAGATCATGGTCCTGGTCGTCGGGTTCGTGCTCGGCGGCTCGGTCGGGATCGGCACGGTGATCTACGCGGCAGGCATCGGGCCGCTCGTCCACCGGCTCTTGCCGGCGTTCGAGGTGAGGCACGCCCGTCCGGGAGCGCTCTGAGGCGCCGAGGCCCGAGACTGGTGGGGTGCGCCGTTCCACCGCCCTGCTGCTCGTGGTCGTCGGCGTCCTGATCCTCGGGGTCTACGTCGCTTCGTTCCTGCTGTCGACCACCTCCGACCGGGTCGACCAGCTCGACAACCCGCCCGTGATGGATGCCGCGTCGCGCGCCTGCACCGACCTGCGGGTGGCCGTCGACGCCCTGCCGCCGCTGCCGAGCGGCGCCACCCGCTCCGAACGACTCGCCCGGGCCGACGCGCAGGGGGTCCTCGTCGACCGGTTGGTGCAGCAGGTCCAGCAGGTCGGCGACGCCGCGCTGGACGCGGACGTGCCCGCCCGCAGCTGGCTCGCCGACTGGAAGACCCTCGCGTCGTCTCGGAAGAGCTGGGCCCGCGACGGGACCGGGCCCTACGCCGTCCCGGTCCGAGACGGTCAGCCGATCACTCGCCGGATGGACGCGATCGGGGTCGACGCGTGCACCGTCCCCGCGGGTCTGGTCAGCCCGACCTGATGGACGGACCGGCGTTCTTCACCGCACTCGAGCTCGACGAGGGGTGGCCGGAGCTCGTCGCGGTCGGGGGCACGCTGGGGCCGGACACGCTCGCGGCCGCCTACCGGGCCGGGGCGTTCCCCTGGCCCGGGGCGCTCGGACCAGCGACCGGCCGTCTCGCACGACGTGCCGGCGCAGCGCGGCTCTCCGGCCCCGACCGCCAGGTGCCGTGGATGTCACCGCACCCGAGGGCCGTCCTGCTGCCCTCGATGCTCCGGGTGTCCCGGTCGTTGCGCCGCACCCTGCGGGCCTCCGGCTGGCGCACCACCGTCGACCGGGCGTTCCCCGCCGTCATGGCCGGCTGCGCCGCCCGCGACGAGACCTGGATCTCGGGCCGCATGCGGGAGGCGTACACGGCGCTGCACGAGGCCGGCGGGGCGCACAGCCTGGAGGTGTGGGAGGGCGACCGGCTGGTCGGTGGCCTCTACGGCGTCCGCACCGGAGGGGTGTTCAGCGGGGAGTCGATGTTTCATCTCGTGCCCGACGCGTCCAAGGTCGCGCTCGTGGACCTGGTCTCCCGGATGCTCGAAGGCGGCCTCGTCCTGCTGGACACCCAGCAGGAGACCGAGCACCTGGCGAGCCTCGGACAGGTGCCGGTCTCGCGTACGGACTATCTGCAAGCCCTGGGAGTGCTGCGCGACCGGTCGACCACGCTGGCCACCGAGGAGCGCCCGGTCGCAAGACTCGTCCGCCGCTCCGCGGCAAGCGTCACGGCTGACGCCACAGCATGACCAGGCCGCGGTCGTCGGAGGAGTCCCCGGCCACCCGACCGACCAGCTCAGCGGCCCCGCCCCGAAAACCGTTCGCGGCGGCACGCTCCGCCTCGCCCAGCAGCTTGTCGATGCCGTACGACAGGTCGCGGCCGGGGATCTCGATCAGCCCGTCGGTGTACATGAGCAGGGCGTCACCGCGGTCCAGCGTGCCGGTCATCGGTGCATACACCATGCTCTCGAGCAGCCCGAGCACGGTCCCCTCCGCCTCCACCAGGGACCAACGACCCGAACCTGCGTCGTAGCGGATGACGGGCGGGTGCCCGGCAGCGGTCACGGCGTACGCGCCCGTCCGGGTGTCGACCGCGACGTGCACCGCCGTGGCGAACCCCTCGTCCCACCGCTGACGCAGCAGGTAGGCGTTGGCCGAGGCCATGAACGAGCGCGGGTCGACGCCGAGCAGCCCCCCGAGCGCCCCGGACAGCAGCAGCGCGCGGGTGCCCGCCTCGACCCCCTTCCCGGACACGTCGGCGACCACCAGCTCGAGGGTGACGCCGGTGAGGGAGCTGACGACGAAGTCGCCCGCGAACGGGACCCCGCCGGCGGGCAGCACCACGGCGTCGGCCTGCCAGCCTGGCGGCAGCCGCGGCAGGCTCCCCTGGGTCTCGAGGCGTTCGCGCAGCTCCACGAGAACGGTCTCCCCGGCGAGCCCGTCCAGGCCCGTCTCTCGACGTGAGCGCGCAAACTCCTGCGCGACGACCGCCGTCACGGCGACCACGACGATCCCGCCCGGCCGGAGGTCAGGGAGCGAGACCAGCGCCTGCCCGAGCAGGCACAGCCCGGTCACGACCACGAGCTGCAGCTGTCGACGCACGCCCAGCAGCAGGCCGCCCAGCAGCACCGGCAGCGCCAACAGGCTGGTGGGGAAGTTCGCGATGCCGAACCGGGCACCCAGCAGCAGGAACAGCACGTTGAGCGCCGCCAGCAGGAGGAAAGACAGGTGCTCCGGTGGCGGGTCGCGTCGCAGTCCGGTCAGGGGCCGCCCGAGGGAGGCCAGTCCGGTGCGCGACGCTGACATGATCGACCGAACCTATCGGACGAGCGGGTCGACGCGGGTCTCGTGGGCAGACTGCCCCGGTGACCTTCTCGGAACAGCCCCCGATCCGAACCACCCTGTCGGTGATGACCGAAGACAGCTTCGACCCCGCGTGGGAGCACGTCGAGGACATCTTCGGTGCGGACGCCTACCCGTCGGACCGCGACGTCGAGCGCGCCACCGTCGACGTGTCACGGTTCCTCGTGGTGCACGACGGGCCGACCGTCGTGGCGACCTCCGGCGCGTTCGCGCTGTCCATGACGGTGCCGGGAGGGCAGCTGCCGGTGGCCGGGGTCAGCTGGGTCGGGGTCGCCGGCACCCACCGACGTCAAGGTCTGCTGCGCAGCATGCTGGAGCGTCTGCTCGGTGACGCCCACGAGCGCGGCGAGCCGCTGGCAGCCCTGCACGCCACCCAGGCCGCGATCTACCACCGGTTCGGCTTCGGACCGGCGGGCTGGGGACTCGCCCTCACCGTCCCGCAGCACGCCGCGTTCGCTGTCCCGGTCGCACCGGGCGGGGTCACCCGGGTAGCGCCCGAGGCGTCGACGATGCGGGACGTCTACGAGCAGGTGCAGCCCCGGACGCCGGGCATGCCCGTCCGGGACGACGGCTGGTGGGGCTACCGGCTGCACGACCCCGACCACAAGCGCGAGGGCGAGAGCCGGCTGCGGTGCGCCGTGACCGACGGCGGCTACGTGCTGTTCACGGTGCGCCGGGACGGGACCGCGCTCGGACCGTCGAACGGGACCGTCCGGGTTCTCGAGCTGCTCGCCACGACGCGCGAGGCGCACGCCCGGCTGTGGCGCTACGCGCTCGACCTCGACCTGATGACGCGCACCACGGCGAGGGTGCCGGTCGACGACCCGCTGCTGCAGCTGCTCGCGGAGCCGCGGGACGCGGCGGGATCGTTCGGCGACGTGCTGTGGGCCCGGCCGGTCGAGGTCGGGGCGGCACTGTCCGGACGCACGTACGCCACCGCCGTCGACGTGGTGCTGGACGTGACCGACCGCACGTGCCCGTGGAACCAGGGACGGTGGCGGCTGGCCGGCGACCGCACCGGAGCGGTCTGCGCAAGGACGACGGACCCGGCCGACCTCGCGCTCGACGTCGCCGACCTCGGCGCGGTCTATCTCGGTGGCACCCCGCTGCGCGCCCGTCCCGTCACCGAGCACGTCCCCGGGGCGCTGGCCGTCGCGAGCACGGCGTTCGGACCGGTCGGCACCGGACCGTTCTCGCCGATGGTCTTCTAGCCGGGCTGCCCGATCTTCCCGGCGGGCTGGCAGACCGGGCACCAGAACAGGTTGCGCCCGACCATCACCTGGGTGCGCACCTCGGTGCCGCAGCGGCGGCACAGCAGCCCCTGACGTCGGTAGACGTAGTGCGCGTCGGTGCGCCGGGCGGTGCCGCTGCGCCGCTCCCGGTCCTCCCGCTCGGTCGTCACGATGCGACCGGCTCGGACGCCGGCCTGCATGAGGGTGCGCAGGTCCGACCACATGGGTTCCCAGGTCTCGCGAGGCAGAGCCGTGCCGGGCGTGAACGGGGAGACCGCTGCGCGATACAGCAGCTCGGCGCGGTAGACGTTGCCGATCCCGGCGAGCACTTTCTGGTCCATGAGCAGATCACCGATCGTCCGACGGCTCTTGCTGATGCGCGACCAGGCAGGCTCGGGGTCCGCGCGCGGACGCAGCGGGTCGGGGCCGAGCCGGGCGAGGACAGCGTCGCGCTCGTACGGCTCCATCACCTCGCACGCCGTCGGTCCGCGCAGGTCGAGCCAGTGCTCGTCCGCGGTCATCCGTAGCCGCAGGGCGCCCCGAGGCTCGGGCGGGGGGCCGGTGCCGGTCGTGAACTTCCCGTACAGGCCGAGGTGGACGTGCAACAGCTGCTCGCCCTCGAACGCATAGAACAGATGCTTGCCGTAGGCCTCGACCCGTTCGACGAGCCGGCCGGTCAGCAGTTCGGCGCCGGTGCTGAACCGCCCCTGCGGGCTCGACAGCGCGACCGCGCGGCCGACGAGCCAGGGCGTCTGCTGACGGGCGATCCGGTGGAGCGTGTGGCCCTCGGGCACCCGATCAGCCCGGCAGCGCCGGCAGGCCTCCGCCGGTCTCGTAGTCGCTGACCTGTGACAGGCGCCGACGGTGACGTTCCTCCCCGGAGAACGGGGTGGACAGGAACGCGTCGACGATCGTGAGCGCCTCGGGCACGGTGTGCTGGCGCGCCCCGAGGCCCAGCACGTTCGCGTCGTTGTGCTCCCGGCCGAGCCGGGCGGTCTCGACGCTCCAGGCCAGCACCGCACGGACACCGCGCACCTTGTTGGCGGCGAGCTGCTCACCGTTGCCGGAGCCGCCCAGCACGATCCCGAGGCTGCCGGGCTCGGCGACGGTGGCCTCGGCGGCCCGGAGCACGAACGCGGGGTAGTCGTCCTGGGGGTCGAGCACGGAGGCCCCGTGGTCGACCGGCTCGTGCCCGGTAGCGCTGAGGTGACGCACGAGCGCCGCCTTCAGCTCGAAGCCTGCATGGTCGGTGCCGAGGTGGACGCGCATGTGGTGGAGTCTCCCCCATGCCGCCGGGTCCGCGCGTCTGGGGGGCCGACGGCCGCAAGGGCGGCGGTTGGGTGGTCGCGGAGCTCACCGACGAGAGGTGTGTGCGCTGGCACGACGCACAGGACGCGCGGGCCTTGCTGCGCCTCGTCGGTGACGACGTCCTCGCCGTGGACGTGCCGATCGGGCTCCCGGAGCACGGCCGCCGGGTCGCGGACGAGCAGGCGCGCAGAGCGCTGAGCGGCGGCCGCACCTCCTCCGTGTTCGCCGCCCCCGTCCGCGGCGTGCTGGCTTTCGGCACGTACGCCGAGGCTCGTCCCGCGCACCCGTCGCTGTCGGCGCAGACCTTCGGACTGGTCGCGCGCATCCGGGACGTGGACGAGGCGCTCCGCGCAGCCGGGCCGGCGGTGCACGACCACGTCGTCGAGGCGCACCCCGAGGTCAGCCTGCGTCGGCTCACCGGCGTCGTGCTGCCGGGCAAGAAGACGGCCGCGGGTGCGCTGGGGCGGCTCTCTGCGCTGCGCGACGCGCTCGGCGAGATCCCCTCCGACGTTCCGCCGACCGCCGGGCTCGACGATGCTCTGGACGCGCTCGCCTGCCTCTGGACGGCTCGGCGGTTCGCGCGAGGCGCCGCGCAGATCCTCGGCTCGGGTACCGACCGCTACGGGTTGCCGATGCGGATCGTCGTCTGAGCGCTCCCTCGCGACGACGGGGCAGCCAGCAGGGGCGTCCAGGGGGCCAGCAGCCTCGCGGTCTGCGCTGCGGCCGCAGGCCGTCCGAAGTACCAGCCTTGCCCGTACTGGCATCCGTGGGCGGCCAGCCGACCCGCGACGTCGCCGGTCTCGATCCCCTCGGCGACCACGGGCAGGTCGAGCGCGTGACAGACGCCGAGGATCGAGTCGAGCAGACGGGCGGCCCCGGAGTCCTGCGAGGAGGCCAGGACGAAGGACTTGTCGATCTTGACCGTGTCGACGGGGAGCCGTGCAAGCTGGGACAGCGACGACTGGCCGGTCCCGAAGTCGTCCAGGAGCACCAGGACCCCCATCCGACGGAGCCCCTGCAGAGCCTCCAGCGCCGCGTCGGGATCGCGGACGACGGCGCTCTCGGTGACCTCCACGCGCAGCAGCCGGGCCGGCACACCGTGCCTGCCGAGGCACCCGGCCACCAGCTGCGGAAGGGAGGCGGTGAGCTCGGTCCGGGAGACGTTCACCGAGACGGGCAGCACGACCAGCCCGGCCGCGGTCCAGGCTGCGAGGTCTGCGCACGCACGCTCGAGGACCCAGGCGTCGACCCGGGCCATCAGACCGCACTCCTCGGCCACCGGGATGAAGACGTCCGGGCTGGTCGTCCCGAGCTCGGGGTCGGTCCAGCGCAGCAACGCCTCGAACGCGACCGGAGCACCGCCGACAAGATTGACCACAGGTTGGTAGTGCAGCGTGAAGCCGTCGCCGGACAGTGCCCGGTGCAGGCCCGACTGCACCGCCATCCTCGCGCGGGCGCTCTCGTGCAGGACCGGCACATAACGTGCCCACCGGTTGCGCCCTGCGTCTTTCGCGGCATACATCGCGAGGTCGGCGTTGCGCAGCAGCTCCTCGGGCGAGGGTCGTTCTGCCGTGTCGGCCAGCCCGACGCTGCCACCGGTGCTCAGCAACCGGTCTCCGACCGGGAGCGGCCGGCGCAGCGCGGCCACCACCCGCTCAGCCACCCGCTCGGCGTCGGCGCCGGGACCGAGCACGACGAGGAACTCGTCCCCGCCGATGCGCAGCACCTCGTCACCCGGCCGGACGCAGGCCTGCAGGGCTCCGGCGACCGAGACGAGCAGCGCATCCCCCTGCGCGTGCCCGTAGGTGTCGTTGACCCCCTTGAACCCGTCGAGGTCGACGAGCAGCACGCTGCAGACCGTCAGGTCGGCGCACGCCTGCGCGATCCTCCGCCGCGCGCGGGCAAGGTTCCCGAGACCGGTCAGCGCGTCGTGCTCGGCGTCGTGGCGGACGCGCTCGGTCAGCAGGTGCTGCTCATGGATGTCCCGGGTGTTGACGACGACTCCCGCGACGCTCGGGTCGTCCAGGAGGTTGCGCATGCGGCTGGCGTGCCACCGGTACCCCCCGTCCACGCACCGCAGCCGCACGACCATGTCGACGACCTCGCCGGGAGCCTCCATGGCTCGACGCCAGGCGACCCCGGCGACCGCGCGGTCCTGCGGGTGGTGCGCATCACCCAGCTGCAGGTCAGACCCCTCGGGCCCCGCGACGTCGAGGGTCAGCAGGACGGACGGGCTCGCGTACCTGACCCGGCCCTCGCCGTCGTGCAGGGTCGTCAGGTCCGCGGACCCGAGGACGAGGGAACGGAACAGCTCGTCCCGCTCGACGATCCGACGGCGCAGCGCCCGCTGGTCGCGACCGGACACCACCTCACGAAGCACCAGCACGGCGATCGAGGCCAGCCCGGTCGCCTCCGCCGCCCGGGACAGCGGCTCGTCCCTGAGCAGGGCGAGCACGCCCACCAGGATCGCGAGCGCCAGCGGCGCCAGCGGCAGCAACGGCAGCGCGCGCAGCCAGGCTGGCCGTCGCACGGCGCCGCTCCGGCCCGCCGACCAGGAGCCGGCCACCACGAACAGGATGCCGAGCTCGGCGAGCAGCGACACCGGGCCGTCCGCCAGATAGGTGCCGGCGGCCTCCCGCACGGCGTAGGCGACGTCGGCGGCCCCGTAGAGGATCAGGCCGATCGACAGCAGCGACAGCTCCCGCAGCGCCGCGCGGTGCACCCGCGCAAGCACGCTGGCCGCCAGGCCGATCAGGAAGATGTCCCCGGCCGGGTAGGCGAGCACGAGGCCGGCTTCTGTCCGTGACAGCCCGGCGCCGACGTCGCCGGGGAGCATGACCGTCACCCAGATGACGAACCAGAGACCGGCGGCGGCCAGGGACCCGTCGAGCAGGCTGCGCAGGCGGGACCCTGCGACGTCTGCGGAGACCGGGAAGCAGAGCAGGGCCGCTGCTGCCAGCGGGACGAAGCACAGGTGCACCAGGTCGTCCACCGAGAGCGAGTCGCTCGCCTGACCGGACGTGGTTGCGACGATGGCCAGCAGGGACGCCACGAACGTGCAGGCCATCGCGGCAGCGAGCAGGCGCCGAGCACGGGCCAAGGCCGGGGAGGAGCAGCGGGCGCGGCTCCACATCAGCCCGCAGGCCCAGAGCACGGTCGCGCCCTCGATGACGTACACGCCGGTGACCGACGCTTCCCCGGACAACGGAGCGAACAGGACCAGGAAGGCGAGAAGGATCCACAGCGCCGACCCGACAGCCAGGAAAAGAGCACCCGACCGTGTTCGCACCTGACGATCCTCGACGGTGCCCGGCCTGCGGACCATGGTCGGTTATGACCAGACGCCGGGCTAGCCGAGCTGCGGGCTCTCCGTACGCGTGCGCTTGAGCTCGAAGAAGTACTCGTAGCCCGCGAGCAGCCGCGCACCGTCCCAGACCTGACCGGCCTCGTCCCCGGTGGGCACGCGGGTGATGACCGGGCCGAAGAAGGCCGTGCCGTCGATGTGCAGCACGGGGGTGCCGACGTCCATGCCGACCGGGTCCATGCCCTCGTGGTGGCTCGCACGGAGCGCCTCGTCGTACGAGTCGTCGGTCGCCGCTGCGGCGAGCTCGGCCGGCAGTCCCGCGTCGGCCAACGAGTCCGTCAGCAGCGCCGGGTCGTCGAGCGACATCGCGTCGCCGTTCGTCGCGTGCAGCCGCGATCCCAGCGCGGTGTAGAGCGGGAGCAGGTCGTCAGTATGCTGCTGGGCGGCGATGAGCACGCGGACCGGCCCCCAACCCTTGCCCATCATCTCGACGTAGCTCTCGGACAGGTCACGGCCCTCGTTCAGGACCGACAGGCTCATGACGCGCCAGCGCACGGTCACCGGTCGGACCTTCTGCACCTCGAGCACCCAACGCGACGTGGCCCACGCGAACGGGCACAGCGGGTCGAAGTAGAAGTCGAGCGAGGCGGGCGCGGTCAGGTCCACAGAAGTCATGGCCTGTCCTTGCCCCTGCAACCACCCAGTGGAACCGTGACACACGCGACCCCCAGGATCCGCCGGACCGGCCAAGGGCTGACAAGATGTGCCGGTGACGACCGACGCGCCGACCACCGACAACCTGACCCGGGACGAGGCCGCCGAACGTGCCCGTCTGCTGAGGGTCAGCTCCTACGACGTCGCGCTGGACCTGCGCGACCAGGAGCGCGACACGTTCCGCTCCCGGTCGACCGTGCGGTTCACGTGCGCCGAGCCGGGCGCCGAGACCTTCGTCGAGATCGCCTCGGCGGGGTTGCGCTCGGCGACGCTCAACGGCGAGCCGGTCGACGGCTCGGGCTACGACGGACGACGTCTGACCCTGACCGGCCTCGCGGCGGACAACGAGCTGGTGATCGACGCCGACTGCCGCTACATGCGTACGGGCGAGGGGCTCCACCGTTTCGTCGACCCGGTGGACGGCGCCGTCTACCTCTACAGCCAGTTCGAGACGTACGACGCGCACCGGATGTATGCCTGCTTCGACCAACCAGACCTCAAGGCGACCTTCGCCCTGACGGTCCGAGCGCCCAGCGACTGGGTCTGCGTGTCCGGCGGCGCGAGCACCCATGACGGCGACACCTGGACCTTCGCGGAGATGCCTCGGGTGAGCACCTACATCACCGCGCTGGTCGCCGGCCCGTACGCCCACGTGCACTCCGAGCACGACGGGATCGAGCTGGGCCTCTACTGCCGGGCCTCGATCGCCGACCACCTCGATGCCGACGAGCTGTTCCTCATCACCCGGCAGGGCTTCGACTTCTTCCACCGGGTCTTTGAGCACCGCTACCCGTTCGGCAAGTACGACCAGCTGTTCGTCCCGGAGTTCAACGCCGGCGCGATGGAGAACGCGGGGGCCGTCACGTTCCTGGAGGACTACGTCTTCCGGTCCAAGGTCACCGACGCGTCGTACGAGCGGCGGGCCGAGACGATCCTGCACGAGATGGCGCACATGTGGTTCGGCGACCTCGTCACGATGCGCTGGTGGGACGATCTCTGGCTCAACGAGAGCTTCGCGACCTACATGTCGGTGCTCGCGCAGGCCACCGACACCCGGTGGAAGAACGCCTGGACGACGTTCGCCAACACCGAGAAGACCTGGGCCTACCGCCAGGACCAGCTGCCGAGCACGCACCCCGTCGCAGCCGACATCCGTGACATGGACGACGTGCGCGTCAACTTCGACGGCATCACGTACGCCAAAGGCGCGTCGGTGCTCAAACAGCTCGTCGCCTGGGTCGGGCAGGACGCCTTCCTGGCCGGGGTGAGGGCCTACTTCACCAAGCACGCCTACGGCAACACCTCGCTCGACGACCTGCTCGCCGAGCTGGAGACCGCCAGCGGCCGCGACCTGTCCGACTGGTCGGCGCAGTGGTTGCAGACCGCCGGCGTCAACACGCTGCGCCCGCACGTGGAGACCGGGGAAGACGGGCTGATCTCGGAGTTCTCGATCGTTCAGGAAGCCCCCGAGCAGTGGCCGACGCTGCGTCCCCACCGGGCTGCGGTGGGCTTCTACGACCTGCAGGACGGCTCGCTCGTCCGCACCGAGCGCGTCGAGCTGGACGTGGTCGGTGCCCGCACCGAGGTCCCCGAGCTCGTCGGCCGCGCCCGTCCGGCGCTCGTGCTGGTCAACGACGACGACCTGGCGTACGCCAAGCTCCGGCTCGACGACCGTTCGCTGGACACGCTGCTCGAGCACGTGGGTGACATCACCGAGTCGCTGCCCCGGGCCCTGTGCTGGTCGGCCGCCTGGGACATGACCCGCGACGCCGAGCTGCCCGCCCGCGACTACGTGTCGCTGGTGCTGGCCGGCATCGACGCCGAGACCGACATCGGGGTCGTGCAGTCGCTGCTGCGACAGGCACAGGCCGCCTGCACGCAGTTCGCGGACCCGGCCTGGGCACCGCAGGGGCGGGCGGCGATCGCTGACAAGGCGAGCCGCGCCCTGGCCGGCGCGCAGGCAGGCAGCGACCTGCAGCTGGCCTGGGTGCGCACCCTGGCCGCGGTGGCGACGACCGAGGACCAGCGGGCGTTCCTGCGGGACCTGCTGTCCGGCGCCGCGGAGGTGCCCGGCCTGGCGATCGACACCGACCTCCGCTGGGCGCTGCTCGCCCGGCTGGTCGTGGTGGGCGACGTCGGCGAGGCAGAGATCGCCGCAGAGGAGAAGCGTGACCCGACCGCAGCCGGGGCCCGTCAGGCTGCGGCCGCCCGGGCAGCCCGCCCCACCGAGCAGGCCAAAAAGCAGGCGTGGGCCGACGTCGTGCTCGGCGACCAGCTGCCCAACGCCCTGCGCTCCGCCGTCATCGGCGGCTTCGTCCAGTCCGACCAGGCTGTCCTGCTCAGGCCTTACGTCGAGCGCTACTTCGCGGCCATCTCGGAGGTTTGGCGCACCCGGACCGCAGAGAGCGCCCAGAGCATCGTGATCGGGCTCTACCCGGCGCTGCAGGTCTCCCAGGAGGTGCTCGACCGGACGGACGCGTTCCTCAGCGACGATGCTGTGCCCGCGTCGCTGCGACGGCTGCTGTCAGAAGGTCGCGACGGGGTGGCCCGTGCCATGCGCGCCAGGGAACGGGACGCGGCAGCAGGCTGAGCCGACGGGTCGGCTCGGCTCGGCGCGGCCGAGCACGATCAGCGGGACTCGGGCGCCGACGTCTCGTCGATCTCGTGCACGGCGAGATCGTGCACGTCGGGCTCACCGAGCGCCGGGTGGGTCGCCGGCTCGGAGTGCGCCGTCGAGACGGCGAGCGCACCGGTGGTCCCCGGCTTGGGGAGAGCCGGACCACGGCCCGCGGCGTCGGCGATCTGCCGCAGCCCGTCGACTATCCCGACCGCGACGTCGTCGCCGGCGAAGGACGTGGTCATCGACAGCACCGCCAGCGAGCAGACCCGGTCCGGCACCCGGCGGCTGATGCCGGCGCCGGTCACGATCTCTACCCGACGCTGGCCGGGGGCCACGACCAGCAGCACCGCGGTGCGGGCGCGCGGGCCCAGCGCGGCGTGCAGCCGCAGCGCCCCGTCGCGGAACCCGCCTTCCTCGACGTTGAGGTCACCGACCAGCACGGAGACGTCCAAGCCGTTCTGCTCGCGCAGGCTGCCGACGACCTCCTCGATTCGGTCGGAGTCCCGCGGCGACAGGCCCGGACCCCGCGAGGGACTCGCCATCGTCGGCGCGACGTTCTCGTCCTGCTCACCAGCTGCCACTGGCCCCACCCTTCTGCTCGCGGCCGGGCTCGGCCGTCTCGACCGCGGCGAC
>JBBSTR010000049.1:0-18268 GCA_038235705.1 Mycobacteriales bacterium
ACCCGCCCAACGACGGGCACGGCCAAGTCGGGCCGGGCGCGCCGCCGCTACCGACCGTGCGGTGGCAAGACCGCGACACCGCCACGATCGAAGGCCCCCCAGAGCTCACCGCCGGTCAACGCGCGCACGACGCGCTCGCCGACCTGCTCGGCGGCGACGGGCCGACGCCGGCCGCGCTAACGATCAGCTTCGCCCTGGAAGCGCTCAGCGCCGTGCCGGGCGCGCTGCCCGCGCAGCTGAGCACCGCGCTGGGCCCAGTCGCGCTCAGCCCCGCAGCCCTGGCCCGGCTTGGCTGCCACAGCACCCTGGCCGCCGTCCTGCACGACGCCCAGGGCCGCCCGGTCGGCGCCAGCGGCAACCACCGCAACGCCACCGAACGCGAACGACGCGCCCTACACACCCTCTGGGGATCAGCCTGCGCGGTCAACGGCTGCGGTGATCACCGCACCGTTCCCCACCACGTCCACCCATGGCACCTCGTAGGCCGCACCCGGCTACGCGACCTCGTCCCGCTGTGCAACCAGCACCACCACGCCCTGCACGACAACCACCGCACCCTGCGACTACGCAACGACCGCGAGATCACCCAGACCGGCTGGGCCAAAGACCTGGCTGCGGCGGCCTGAGACCTACGGCAGCGAGGCGACTGACCCGAGCGCAGTCTGGACGGCTTCTCGCAGCCGACGGTCGAGGTCGACGGCGGCCGTACGGTCTGTACGTACCTCGACCACCCTCAGGCCCGGTGCCGGCGCCAGGGCGGCGTCGATCTCGGTCAACGTCTCGGCCCTTACGAAGGCTGTCCCCGACGCGGCGCACAGGGCGGCGAGGTCCATCCCGTGCGGCGTACCGAAGATGCGCTCGAACACCGCCGGCTCGCTCGAACCCTGCTCCAACGTCCCGAAGATCGCGCCGCCGTCGTTGTTGACCACCACGATCGTCAGGTCTGGACGTGGCTCGTCCGGCCCGATCACGAGCCCGTTGCTGTCGTGCAGGAACGTCAGGTCGCCGAGCAGGGCGTACGCAGCCCCGCCCCCGACCGTCTGGTGCGCCAGGGCCGCGCCGATCGCCGTGGAGACCATCCCGTCGATCCCGGCGACCCCGCGGTTGGCGAGGACCCGCAGCCCGGGGTTCAACGGGGCCCAGGCGAACCATCCGTCGGCATCCGGCAGCGGTCCGGTGGGACCGACGAGAAACAGGTCGCGCACCGGCTTGGAGGAGCCGACGACCAGCAGCCCGTCGTCAGGGACGGCGGCCTGGACCCGACGTGCCGCGGTCGGCTCGCTCAACGGGAGCGCGGAGCTCGCGCGGGCCGAACCGGCCACTCGATCGACGGCCGTGCTCGCGGGCACCCCGGACAGCACCCGCTCCACGGCGCCCCCGGCGGCCCGGGACGCCGCGAGCCAGGTGTCCCGCCAGGCGGTGTCCTGGGGCGGCGCAGGGTCGTCGGTGCGTCGCTCGAGGGGAGGCAGCCCCGCGAGCACGCGGGCCGCGACCCGGCTGGCGTCCGGCCACCAGTCGCGATCTGCCACCACGTCCAGCGGGGCCGAGGCCATCAGCCGTGCCACCGCCCGGGAGAGGGTCGGACGTCCTAGCACCAGCACCCGCTCGGGTGGGTGCGCGGCCAGCATCGCCGGGGTGAGCAGCAGGTCCGGTACGGCGAGCAGGTTGGTGTCGCGCACCGCGCCGGCGGACGGCTCGGCGACCACCGGCCAGCCGCGGTCCTGCGCGAGCAGCTGAGCGGCCGGGACAAGGTCCCGCGGGGCGCCGTCGGCGAGCACCAGGATCGTCCGGGCCGGCAGGTCGTCCCAGGTCTCGTGCTGTGGAGCACCCGCGAGCCGTTCGGTCCACGGTCCGTCACGGCCCTCCAGGGTCTCGGGCCAGTCGCCGGGGCCAGGGACCAGCGGGTCGCGGAAAGCCAGGTTGAGCTGCACCGGGCCTGGGCCGGCCAGCGCCCGGCAGACCAGCGCGCGCCAGTAGGCGTTCTGGCCCGTACGCACCTCCGGCACGCCGACCTCGAAGAACCGCGCGGCGCCGCCGTACAGCCTGATCTGGTCGATGGTCTGGTTCGCGCCCGAGTCGCGCAGCTCGGGCGGGCGGTCGGCGGTGAGCACCACCAGCGGCGTGCCGGTGTGGTGCGCTTCCAGCACGGCCGGGTGCAGGTTGGCGGTCGCCGTGCCCGAGGTGGTGGCGACCGGCACGGGCAGCCCGGAGCGCTTGGCGAGCCCGAGCGCGAGGAAACCGGCCGAGCGCTCGTCGATCCGGACGTGCAGCCGGAGCCGACCGGCCGCGTCGGCGGCCTGCAGCGCGTACGCGAGGGGCGCTGACCGTGACCCCGGCGCGAGGACGGCCTCGCGCACCCCGTTCCGGATGAGCTCGTCGACCAGGACCGTCGCGAGCGCGGTGGAGGGGTTCACCCCTTCAGGATGCCCGCGTCCGCCTCGCGGCGACCACTCGAGCGCAGACACCGACCGGCGCCGTTCGCCGATGCCGGCGACGTCAGGTCCGCTCTTCACGCCCGGCGTCGAGCTGCCTCAGGATCGCCTCTCCGGAGACGCCTCGGCCGCTCCCTGCCTTGCGAGCCTTCACCTGCTCCGCCCAAAGAGCGGCGTCGTTGTCCAGCAGGGCCTCGCACCGGGCCAGACGCTCGCGCCACCAGCGCTCGCGGTCGGGGGCCGCCCGGACGACGTCGCGCAGGTCGGGCTCGACCCGGCCGACCGACAGGGCCCCGGCGACCGGGCGCAACGGGCTGGAGGTGACATCAGCGGCGAACAGGGACACGGTCCCGAGCCCGCAGGCGTACGGAAGGTCCGGCAGGGCCGCCGCCATCGCCACCCCGGCCGCGATGCCGACCGAGGTGTCGAGGGCGCTGGACACCACGACCGGCAACCCGCAGGCCCGGGCGACCTCGAGCGCCGGCGCGACCCCGCCCAACGGTGCCACCTTGAGCACGACGACGTCGGCCGCCCCGGTCACCGCGACCGTGAGCGGGTCGGAGGCCTTGCGGATGCTCTCGTCGGCGGCGATCAGGACTCCGCGTCCCCGGAGCGCAGCCAGGTCCTCCAGCGAGGCGCAGGGCTGCTCGGCGTACTCCAGGTCGTACGGGCCCAGCGCGTCCAGCGCCCGCCGCGCCTGCTCCAGGGTCCAGCCGGCGTTGGCGTCGACCCGGATCTTGCCCGTGGGGCCCAGGACGTCACGGACCGCGGCGACCCGGGCGACGTCGTCGGCAAGCGTCTGGCCGGCCTGACACACCTTGACCTTGGCCGTGGTGCAGCCGGCGAACCGGGCAAGCACCCCTAACACCTCAGCAGCTGACACGGCGGGGACGGTGGCGTTGACCGGCACGCTCGTGCGGACCGGCGCGGGCCACCCCACGAGGGCAGCCTCGCGGGCAGCACGGAGCCAGCGGGAGGCCTCGGCGTCGTCGTACTCCAGGAACGGGCTCCACTCGCCCCACCCCGCCGGGCCCTCGAACAACACGGCTTCGCGCGTCGTCACCCCGCGAAACGGCACCCGCATCGGCAGGGACACGACCGTGACCTCAGATTCCCGCTCCACGCCTAGCCTCCTTCCCATGACGTTCGATCCGGACCAGTGGACCGCGGTGCCCGGCTTCGACGCTGAGGACATCACCTACCACCGACATGTGCGGCACGGGGTGGTCCGGATCGCCTTCGACCGGCCCGAGGTGCGGAACGCGTTCCGGCCGCAGACCGTCGACGAGCTGTACCGCGCGCTCGACCACGCGCGGATGACCAGCGACGTCGGCTGCGTGCTGCTGACCGGCAACGGACCGGCCCCCAAGGACGGCGTGTGGTCGTTCTGCTCGGGCGGGGACCAGCGGATCCGGGGGCGGGCGGGCTATGAGTATGCGGACGACGAGGGCGTACGCGACCCCGCCCGCGCCGGTCGCCTGCACATCCTGGAGGTGCAGCGGCTCATCCGTACGATGCCCAAGGTCGTGATCGCGGTCGTCAACGGCTGGGCGGCGGGCGGCGGGCACAGCCTGCACGTGGTGTGCGACCTGACCCTGGCGAGCGCGGAGCACGCGAAGTTCAAGCAGACCGACGCGGACGTCGGCAGCTTCGACGGCGGCTACGGCTCGGCCTACCTCGCGCGGCAGGTGGGGCAGAAGTTCGCCCGGCAGATCTTCTTCCTCGGCGAGGTCCACGACGCGGAGGCGATGCACCGGATGGGCGCGGTCAACGAGGTCGTGCCGCACGCCGATTTGGAGGACCGGGCGATCGAGTGGGGCCGGATCATCCTGGGCAAGAGCCCGCAGGCGCAGCGGATGTTGAAGTACGCGTTCAACGCGGTGGACGACGGGATCATGGGCCAGCAGGTCTTCGCCGGCGAGGCGACCCGGCTGGCCTACATGACCGACGAGGCCGTCGAGGGCCGCGACGCCTTCCTCGGTAAGCGCGAGCCGGACTGGTCGCCTTACCCGTACTACTTCTAGGTGCGCGTCGTACGGGCCGAGCCCGACGAGCTGCTGCCGGCGTTGGCCGACGCGCTGGACGGCGGCGAGCCGGTGCTGCCGCTGCCCTCGGACGAGGCGCTGGCGTCACGGATCCTTGCCGTGGTCAGGCCTTTCGAGCCGGTCGAGCCGGGGACCGCCCTGATCGTCCCCACCTCTGGTTCCACCGGGGAGCCCAAGGGCGTGCTGCTCTCCGGCGGGGCGCTCCGGGCCTCGGCGCTCGCGACGGTCGAGCGGCTGGGCGGACCCGGCACGTGGGACTTGCGGCTTCCCGTGACGCACATCGCGGGCGTGCAGGTGCTGATCCGTGGGCTGCTCGCTCCAGGTGCCCGCAGATATACGGCGATGGTGCCGACCCAGCTGCGCCGGGCGCTGGCGGCGGGGGAGGACCTCTCGGCGTACGACGCGATCCTGCTCGGCGGGGCGGCTGCTCCCCCGGATCTGCTCCAGGCCGGGCTGCCGGTCGTCACGACGTACGGGATGAGCGAGACCGCGGGGGGCTGTGTGTACGACGGGGTCCCGCTGCCGGGTGCGGTCGTAAGTGTTGGTGATCTTGACCGGCGTTTCGGCCCGAAGATCACCGACGTGGGAAGGGTGCGGCTCGGAGGGCCGACGGTCGCGCTGGGGTACCGGCTGCGGCCGGACCTGACGGCCGAGGCTTTCGTGGACGGAGCCTTCCTGACGTCAGATCTCGGGCGGATCGTCGACGGTCGGCTCCAGATCCTCGGCCGCGTCGACGACATGATCCTCAGCGGCGGCGAGAACGTCGCCCCGGCTGCGGTCGAGGCGGCGCTGCTGTCCCACCCGGCCGTGAGGGACGTGGTCGTGGTCGGGCTGCCGGACGCCGAGTGGGGGCAGCGGGTCGTGGCCTGCGTGGTGCTGGACGGACCGCTCAGCCTTGCGGACGCCCGCGAGCACGTGGCCGCGTCCGCAGGCCGGGTCTCCGCGCCCCGTGAGCTCCGGGTGCTGCCCGAGATCCCTCTGTTGCCCACCGGCAAGCCTGACCGCGTCGCCTTGCGTGCCGCGATCATGGCTGCTGAGCGACGGCTGGACGCCCGGAGCTCATGATCGTGCGGCGGTCGGGCCGGGTGCGACGTAGGCCCGGATGCCCGGGGGCCTCAACCCTGCGAGACTGCGGCTCGTGACGACACCGGCCCAGTGGCTCGAGGGAGCCCGCCCCAAGACGCTTCCCGCGGCCGTGGCCCCCGTGCTCGTCGGCTCGGGGGCGGCGGCCGCGGCCGACGGGTTCTTCTGGCCGCGCGCGCTGCTGGCCCTCGTCGTCGCCCTCGCGCTGCAGGTCGGTGTCAACTACGCCAACGACTACAGCGACGGGATCCGGGGGACTGACAGCGACCGCGTGGGCCCGCTCAGGCTCGTCGGCTCCGGTGTCACCGCCCCCACCCTCGTCAAGCAGGCCGCGCTCGCCGCGTTCACGGTCGCCGCGGTCGCCGGGCTCCTGCTCGCCCTGCTGTCCAGCCTCTGGCTCGTGCTGATCGGCGCGGTCGCGATCGCCGCAGCCTGGGCCTACACCGGCACCGCCACGCCGTACGGCTACCGCGGGCTCGGCGAGGTCAGCGTCTTCGTGTTCTTCGGCCTCGTCGCGGTGATCGGTACGACGTACGCCATGACCGAGACCGTCACGCTCGCCGCGGTCCTCGGCGGCGTCGCCTGCGGGTCGCTCGCCTGCGCGATCCTGGTGACCAACAACCTGCGCGACGTGCCCACCGACGCGGTCGCCGGCAAGCGCACCCTCGCGGTCCGGATCGGACAGAGCCGGACCCGCACCCTGTACGAGGTCCTCGTCGCCGCCGCGTTCGTCGCCGCCGTCCTGTCCGTGGTCGTCACCCCGTGGGCGCTGCTGGCCCTGCTCGCCCTGCCGCTGGCGAGAGAGCCGATCCAGATCGTGCGGAGCAAGGCGGTCGGCATGGCGCTGATCCCGGTGCTGCGCGACACCGGTCGTCTGCAGCTCGTCTACAGCGCGCTGCTGGCGCTGGGCCTCGCCTTGGCGTGACGGTCCCTCTCAGGCGGTGGTGATCTTGGGCGGCATGTCCTGGCCAAGATCACCCACGTTCTCGGGGCGGCGCCACTCGTACGGGGTGGTGGTGCTGACCTTGACCAGCCCGAGCCGCTCCAGGATCGGGCGGGAGGCGTCTGTGGAGTCGCTGTGGATCAGCGTCTTGCCCAGGCGCAACGCCGAGCGGGCGCGGACGGCGAGCAGCGCCCGGTAGGCCCCGCGCCCCCGCCAGGCCGCGAGGGTCCCACCGCCCCAGATCCCCGCCACGTCGGTATTCGGGACCGGCTCGAGCCGGCCGGCGCTGACCATCACCCCGTCCGCCTCGGCGACCCACAGCTCGGTCCCGTCGTCCAGGGACAGCCGGCGAAGCAGCGCCTCGGCCCGCTCCTGCGACACCGGGTCGCCGAACGCCTCGTCGCTCATCGCGCTCATGGCGCGTACGTCGGGCTCGGCCGTGACCCGTCGCACCGTGATCCCGGCCGGCAGCAGGACGTCCTCGGCGAGCCCGGCTGCCTCTCCCAGCATGATCGACTCGGTCTCGTCGGGCACGAACCCGTGCGCGAGCAGGGTCTCGTGCAGCCCGAACGCCTCGTCGTGGCCGCGGGCCTTCCACTCGACGCGGGTGATCTCCGGCAGGGCCTCGAAGTGCTCCAGCGCAGGCGGTACGAGGGCGGCCAGGTCCTCGGTCGGGGGCCCGTACGTCACGAACCCCCGACCCCGCGCGAAGCGGACCAGCCGCAACGGGCCGAGGAGGGTGACCGACACGGCGCTGGGGGTCTCGGCGTCGGTGCGCAGCTGGGTGTCGTACACGGCGAGCAGCTCGGCAGGCGTCATGATGTGAGCCTGCGACCGCGGCGGCAACGGGACAAGCCCTTATCGACCCTTGATGATCTCCGGGCCGAAAGACCGACCAAGATCACCGACGTTCGAGGCCGGCGGCGGTCGCGGCGTGCACGGCGCGGGCGACCCGCGCGCCCCAGACCGAGCGCGGGCCACCGAAGTCCTCCTCGGGACCGCTCGCGGGCCAGAGCACGACCACAGCGTCCGAGGCGGTACCGGTCCCGGGCACGCCGGCCTCGAGCAGCGCCTGGACCTTGGCCTCGGTCGCGGTGACGACCGCGTTCACAGCGGCTGCGGGGGACAGGGCCACCGGCAGCTGCACCACGGTGTTGATCGTGCCGGGTCGTCCCGACCAGGAGCCGTCCGGGCCCGCTGCCCAGGTCGGCCGGGTCACGCCGACGGTGGCGTCGACGCGCACCCCGCCGTCCTCGCCGGTGCAGACCTGGGCAACCGGCGCGGCGGTCAGCAGGCCCGCTCCAGCCCCGTGCATATGCAGCCGCGCGGCCACCTCGGACACGTGGACCGCCAGGTCGCAACGCTGATAGTCGCTCGACACCTCGACGTTGAGCAGCCAGTCCAGGAGGGCGGGACCGCCGCCGACCGGGGCGCTCGACAGCGCGCGTACGGGCTCGGGGAACCGCCACGTGAGCACCGCCCGGTCGTCGGGTCCGCCGGCGTACAGCGTCGGACCGATCAGACCGACGGCGGCACCGCCCGTCCCGGTACGCGCTCCAGCGACACCAGTCGGTATCCGGGCGCCGTCTTCGCCGGGTCGCCGCAGGAGAGCACGGCCGGGGCCAGGGCCTTCCGGTCGTACGCCACGGACACCGTCACCCCACCCTCGAGCGACACGTCCCAGACGTTGCCTCCGCGGGCGGTCTGCTCCACGAACGCGAGCTGCGTGCCGAGCCGGGCCCGGGCGAAGGCCTGCGCCGCCTGGACGGGTGCCGGCTGCGAGGACCGGCCGCGGAAGGTGTCCGGGTCCGGGTCGCTGACGGCGAGCGCAGCGATCCGTACGACGTCCTCGGGCTGCACACGCCCGAAGATCAGCCCCTCGGGCAGCACGAGCAGGTTGGCGGCGAACCGGTCGCCACCGAGGTGGCTGCACTCCCAGGTCGTCGACGGGCTCGCGGCGGCCATCGCCGCCGCTACCGGACGCCCGCGGGTGGCGCAGCAGCGGTCGTTGCTGCCATGCGTGCAGACCAGGTGCAACGGCTCCGCGTGGACCTGCCACCCGGGCCCGTCCAGGTCCAGGTCCAGCAGCTGCACGTCTTCCTCCGGGTGCCGCGAGAGCACCTGCTCGTGCCCGGGACGGGAGTCGACGGCGAAGACCCACCGACCGCCGAGGTCGGCGCCTGCGCGGGCGCCAGGCCGTCGGACCAGGAGCAGCCGGGCCCCCCAGTCCGCAGCCTGTTCGGCGAGCGCCCTGGCCACCGACGGCGGCATCCGGCCTGAAGGGACCGACTCCGGTCCCCAGGCGGCGGTGTGCTCGACCAGCAGCCACCGGGCGACCCGGGGCGCCGTGGCGAACAGGGGCTCGTCGCGGCTCGTAGACACGTCGGCGCACCAGTCGCCCCCCTGCAGCCCAGCCGCTGTGTCAGCCACCGGGCACGAGCACACCCTCACGCAGGAGCCGGCGGGCGAGGACGACGGCGTCGCCCTCGTCGAACCCGCCCACGGCGAGGTCGCCGACCTTCACGGGCCCGGCCAGCGCCAGGTCGAGCGCCGGCGAGGTCGAGTCGGGCAGCGTGAGCTTCCTGCCTGACAGGTGCAGGGTCGTGCCGTCCCGACGCACCGACAACCCGCGTCGCGGCCGAACGGTGGTCTCCGCGCACAGGGTGCGGAGCGTCTGTGCTCCGGCCAGCATCCGTAACGGCTCCGGCGGTGTCGCGCGAGCCAGCCGGACCTCAAGCTTTTCGCGTACGTCGAAAGGATCGAGTCCTTGGAGCCAGGACGCCGTACGGGCCAGCAGGTCGCCCGGGTCCGAGGAAGGCTGCACAGGCAGAGCACGCCGGAACTGCGGGTCGTCTGCGGCGAGGGTGAGCAGGTCGGACAGCACGTCGTACCAGGTCGTGGCCATGATCCCGACGGTCAGGTGCACGGATGCGACGTCGGTGGTCAGCGCGGCGTGGACGTAGCCGCGCGGCAGGTAGAGGCAGTCGCCCGCCTCCAGCTCGATGTCCAGGAGCGGCTCGGCACCGTCGGGCACGAGGTCGGCCCCGGCGCGCGCCTGCGAAGGCAGCGGCAGTGGGAGGACCGGCGCGTGGATCACCCACCGCTTCTTGCCGCTGACCTGGAGAACCAGCACGTCGTGGGTGTCGTGGTGGAAGTCGAACCCCTGGGCGTCGCCACCGGGGGTGATGTAGGCGTTGCACTGCGTCGGGTGCCCGAGCTCGAGAGCCAGCTCGCGGCAGAACCGGCCTACCGGCGGGTGCATCCGGTGCAGCGACTGCAGCACGAGCGTCGCGCCACCGGTGTGCTGAACGACCAGGCCGTCCGGGTCGACGAGGTCGCCGATCGTGCGGTTGCCGGCCCGCGCGGTGCGCAGCGGGGCGGGCAGCCCGCCGCCGCCCGAGACCGTACGGAAGAAAGGGGTCCGCAGCGCGCGCTCACCGACCAGCTCATCGACGTCGTCGTCGGTCAGCAGGTCGGAGAAGTCATGAGGCAGCTGCTTGGCCCGGGACAGCAACGGAGCGGTGTTCCAGTGCGTCTCGGCGAACTCCTGCGGGCTGACGGACAGGCACCGTGACAGAGCCGATGACGGGGCAGAGCCCCCCGGCGAGGCGGCCGAGGGGCTCTGGGACGGCTCAGAGATCACGCTCAGGGGTTGGCCGGGTCCGAGCCGGCCGGGTCCGAGCCGGACGGGTCGACGGCGACCTCGTCGCTGTCACCCTGATCGGCGTCGCCGCCGGACGGGTCGGTGCCCGCCGGGTCGCTGCCGGCCGGGTCCACCTGCGTGGTGTCGGTGTCGCCCTGGTCCGCGTCGCCGCCGGAGGTGGTGACCTTCGTCGTCTCGGTGGTGGTGGTGGTCATGTCTTCGTCGCGCAGGCTGGTCACGGTGTCTCCTCAAGACGAACGGATGGTGGTGCCGACCTTCCCCGGCGGGGCGGGCTCATGCCTGCGGGGCGGGTGGACGGCACCCGCCCGACACGAGGCGGAGACGCCATCGTGATGAAGTCGCGACCAACTAGCTGAGACCGTCGTCACACCTGGGCCCTAGGGTCCCCCGTAGGCCGTGATCACCGGTCCCGCTCCACGACAGGGAGACCCCCATGCGCTCGTCACGACGCCGCCACGCCGCGGCCCTCGGCCTCACCGCCATGTCCCTCGGCGTCCTCGCCGCGTGCGGCGGCAGCTCCAGCCCGGACAGCTCCGGCGGCTCGAGCGCTCCCAGCAGCGGCGGCAAGGGCGGTGGCACGCTGGTCTTCGGCGCCTCGGCCGACCCGGTCAGTCTCGACGGCGCCTACACCTCCGACGGCGAGTCGGCCCGCGTGCAGCGGCAGATCTTCGAGACCCTCGTGACCACCAAGCCCGGCGGCACCGACGTCGAACCGTTGCTGGCCAAGACCTTCAAGGCCAGCGACGACGGCAAGAGCTGGACCTTCGACCTGCAGAGCGGTGTGAAGTTCACCGACGGCACCCCGCTGGACGCCAAGGCGGTCTGCTTCAACTTCGACCGTTGGTACAACTTCAAGGGCGTCCAGCAGAGCGCGTCGGTCTCCTACTACTGGCA
Source organism: Mycobacteriales bacterium (assembly GCA_038235705.1). GTDB lineage: Bacteria > Actinomycetota > Actinomycetes > Mycobacteriales > SCTD01 > CANKBT01. The sequence goes on from JBBSTR010000049.1 coordinate 11,062, forward strand.
GACCGTGTTCAGCGGCTACGCCAAGAACGAGGACGCCTCGCTCCCGGAGAGCCTCTACGCCTCGTGCGAGGCCAAGGACGCCGCCACCGCTGTCATCAACCTGACGAGCCCGTCCGCCTCCTTCCTCGCCGGCCTCGCGCTCCCGGCGTTCTCGATCGCCAGCCCGAAGGCGCTCGTGGAGTACAAGGCCGACGACGTCAGCGGCACCGGTGACACCCCGAGCTTCAACGGCACCTTCGGCACCACGAACCCGGTCGGCTCCGGTCCGTTCAAGCTGGAGAGCAACGAGAAGGGCAACCAGGTCGTCCTGGTGCGCAACGACGACTACTGGGGCGAGAAGGCCAAGCTCGAGCGGGTCATCTTCAAGCCGATCGCGGACGGTCCGGCTCGCCGGGCGGCTCTGGAGGCCGGTGACATCCAGGGTTACGACCTGGTCGACCCGGCCGACCTCGGCGCGCTCAAGTCGGCCGGCTATCAGCTGCTGCAGCGCCCCGCGTTCAACGTCGGCTACGTCGGCTTCAACACCGCCAAGCCGCCGCTGGACAACCCGAAGATCCGCCAGGCGATCGCTCACGCGCTCAACCTGAAGGCGCTCGTCCAGGCGCAGTACCCGCCGGGCTCGGAGGTGGCCAAGGAGTTCATGCCGCCGCAGCTGTTCGGCTACGCCGACGACGTCACCACCTACGACTACGACGTCGCCAAGGCGAAGGCGCTGATCGCCGAGTCCGGCGTCGCGAACCCGACCATCGAGTTCTCCTACCCGACCGACGTGTCGCGCCCATACATGCCCAACCCGCAGGCCAACTTCCAGGCCTTCCAGACCGACCTGGAGGCTGCCGGCTTCAAGGTCGTCCCGAAGTCGGCCCCCTGGAACCCGGAATACCTGGCGAACGTCAACAGCGGCGGTGCCGCGATGTACCTGCTCGGCTGGACCGGTGACTTCGGTGACCCCGACAACTTCATCGGCACCTTCTTCCGCACCAAGCAGCCGGCCTGGGGCCCGCTGGACCCGGCCATCTACAGCCAGCTCGAAAAGGCGCGCGCCGACGGAGACCAGAAGAGCCGCATCGAGGAGTACAAGAAGGCCAACAAGCAGATCATGGACTTCCTGCCTGGCATCCCGTACGTGCACACCAGCCCGTCGCTGGCGTTCGACAAGGACGTCAAGGGCTACATCCCCAGCCCGGTCAGCCTGGAGGAGTTCCGCACCGTCTCGATCGGCTAGCGGAGCCCGGCTCCCGAGTCCACCGACACCATGGTCAAGTTCGCCGTACGCCGTCTGCTCCTGCTCGTCCCGATCCTGTTCGGTCTGTCCGTCCTGGTCTTCGTGTTCGTCCGGGCCTTGCCCGGCGGGCCGGAGGCAGCCCTGCTGGGCGAGCGGGCGACGCCGGAGCGGGCGGCGCAGGTGCGGGCGGCGTACGGCTTCGACCAGCCGCTGCTCGTCCAGTACGGCAAATATCTCGGCCAGACGCTGCACCTGAACTTCGGCACCTCGACCCGCTACCGCACCGCGGTGATCGACGAGATCACGCGGCGCTTCCCGGCGACGATCGAGCTGGGGCTGTCCGCGATCGTGTTCGCGATCGTGCTCGGCATCCCGCTCGGCTACCTGGCCGCGCGGCGCCGGGGCACCTGGCTCGACAACGCCAGCACGGTCGGCTCCTTGCTCGGCATCGCCATCCCGGTCTTCGTCCTCGGGCCGCTGCTCAAATACCTCTTCGCGATCAAGCTGGGCTGGTTGCCGGCGACCGGCCGTCAGGACACCCGGGGCTTCTTCGACGCCCAGCACCCGACCAACTTCTTCGTGCTCGACGGGCTGGTCACCGGCAACTTCCCGGCGGCCTGGGACGCCGTGAAGCATCTGATCCTGCCGGCGATCGCCCTCGGCACGATCCCGCTGGCGTTCATCACCCGGATCACCCGGGCCGCGGTGCTCGAGGTGACCGGTGCCGACTTCGTGCGTACGGCCGAGGCGAAAGGGCTGACAAAGCAGGTGGTGACGCGCCGACACGTGCTGCGCAACGCGATGCTCCCGGTCGTCACCATCGTCGGGCTCCAGACCGGGCTGCTGCTGTCCGGCGCGATCCTCACCGAGAACGTCTTCGCGATCCAGGGCATGGGGCAGCTCATGTCGGGCGCGATCTTCGACCGGGACTACGCGGTGCTGCAGGGCGGCATCTTGTTCCTGGCCACGGTCTTCATCCTCATCAACCTGCTCGTCGACCTGTCGTACGGCCTGTTCGACCCGCGCGTCCGGGCCGCCACGTGAGGAAGGTCAGGGCGTGAGCATCATCGAGGTGGCGGGGCCGAGCGCCGGTGGGTTCCAGGGCGGCGAGCTGCTCGTGCAACCGGCCGAGGAGAGCTCGGCCGGGCTGTTGCGCGACGCCTTCCGACGGCTGCGCCGCAACCCGCTGGCCATCTTCGGGGCCGTACTCATCACGGTGTTCGTGATCGTGGCCGTGTTCGCCCCGCTGCTGGCGCCGTACGACCCGGTGGCGACCGACCTCTCGCAGATCCGACCCGGCGTGTTCCCCGGACCGTCGGCTCAGCACCTGCTGGGCCTGGACCAGCTCGGTCGGGACGAGCTGAGCCGGCTCATCTACGGCGCCCGTTACTCGTTGCTCATCGGCGTGGTCTCCACCGCGATGGGGGCCTCGGTCGGGATGAGCTTCGGCCTGCTCGCCGGCGCGTTCGGCGGCTGGGTCGACGGCGTCGTGATGCGCCTGATGGACGTCATGCTCTCGATCCCGGGGCTGCTGCTCGCGATCGGCGTCGCGGCCGTGCTCGGCCGCAGCATCGTCTCGATCATGATCGCCGTCGCCGTGGTGAACGTGCCGATCTTCGCGCGGCTGCTCCGCAGCTCGATGCTCGTCCAGGGCCGCAGCGACTACGTCCTGGCCTCGCGCAGCCTCGGGGTCACCCGACGCAAGATCGTTCTCGGGCACGTGCTGCCCAACTCGCTCGCCCCGGTGATCGTCCAGGCCACCCTGGCGCTCGCGACCGCGATCGTGGAGGCGGCCGGGCTCGCCTACCTCGGCCTCGGCTCGGAGGACCCGCGCATCCCCGAGTGGGGCCGGATGCTCGCCGAGACGCAGTCGTTCCTCGCGAGCGCACCGTTGCTCGCGCTGTGGCCGGGGGTCGCGATCGTCGTGTCGGTGCTCGGCTTCTACCTGATCGGCGAGGCGCTGCGCGAGGCTCTCGACCCGAAGCTGCGGTCATGACGGCCACCCAGGTGACCGTCTCCGAGCGGCCCTACGACGGCCCGCTGCTCGTGGTGAAGGACCTGCGCGTCACGTTCTCCAGCCGGGGTCGTCACGACGTCCGCGCCGTCGACGGGGTGGACCTGGAGCTGCAGGCCGGCTCGACGACCGGCATCGTCGGCGAGTCCGGCAGCGGCAAGAGTGTCAGCTCGCTCGCCGCGCTCGGCCTCCTGAAGGGCCGCGGCGTCGACGTCCAGGGCTCGGTCCGGCTGAACGGTCGTGAGCTGCTGACCATGCCGGACAAGCAGCTGCGTGAGGTCCGCGGCCGCGACGTCGCGATGATCTTCCAGGACCCGATGAGCGCGCTCAACCCGGTCCTCACTATCGGACGTCAGATCACCGAGGTCCTCACCCGGCACCGCGGGCTCGACACGCACGAGGCGACCACCCGGGCCGGCGAGCTGCTGGAAGCGGTCGGCATCAGCGCGCCCGGTCAGCGGCTCAAACAGTGGCCTCACCAGTTGTCCGGCGGCATGCGCCAGCGCGTGATGATCGCGATCGCCCTTGCCTGCAACCCGCGGTTGCTCATCGCGGACGAGCCGACCACCGCGCTCGACGTCACGATCAGCGCCCAGATCCTCGAGCTGCTGCGCACCCTGGTCGCCGACACCGGCACCGCGCTCGTGCTCATCACCCACGACCTCGGCGTGGTCGCCGGGTTGTGCGACACCGTCCACGTCATGTACAGCGGTCGGATCGTCGAGAGCACCGACCGCCGTCAGCTGTTCGCGTCGCCCCGCCATCCCTACACGACCGGGCTGCTGGCCTCGGTGCCTCGGCTCGACCAGCCGCGAGGGACCCCGCTGCTGCCGATCCCCGGCTCACCGTCTGACACGCGGCCCTGGCTCGCGGGCTGCGCCTTCGGACCGCGGTGCAGCCGTCACGACGAGGCCTGCGACGGCGGACCGCCGACGCTGGCCGAGCACGCACCCGGACATCTGGCGCGGTGCATCCACCCCGTGGTCGAGGCTGGGGGGTCGGTGTGAGCCTGCTCGAGGTCAGAGGCCTGGCTGTCCATTTCCCGGTGAAGCAAGGCATCCTGCTCGAGCGCACCGTCGGTCACGTACGTGCGGTCGACGGGGTCGACCTCACGGTCGAGAAGGGCCGCACGCTCGGGGTCGTCGGTGAGTCCGGCTGCGGCAAGAGCACGCTCGGGCGCGCGATCCTGCAGCTGGAGCCGATCACCGCCGGCACCGTCGTCTTCGACGGCCAGGACCTGTCCACCCTGGGCCCCGCCGAGCTGCGCCGGGCACGGCGACGCATGCAGATGGTCTTCCAGGACCCGCTGGCCTCGCTCGACCCCCGGCAGTCGGTCGCCTCCGCGCTGGCGGAGCCGATCCGTACGCACGAGCCGAAGGCGCGCGACACCGATGCCCGCAGCCGGGCGCTGCTCGACCTCGTCGGGATGCCGGCGAGCGCGCTGAACCGCTATCCGCACGAGTTCTCCGGCGGTCAGCGTCAGCGCATCGGGATCGCCCGGGCCATCGCGCTCGACCCGGACCTGGTGATCGCCGACGAGCCGGTCAGTGCGCTGGACGTCTCGATCCAGGCCCAGGTGCTCAACCTGCTCTCCGAGCTGCAGGAACGGCTAGGGCTGACGTACGTCGTGATCGCGCACGACCTGGCTGTCGTGCGGCACATCAGCGACGACGTCGCCGTCATGTATCTCGGGGCGGTGGTCGAGAAGGCAACCTCCGAGCGGCTGTACGAGACGCCGTTGCACCCCTACACCCGGTCGCTGCTCTCGGCCGTGCCCGTCCCCGACCCGGAGGTCGAGGACCATCGCGAGCGCATCCTGCTCCGCGGCGACCTGCCCTCGCCGGCCGCGGTGCCGCCGGGCTGCAGGTTCCACACCCGGTGCCCGTGGCGGCAGGAGACCCGGTGCCACGACGAGGTGCCTGCCCTGCGGCCGGTCCCGGTGACGATCGGTCGCGCGGACGGGCCGGTGAGCCTGGTGGCCTGCCACTACGCCGAGCAGGTCGCGAGCGGAGAACTGACCCCGGTCAGCAGCCTCGCGACCTGAGACGGGCCGAGCCGTCCGTCAGCCGCGGCCGAACAGGCCCTTCTTCTTCTGCTTGCTCTGGTAGGCGCCGACCGGGTGCCGGGAGGCAGGTCGTACGCCCTCGTCGGGATCGTCGTCGTCGAAGCCCAACGAGGACAGCTCTCGGAGCAGGGACGCGGTGTCGGTGTCCTGCTCGACCCAGACCGGGGAGTCGTCGAGCTCCGGCTCGGGCTCGTGGGCGGGACCGGTGCCCGCCTCGTTCGGCGACGCTTCGTCCGGCGGCGCCGGTGGGGTGCCCACCGCCTCGGCGAGCTCCGCGCGCGCCCTCGCCGCGAGGTCAGCCGCCTCGTCCGGGGACATCGCCTGCGCCGGGATCAGGCCTGGCGCCGCGACCTCTCGCGCCTCGGCCTCCGCTAGGACGCGCGCCTCGGCTTCCTCCTCGGTCTTCTGCTGGGCCTGCTGCGCGGCCAGCTCCTGGGCGGCGAGCTCTTGGGCCGCCAGCTCTTGAGCCGCGAGCTCCTGGGCGCGGGCTGCCTCCCGTGCCATGCGTTCCTGCTCTGCCTGCTCAGCTGCTGCCTGCTCAGCTGCTGCCTGCTCGGCCTGCGCCCGCTCGGCCTCTTCCTGCTCGGCCTGCGCCTGCTCGGCCTGCACGGCCTCTTCCCGTTCGGCCTCGGCGCGGAGCCGTTCGGACTCGGCCTCCCGGTCCTCGGCGTCCTTGCGGCTCTGCTCGGCGAGGCGTTCCTCCTCCACCCGGCGGTCCTGCTCGGCCTGTGCGGCGTCGCGCTCCGCCTCGGCTGCTTCGACCCGGGCTGCTTCGACCCGGGCTGCTTCGACCTGCGCTGCTTCGACCTGCGCTGCTTCGACCTGCGCTGCTTCAGCCCGCGCTACCTCCAGAACGGCGGCAGCGTCCTGCTCGGCAGCCGCCTGGACGGCTGCCTCGTGCGCAGCGTCGGCTTCCGCCTGCGCGGCCTCGTCGACGGCAGCCTGGGCGTCCCGAGCCTGGACCGCTGCCGCCTCGGCCCGAGCTGCCTCGACCTGAGCTGCCTCGACCTGGTCCTGCTCGTGCGGGCGCTCCTGCTCGGACTGTTCGGCGACGCCGTACGCAACGTCCGGCGCGACGTCGGCCTCCGTCGTCGGCCGTACGTCTTCCGTCTCGTCCTGCCCCGCCTCTGCAGGGGACGGCTCGACCAGCACGGTCCCAGAGGTCTCAGGCTCGACCGGACCGGTCTCGACCGCCTTGGCCTCGGTCGGGTCGCCGCCGGTGTCGTGGTCCGCGACGGGCGCGTCGTCGGACGGGGGGAAGGTGTCGTCCAGCGGGAGCGGGACCGAGCCTGCAACCTTGGCGTTGCGGCGGCCCGCCAGGTCGACGATCACCGCGTCGGTCGACGAGGGGAGCGGTCCGGTCGAGGGGGTGGGCCCGGCCGCGGCGACCCGTGCGGCCTCCAGCTCGGCCTGGGCGGCGAGCAGCTCGGCGGCGTCGCCAGGTCGGCGGGCACGGTCACGCCGGCGCACGGCCTCGCGTTCCCCGGCGAGCCGCAGCACGTCCGGGTCGGGCTCGGACACGGGCAGCGGGGCCTTGGTGACGGCGGCGAAGACGTCCTCGTCGACGCGGCCCGGTCCGAGCATGGCGGCCAGCTCGCTCGACACGCGGTGCAGCGAGCCTTCGAGGTCCTCCTCGAGGAGGTCGGCGTCTGAGCGAGCCGCGTCGGTGGGCAGATCGGCGGCCGGGGCGAACGCAGCCAGCAGGGCGGACGTCACCGCAGGTGCGACCTCGGCGGGCAGCTCGTCGACCGGCGGGACGTCCACGACCTGGGTCTCCACGGCCAGGCTGTCGCTCGGACCGTCGACCGCAGGGGTCTCGGGTTCCGGCGGGAGCACCTCCACCAGGCCGGCGGTGACGAGCGTGGACACGACACCGGCTGCTTCGTACAGGGTGAAACCCCCG
>JBBSTR010000050.1:0-17959 GCA_038235705.1 Mycobacteriales bacterium
CACCCAGACACGAATGAACGAGGGAGCAGATCATGGCTGAGGCGACCGACACCCCCACCGGCGGCGATACGGCGGAGGCTACCGACGAGGAGGTCGTCGAGGCGATGAAGGACGTGGTCGACCGCGAGCTCGGGATCCACATCGTCGACCTGGGGCTGCTCTACGGGCAGCAGATCCACGAGGACGGCGCCGTCACCCTCGACATGACGCTGACCTCGGCGGCCTGCCCGCTGACCGACGTGATCGAGGACCAGACCCGCTCGGCGCTCGGCGTGTTCACCGACGACGTGACCATCAACTGGGTCTGGATGCCTCCGTGGGGCCCGGACAAGATCACCGATGACGGTCGCGACCAGCTGAGGGCGCTCGGCTTCAACGTCTAGCGAATCGGTCCTTGGACGAGACGGCCTAGGGTCCTCTCTCGTTGAGCAAGGGCGCCTGCTACCCGCCAACCCGATGTCCAACGCGATCTACCAGCAGATCGTCTACCGCCCGATCAGCGATCACAGGATCGTCCAACTCGGCTGGCCTCGGGCCCGGCAACCGTGCACCCTCAGAGCCCGGCGTCGGGCTGCAGCGGTGCACGGATCGTGCGCGGTGCGCCTGTGGCGGAGGATGTGCCGGCAACCGTGCACGTGTGAGGCCCGATGTCGGGCGTCAACGGTGCACGGGTCCGCCGCCGGCGGTGAGCTTTCCCGTGTCGCGTTCTACAGGGCGGTGTTCGCAACGCAAGGGGAAGATCACCGGTGCGCCGGGCCGTCCGTGGCGACGATCTTCCTCCCGTATCGATTGCCGCGGCGTGTCCTCGACGCAAGGGGAAGATCACGGCGGGCGTGCAGGGCCGCGGGAGGGCAGGGCCGCGGGAGGGCAGCGGGCGGCGGTGGCTCAGGGGCCTGGGTCAGCGGCCGGCGGTGGCGTAGAGGCCGGGGTCAGAGGTCGCCGGTGAAGGTGTCGCAGGACTGACCGGCAAAGCCGGTACGGAACCACCGCTGCCGCTGCTCGGACGTGCCGTGGCTGAACGACTCGGGGTCGACCCGACCGGTGGCGCGCTTCTGGATCCGGTCGTCGCCGACCGCGGCTGCTGCAGACAGCCCGTCACGCACGTCGGCGTCGGTGATCCTCAGGAAGGCGCGGTCGCTGGCCGAGCCCGCCCAGGTGCCGGCGTAGCAGTCGGCCTGCAGCTCCAGGCGCACCGAGGGGGACTCCGGCCCGGTCTGCTGCCCGGCGCGCTGGACCTTCTCCGAGGTGCCGTCCAGGTCCTGCAGGTGGTGGCCGTACTCGTGCGCGAGCACGTAAGCCTCGGCGAACGGCCCGCCGGAGGCCCCGTACGTCGTCCGCAGCTCGTCGAAGAAGCCGAGGTCGATGTAGACCATGTCGTCGGCGGGGCAGTAGAACGGGCCCACGTCCGAGGTCGCCGCACCGCAGCCGGTCTGGGTCTGGCCGGTGAACAGGCGGGTGTCGGCTTCGGTGTAGCCCCGGAACGCCGTGGACCAGTAGGTCTGGATGTCGTTGACCACACCGACGATCCGACAGTCGGGGTCACGGTCGGCGTCCGCGCCGGTCTGGCAGCGGCCGGACAGGTCGGCGCCGCTGTCTGCGCTGCTGACGCTTCCGCCGCCGGACGAGACCGGCTGCGTGCCGCCGCCCCCGAGCAGCTGCGGCAGGATGATGATCGCGCCCACGACGAGCAGCCCGAGCAGGCCGGCCGGGCCGCGACGCCCGCGCAACAGCATGGGTAGCAGCAGGCCGAGCAGCCCCGCACCGCCGCCTCCGCCGAAGCCACCACCCCCGCCGCCTGAGCGGCCCCGCTGGTCCTGCACCTGCGAGGTGTCCAGCCGAGCCCGGTCGTCGAAGTCCATCCAGGAATCATCGCAGCAGCACGGAGGCGACCCGACAGGTACCGTGGGTCCGTGCCCCTGACGACGCCGTGAGAGCCGTGACCCGTCCGGCCCCTCACCGTCAACCCTGGAGTGCCCGTTGATCACCGTCACCGACCTGGAGCTGCGCGCCGGGGCGCGCGCGCTGCTCACCGACGTCACGTTCCGGGTGCAGCCGGGAGACCGGATCGGCCTGGTCGGACGCAACGGCGCCGGCAAGACGACGCTCACCAGGACGCTGGCGGGGGAGACGCTGCCGGCCGCCGGTCAGATCGCTCGGACCGGCGAGGTCGGCTACCTGCCGCAGGATCCTCGTACGGGAGACCTCGACACGCTCGCCAAGGACCGCGTGCTGTCGGCCAGAGGCCTCGACGAGGTGCTGCGCAACCTGGAGAAGATGACCGTCCAGCTGTCCGAGCGCCCTGACGACGAGGAGCTGCTCCGGCGCTACGGCAACCTCGAGCAACGGTTCGGCGACCTCGGCGGTTACAGCGCCGAGTCCGAGGCGGCCCGGATCTGCAGCAACCTGGGACTGCCCGACCGTGCGCTGGAGCAGCGGATCGGCACCCTGTCCGGCGGCCAGCGTCGACGCGTGGAGCTGGCGCGGATCCTGTTCTCCGACGCCACCACCCTGCTGCTGGACGAGCCGACCAACCACCTCGACGCCGACTCGATCACCTGGCTGCGCGGCTACCTGCAGAAGCACACCGGCGGGCTCGTCGTGATCAGCCACGACGTCGAGCTGCTCGACGCGGTCGTCAACAAGGTGTTCCACCTGGACGCCAACCGCGGGTTGCTCGACCAGTACAACGTGGGCTGGAAGACCTACCTCGCCCAGCGCGAGACCGACGAGAAGCGCCGCAAGCGTGAGCGGGCCAACGCGGAGAAGCAGGCCGGCGTGCTCACCGCCCAGGCCGAGAAGATGCGCGCGAAGGCGACCAAGGCCAAGGCCGCTCAGGGCATGTTCAAGCGCGCCGAGCGGCTGCGCGCAGGAGTCGAGGGCGTCCGGGTCGCCGACAAGGTCGCCAAGCTGCGCTTCCCCGAGCCAGCGCCGTGCGGCAAGACGCCGCTCACGGCAAACGAGCTGAGCAAGTCGTACGGCTCGCTGGAGATCTTCACCGACGTCGACCTCGCCATCGACCGCGGCGCGCGCGTCGTCGTGCTGGGCCTCAACGGCGCCGGGAAGACGACGCTGCTGCGGGTGCTCTCCGGCGTGGAGACGCCCGACACCGGGGAGGTCGTGCCCGGCCACGGGCTGCGCCTCGGCTACTACGCGCAGGAGCACGACACGCTCGACACCGACCGCACGGTCCTGGAGAACATGCGCACGTCCAGCCCTGACCTGCCCGAGCCCGAGGCGCGGCGGGTGCTCGGCAGCTTCCTGTTCAGCGGGGACGTGGTGCACCAGCAGGCCGGCACGCTGTCCGGCGGCGAGAAGACCCGGCTCGCGCTCGCGACCCTGGTCGTCTCCGGTGCCAACGTGCTGCTGCTCGACGAGCCCACCAACAACCTCGACCCGGCCAGCCGTGAAGAGGTGCTGTCTGCCCTGTCCACGTACAAGGGGGCGGTCGTGCTCGTGACCCACGACGAGGGCGCGGTGCTCGCACTGTCGCCCGAGAAGGTCCTGATGCTCCCGGACGGGGTGGAGGACCAGTGGTCCGACGACCTCGCCGACCTTGTCTCGCTCGCCTGACGTCCCGCTCGCCCAGCCCACGGAGGGTCCTATGACTGCCACCATGACCGACGCACAGATCGAGAAGAAGGTTGCTGCGGCGCTCGCCCAGGCCGACAAGCGCTGCGCTGCCGACCCCGAGCTGGTGCACGGCGACGTGATCGAGGAGCTGGCGCAGAAGGCCACCCTCGAGGTCGCGGTCCCGCTGTGCGAGCAGGGCATGGGGTTCCTGCCCGACACGGTGCGTCAGCGGGTCTTCGCCTCGGAGAACGAGGACAGCTTCCAGCGGGCAGCGGTCGCGCGCGAAGAGCGTGAGAGCTCGGAGGCCAAGTCCAAGCAGCGCTCCCAGCGCGCCGCTGCGACCCGCGCGAGCACGATCGCCGCAGAGCAGGCCGTCGAGTCGGCGAAGGTCCGCTCGGCGACCTGCCCGAACTGCTTCACCGTACGCAGCCCCAGCGGCGCCTGCGCCTGCCAGTAGGCGGGTCCGGTGCCGCTTCGGCTGATCGGCTCGCCCGACGACCCTGACCTGCTCGGCCTGCCCTGGGACGTCCCGCTCGAGCAGTGGCCGACCGAGCACCTGGTCGGCCTGCCACGCGGCATCTCCCGGCACGTCGTGCGGTTCGTGCGGGTCGGCACCTCGGTCTACGCGGTCAAGGAGATCGGCGCGTTCTCGGCCCACCGCGAATATCAGCTGCTGAGGCGCCTGGACCGCACCAACCTGCCGACCGTGGTCCCGATCGGGATCGTCGACGGTCGGGAGGGGCCGGACGGCCCGCTCGAGCCTGCGCTGATCACCCGGCACCTCTCGTTCTCGCTGCCCTACCGTGCGCTGTTCAGCCAGACGCTTCGCCCGGAGACCGCCGTCCGGCTGCTCGACGCGCTCGCGGTCCTGCTCGTACGCCTGCACCTCGCCGACTACTTCTGGGGCGACTGCTCGCTGTCCAACACGCTGTTCCGCCGGGACGCGGGCGCGTTCGCGGCCTACCTCGTGGACGCCGAGACGATGGAGCACCACGGCCAGCTGTCCGAAGGACGCCGCCTGGACGACCTGCGGATGGCCCGGCTCAACGTGATCGGCGAGCTGATGGACCTCGAGGCCGGCGAGCTGCTCGGTGCGATCGACCCGATCGAGGTCGGTGACGGCATCGTGGCGCGCTACACGGCGCTGTGGGAGGCGCTCACCGGCAGCGAGGTCTTCGCGGCGGGGGAGCGCTACCGGTTCGACGCCCGGGTGCGACACCTCAACAGCCTCGGCTTCGACGTCGACGAGCTGGAGGTGACCACAGGCATCGACGGCGATCACGTGCGGGTGCAGCCCAAGGTCGTCGACGCCGGGCACCACACCCGCCGCCTGCTCCGGCTCACCGGGCTCGACGTCGAGGAGAACCAGGCGCGTCGCCTGCTCAACGACCTCGACGCCTACCGCGCCGCCCACGACGGCGAAGAGACCGAGGAGGTCCTCGCGCACGGTTGGCTCTCGGAGGTGTTCCACCCGGTCCTGGCCGCGGTGCCGCGCGACCTGCGGGCCAAGCTCGACGGTCCAGAGACCTTCCACGAGGTGCTCGTGCACCGCTGGTACCTGTCCGAGGCAGCCGGTCGCGACGTCGGGCTCGACAAGGCCACCGCGAGCTATGTCGACAGTGTCCTGCGGCACCGGCCTGACGAGCAGGCCTTGCTGCTCGGGCTCGACCAGGAACCACTAGCCTGAGGCCCGTGTCACAGCAGCGTCTACGGTTCGGGGTCGCCACGTCGGCCTACCAGGTCGAGGGCGCGGCCGCCGAGGGTGGTCGTGGGCCGAGCGTCTGGGACACCTTCACGGCACGGCCCGGCACGATCCTGGACGGCAGCGACGGTGCGGTCGCCTGCGACTCCTACCACCGGGGCGCCGAGGACCTCGCGCTGCTCACCGAGCTCGGGGTGGACTCCTACCGGTTCTCGATCGCTTGGCCGCGGGTGCAGCCGGACGGGTCGGGGGCCGTCAACCAGGAGGGTCTCGACTACTACGCCCGCCTGGTGGACGACCTGCTCGGCGCGGGGATCCGTCCGCTGCCGACGCTGTATCACTGGGACCTCCCGCAGCCGCTCGAGGACGCCGGCGGCTGGCCCGTACGAGCGACCGCCGAGCGCTTCGCCGACTATGCCGCACTGGTGGTGGGCGCGCTAGGAGACCGGGTCGACACCTGGTCGACGCACAACGAGCCGTGGTGCACCGCCTTCCTGGGCTATGCCGCCGGCGTGTTCGCCCCGGGCCGTCGCGAGCCTGCCAACGCCTACCTGGCTGCGCACCACACGCTGCTGTCGCACGCACTGGCCGCGGACGCCATCCACGCCGTAGCGGCCCAGGCGCAGGTGGGGATAGTGCTCAACCTGTACGACGTCCGCACCGAACCCGGCGGCGACCCGGCCGCGACCGAGGTCGTCGACGCCGGGCAGAACGGGCTGTGGCTCGGGGCGCTCTGCGACGGCCGCTACCCCGACGTGCTGACCGGCCGTGACCCCAGCCGCCCCGCCCTGCTCCCCACCGGCCCGCCCCTCGCCGGGCTCGAGGACGACCTCGCGCTCATCCACGGCTCCGCGCAGTGGTTCGGCATCAACTACTACACGCCCTACCGGGTCGCGCCGCTGGGCGCGGGCGGCGGGGTCGGGCAGGACACCGACGCCTTCCCGGGCGCCCCGCCGTTCACCTTCGCACCGCGCGCCCCGTTGACCGCGATGGGTTGGGAGGTCGACCCGACCGGCCTGGAGGCGGTGCTCGCCCGGGTCGTCGCGGCCGCGCCGGGCGTGCCCCTGCGGGTGACCGAGAACGGCGCGTCCTTCCCGGACGACATGCTGGTCGACGGCCGGGTGCAGGACGACGACCGGATCGCCTACTTCCAGGGTCACCTCGCCGCCGTCGACCGGGCCCGCGACGCGGGAGCACCCGTCGAGGAGTACGTCGCGTGGTCGCTCCTGGACAACTTCGAGTGGGCCCAGGGCTACACGCAGACGTTCGGGCTGGTGACCGTGGAGCCCGGGACGCTCCGGCGGGTCCCGAAGGCGTCGTTCTCCTGGTACGCCGAGCACCTGCGCTCGCGTCGGGGATGAGCCCCCCGGCCGACCGGCCGGTCGTGCGCGTGGACGCCGGGACCGGCGGCGCGGGCGAGCACCTCGGCGCGTCCCCGCGTCGGCTGCCGCGGCCCGTAGTGGTCGCCGTCGTCGCGCTGCTCCTGGTCGTGGTGGTCGCGGCCGTGGCCGACGGGCCGCTTCGCAGACGCGAGCAGGGGCAGCTCGCCGACACGGCCAGGGCCGCGCAGCAGAGCATCGACTTCACCGATCGTCGCGTCAGCGGGACGGTGCAGTACGTGTCACCTCAGCTCACCTCGGCGACCACCCCGCCGGACGTCCGGGCCGACCTGGCCGGGATCGTTCAGAAGAGCGCTTCAGGTCGTGTCCCGGCGCTCCAGGCCCGGCGGGACGCGGTCGCAGCGACCCGGCTGGTCCCTTGGCACGCCGCCGAGCGCAAGGCCCGGACCGCGCTGTTGACGTACCTGGACGAGCGGCTCCGACTGCTCCGGGCGGTAGCGGCGGACCTGGCGGTGCTGTATTCGCCGACCCCGCAGCTCACGCAGCTGCGCGACCGGGCGACGAAAGCCCTGGTCGACGCAGGGGTCGCCAGGGACGTCCTCGGCGGCTGACCGTCGCCGACGCGCCGCGTTGCCCGAGCGCTCAGCCGACGACGGCGACCGTCGGGATGCACACGGGTCCGGTGGTACCGCCCAACCGAAGCCTGGTCGGGAGCGTCTTGACGCGGCGCAGCCGTGGCGGCGAGCCGGGCAACGACGGGCTCCGCAGCACGTCGACCACGAGCTGTGCCGCGGTCTCGCCCAGCTCGCCGACCGGCTGCACCATGGTGGTGAGGTCGTGCGTCACCGAGACCTCATGGCCGTCGATGCCCATCACCGACATCTGCCCGGGGACCTGAACCCCTCGCCGTCGCAGCTCGTGCAGCACTCCCATCGCCATCTCGTCCGAGGCGGCGAGCACGGCGGTCGGCGGGTCGGCCCGGTCCAGCAACCCGTCGACGGCCGCCATGCCGCCCAGCACGGTCCAGTCGGCCACCTGGAAGCCCGCGGTATCAGCAGGCAGGCCTCGACGGCGCAAGGCACGCTGGACACCGCGAGCCCGGTCGACCGAGGTAGCCAGGTGCACGTCGGCCAGCTGATCGCCCCCGAGGAACGCCACCCGTCGGTGACCGAGGTCCAGCAGGTGCGTCATCGCGTCGTCCGCCGTCGCTACGTCGTCGATCCGCACCAGGTCCCACCCAGCGACGTCGACCCCGACCGTCGCGACGGGCACCCTCAGCCGCCCCAGCATCGCGACCTCGTCGGGACGCAGGTCGCAGGAGACCACGAGCAACGCGTCCAACCGCTTGTTCAACCGCTCGAGGGCAAGCAGCACGCTGCGGTGCGACCCGGTGCCGACGTTGAACAGAAGCACGTGCAGGTCGCACTCCCGCAGCCGACGCTCCACCCCGTCCAGGACCTGGGAGAAGAACCACCGGGACAGGAACGGGACCACAACGCCCACGACCCCGGTGCGTCCGCTCGCCAGGCTCGCTGCAGCGGGAGAGGCCACGTAGTGCAGCTCTGCCGCGGCGACCAGCACCCGGTCGCGAGTCGGTCCGCTGACCCGGTCGACGCCGCGAAGGGCGCGCGACACGGTGGCAGTCGACACGCCGGCGAGCGCGGCGACGTCGTGGATGCTGGTCAACGCGGCCCCTCTCGTCAGGTGCCGACCGGCACTGCTCTGGTCTGGCTCCGAGCCTCAGCCCTTGAGTCCGCCGGCGAGCAGCCCGCGCACGAAGTAGCGCTGCAGCGACAGGAACACCGCGATCGGCACGATGATCGACACGAACGCCCCGGCGGCGAGCAGGTGCGGCTGGCTGCCCAACGTGCCCTGCAGGTTGAAGATGCCGACGGTCAACGGGTTGGTCTGGGTGCCGGTCGAGAAGGTCAGCGCGACCAGCAGGTCGTTCCACACCCAGAGGAACTGGAAGATGCCGAAGGCGGCCAGGGCCGGAGTGAGCAGCGGCAGCAGGACCCGGAACAGGATCTGCACGTGACCGGCCCCGTCCATGCGGGCTGCCTCGATGAGCTCTCGTGGGATCTCCCGCATGAAGTTGTGCAGCAGGAAGATCGCGAGCGGTAAGGCGAAGATCGAGTGCGACAGCCAGATGGTGGCGAAGCTGCCAGCGATGCCACCCTGGACGTACAGCTTGAGCAGCGGCAGCAGGGTCACCTGGATCGGCACGATCTGCAACGCGAACACCACGACGAACAGGAAGCTGCGGCCTTTGAAGTCGATCCAGGCGAAGGCGTACGCGGCGAGGGCAGCCAGGACCAGCGGGATGACGACGGCCGGGACCGTGATGACGATCGAGTTGATGAAGAAGCTGCCGAGGTTGCCACCCCGCTCGCTGAAGATCGTCCGGTAGTTCTCGAAGGTCACCTGCGGGTCGGTGAAGAAGGTCCACCAGCCCGTCGTCTTCGCCGCGAGCTGTGGCCGGATCGACGTGACGGCGAGCCCGAAGGTGGGCAGCGTCCACAGCACGGCGATGACAAGGGCCGCCAGGGACGCGCCCGGACGCGAGAGCGTGCGCTTCGCCCGGTCGGTGGCCTTGAGCGGGGGCTCCTCCGCGTCGACCGTGCTGATGGGAGCGACGGACGTGGTCATCGGGCCTCCGAGGCGTTCAGCTGACGAATGTTGTAGACGACGATCGGGATGACGAGCACGAAGAGAAGCACGGCGAGCGCTGAGCCGAGGCCCAGGTTGGCGGCCCGGAAGGCCTGGCTGTAGAACTCGTTCGCGACGACCCCGGTGCCGAAGTTGCCGCCCGTGAGCGTGCGGACGATGTCGAAGACCTTCAGCGTCGCGATCGCGATCGTGGTGAGCACGACCACCAGGGCCGGCCGGATGCTCGGCACCGTCACGAAGCGGAACATGCCGATCGCGCCGACCCCGTCGAGGCGAGCCGCCTCGATGATGTCCTCCGGGATGGCCTTGATCGCGGCCGACAGGATGGTCATCGCGAACCCGGCCTGGATCCAGATGAGGATGGCGATCAGGAAGAAGGTGTTCCAGGGCTCGTTGATCAGCCACTGCTGCGGCGGACCGCCGAACAGGACGACGATCCGGTTCAGCAACCCGATCTGGCCGACGTTCACCTGGTCGGGGCGGAACTCGTAGACGAGCTTCCAGATGATCGACGCGCCGACGAACGAGATCGCCATCGGAAGAAAGATCAGCGTCTTGGCAATCTTTTCGAAGCGCGCCCGGTCCACCAGGATCGCGTACAGCAGTCCGATCGCGGTGGCGACGAACGGGGTGACGACCACCCACAGGAACGTGTTGCGCAGGACCAGGATCAGATCGCTGTTGGTGAAGATCGTCTTGTAGTTATCGACGCCGATGAACCCGGTGCCCGGCGCGTCGAAGAACGAGAAGTAGATGGTGCGCAGGGCCGGGTAGACCAGGCCGACGAGGACGAAGATCGCGGTCGGGACCAGGAACAGGAACGCGACGTTGCGGTCACGGCCCTTGCCCTTCATGCGCGAGGCGACGAACAGGATGACGGCGACCACTGCGGCAAAGACCGCGATCGCGATGAACATCTGGACCAGCTTGCCGGTCACGGTCACACGCATGCTCCCTGCTGCGGGGGGGTGTCGGGGGGTCGTGCCGATGGTGCCGGGCCGTGCGCGGTGCTTGGTGCTTGGTCGTGCGCGGTGCTGGGTCGTACCGAAAGATCGATAGGTCTCGCCCAGAGACCGTCCGGGTGCTGCGTGATCGCCGCACCCGGACGGGGCTCAGGTCGTGCTCGACGTACGTGTCGTGCGGTGGCCTACTTCGGCCAGGCCGCCTCGATCTTGTCGACTGTGTCCTTCGTGCTCTGACCGGTGATCCAGGCGGTGGCCTGCTTCCAGAAGGCGTTGGAACCGATCGCGGCGGGCATCTGGTCCGACCCGTCGAAGCGGAACACTGCGTTCTTGTCCTGGAAGGTCTCCGCGGCGAGCTTGTCGATCGGGCTCACCAGGTTGGCCGCGTCGAGGCCCTTGTTGGCGCTGACCCACCCGCCGAGCGGGGTGGCCTTGGCCTTGTTGTTGGCCCACGTGTCGGTGGACAGGTAGGTCTGGAAGGCCGCGGTCGCCGGCTTGTCGTTGAACGCGGCGATGAACTCGCCACCACCGAGGGCGGGCTTGCTGTCCGCGGTCTTGCCGGGCAGGAAGAAGGCGAAGACGTCACCGTCCTCGGCCACCTTGGTGCCCTCGGGCCAGTTGGCCGCGTAGAAGCTGGCCTGCCGGTGCAGCGAGCACTGGCCGGCGAGGATCGGCAGGCCACCGTCCTGGAAGGTGGTGCTGGCGATGCTGTCGATGCCGCCGTACCCACCGTTGAAGTACTTGTCGTTCTTCATGTAGTCGCCGACCGCGTTGAGCGCGGCCGTGGGGGCCTCGGAGTTGAAGGCGATCTTGTGGTCGACCCACTGGTCGTAGACGTCCGGCCCGGAGAGCCGGAGCATGAAGTCTTCCATCCAGTCGGTGATCACCCAGCCGGTGGCCTCACCGCTGCCGATGCCTGCGCACCACGGCTTGGCGCCGGTGGCCGCGATCTTGTCCGAGAGTGCCTTGAGCTCGTCGAGGGTCTTCGGGATCTGGTAGCCCTTGTCCTTGAACTCCTTCGGGGAGTACCAGACGAGGCTCTTGAGGTTGGAACCCAGCGGCGCGGCGTAGAACGTGCCGTCGACGGTGCCGTACTTCTTGAAGTCGGCACCCCACCACTTGTCCACGTTCTTGTCGACCGCGTCCGGTGCCTTGACGACCTTGCCGGTCGCGACGAGCTGCTTGAGCAGACCGGGCTGCGGGACGATGGCGAGGTCGGGCGGGTTGCCGGCCTGCGCACGCACGAGCACCTGGGTCTCGAAGGACTTGTCGCCCTGGTAGTCGATCTTGGCGCCGGTGCACTCCTCGAACGGCTTGTAGGAGTCGATCTGCGGGACGTCCTCCGGGGTGACGATGCTGGTGTAGATCTGCACCGTCTGGCCCTTCAGGTCGCCGTACTGCGTGTAGTCGGCGCACTTGGCGTCGGTGGAGCCTCCGGTGCCGCCGGTGGCGCCGCCGCCCGCCTGGGGCGAACCGCCGCCGCTGCTCCCGCAGGCGGCGAGGGCCACCGACAGGCCGAGCGCACTAGCGACGAACGCGGTGCGTCGGCGGGTTGAGCTGTGGCGCAGAGCCATGCGAGTGCCTTCCTTGTCGCGGCCCCGGGCTCGACGTCGATGTCGCGGTGACCGGGTTCAGTGATAACGCTTACACGAGTGACGTGCAACACTTCACACGCATCTCACGAACACTGTGATGCAAGCGAGACACAGCAACAGTTCAAGCCCCTCACCCACGACGGACCGTCCGGCACGTACCTGCCGGTGGAGGAGACACAGATGGCAACAGTGACGTTCGAGAAGGCCACCAGGCTGTACGACGGGGCGAGCAAGCCCGCCGTCGACGCCATCGACCTCGAGGTCGGCGACGGCGAGTTCCTCGTCCTCGTCGGACCCTCCGGCTGCGGGAAGTCCACGACCTTGCGCATGCTCGCCGGGCTCGAGCCCGTGAGCGCCGGACACATCCGGATCGGCGACCGCGACGTCACCCACGTCGACCCGAGCGACCGCGACATCGCCATGGTCTTCCAGACCTACGCGCTCTACCCGCACATGACCGTCGCGGAGAACATGGGCTTCGCGCTGAAGATCGCCGGCACCCCCAAGCCGGAGATCCGCGCCCGGGTCGAGGAGGCCGGCAAGATCCTCGACCTCACCGACTACCTGGACCGCAAGCCCAAGGCGTTGTCCGGCGGGCAGCGTCAGCGCGTCGCCATGGGGCGGGCGATCGTCCGCAGCCCCCAGGTGTTCTGCATGGACGAGCCGCTTTCTAACCTCGACGCCAAGCTGCGCGTCGCCACCCGCACGCAGATCGCCTCGCTCCAGCGTCGGCTCGAGGTCACCACGCTCTACGTCACCCACGACCAGGTCGAGGCCATGACGATGGGTGACCGGGTCGCGGTTCTCAAGGACGGCATCCTGCAGCAGGTCGACACGCCCGGCGCCATGTACGACCGGCCGGCGAACGTCTTCGTGGCCGGCTTCATCGGCTCTCCGGCGATGAACCTGATGACGGTCAAGATCGACGCCGAGGGGCGTGGGGTGCTCGGCAACCTCGAGCTGGCCCTGCCCCGCGGGGCTCGTGACGGACTCACCGGCGACACCGCGGTCGTCGGGGTGCGTCCGGAGGAGCTGCGGCTGGTCGGCGCCTCGACCGGCCTCGACAAGGGGGCGGTGTCCGGTGGTGTCGACGTCGTTGTCGAGCTGGTGGAGGCGCTCGGCTCGGACGCGTTCGTGCACGCCAGCGTCGCCGGGAGCGGCCCGGGGGACGGCGACCTGCTGGTGGCGCGCGTCGACCCGAAGAACCCGCCCAAGCGCGGCGAGACCGTGAGCCTGGCGCCGGCCGACGTCGAGCAGCTGCACTGGTTCGACGGCGACACCGGTCTTCGCCTGGGTTGATCGGCAACCCGCCGATCTTGTTCGCCCTGACAAGGTTCAGTGGTCGTCCTCGCGGTAGGCAATGATCACCGGTCGATCACGACCGGCCATCGAGCCAGCCGAAGTGAGGACATCCGACGTGACCGACGTCAAGAAGGGCAGCCGGGTCACCGGCGAGGACCGTACGAGCCTTGCCACCGACCTTACGAAGCGTTATGACGGTGGGGAGAGCATCCGTGCTCTGGCCGAGTCGTCCGGACGCTCGTACGGCTTCGTGCACCGCATCCTGAGCGAGTCCGGTACGAGCCTGCGGGGTCGTGGCGGCGCAACGAGGAAGAAGGCGAGCTAGCCCCCATGGACCTGGTTCTCAGCGCTGAGCAGGAAGCCGTCCGCAAGGCCGTCAAGGAGTGGGTGGACGACGTCGTCGTCCCCCCGTCCCTCGAGAACGACCGGAAGGAGCGCTTCCCCCAGGAGGCGCTGGACGGGCTGAAGCAGACCGGCTTCATCGGTCTGTCGATCCCGGAGGAGTTCGGGGGCGGCGGGGGTGATGCCCTGTCGTACGTCCTGTTCATCGAGGAGCTCGGTCGCGGCGACGCCAACGTGCGGTCGATCGTGAGCGTGCACCTCGGGCTGGTCGCCGGGTCCATCGAACGGTGGGGCACTCAGGAGCAGAAGCAGCAGTGGCTGCCGCAGATGGCGACGGGGGAGGTGCTCGGCTGCTTCGGCCTGACCGAGCCCGACTTCGGGTCCAACCCAGCCGACCTGCAGGCCACCGCCGTCAAGCAGGAGGACGGCGGTTACCTGCTCAACGGCAACAAGATCTTCATCACCAACGGCACGATCGCCGGCGTCACGCTGTTCATGGCGCGCACCGGCGGGCCCGGAGCCAAGGGGGTCAGCGCCTTCCTGGTCCCCAACGACGCGCCCGGCTTCGAGGCCAAGGCGATCCACGGCAAGCTGGGTCTTCGGTCCTGCGACACCGCCGAGCTGGTCCTCACCGACGTCAAGGTCGGTCCCGAGGCCCTGCTCGGCGGGGTCGAGGGCAAGGGGATCCGGGTTGCTCTCACCGCGCTCAACGACGGTCGGATGTCCTTGGGCGCGTCGTGCACCGGGCTCGCCCAGGCAGCGCTGGACACGATGGTCGCCTACACCAAGGACCGGGTGCAGTTCGGCAAGCCGGTCGCTGCCCACCAGCTGGTCCAGGCGTTGATCGCCGACACCGCGGTCGAGGTCGACTGCGCCCGACTGCTCACGTGGCGGGTGGCGGACCTCAAGTCGCGCGGCGAGGACTACGCGCTGGCCGCGTCCAAGGCTAAGTACTACGCCTCGGAGTGCTCCGTGCGGGCTGCCAACGCGTGCGTCCAGGCGCACGGGGGTTACGGCTACATCGACGAGTATGCCGCCGGGAAGTACCTGCGGGATGCCCGCGTTACGACTCTGTACGAAGGCACGTCGCAGATCCAGCAGCTCATCATCGGGCGTGCGCTCACCGGGATCTCTGCCTTCTAGAGCAGAGCGGGCGTCCGTTCGGATCGAGGGACGGCATGGGTCCAGGGGCCGGAGCACCGTGGGCGACCATGGCGTCGTTCAAGCGGGACCGCGACGTCGCACAGGCCAAGCTCGCCCCCGGCACCTGGAAGCGGATCGTGCGGTTCGCTGCGCCCTACCGTCGACAGCTCGGCGGCTTCCTGCTCGTCATCGTGCTTGCGGCGGTGGCATCCGTGGCCAACCCGTTGATCTTCAAGGCGATCATCGACAGCGGCATCGGTACGAACCCGCCGCAGACCGGTCGACCGGGCCTGGTCCTGACGCTGGCGCTGCTGGTCGTCGCCCTGGCCCTGTTCGACGGGGTCATGTCGCTGATCAACCGTTGGTACTCGGCGCGGATCGGTGAGGGACTCATCTACGACCTGCGCAGCCAGGTCTACGGGCACGTCCTGAGGATGCCGATCGCCTTCTTCACCCGTACGCAGACCGGGGCCCTCATCACCCGGCTCAACAACGACGTCCTCGGTGCGCAGCAGGCCTTCACCGGCACGCTGTCCGGAGTGGTGAGCAACGTGATCGGGGTCCTGCTGACGCTGGTGGCGATGTTTTTCCTGTCCTGGCAGATCACGCTGCTCTCGCTGGTGCTCCTGCCCCTGTTCGTGATCCCGGCCCGGTTCGTCGGTGCGAAGCTGCAGACCCTGACCCGCGAGAGCTACGCGCTGAACGCCGAGATGAACACCACGATGACCGAGCGGTTCAACGTCTCGGGAGCGCTGCTCGTCAAGCTGTTCGGTCGGCCCGAGGCCGAGGACGACGCGTTCCGCGACCGCGCCGGCCGGGTGCGCGACATCGGGATCACCTCGGCGATGTACGGCCGGATCTTCTTCGTCTCGCTCACCACCGTCGCGGCGCTGGCCACCGCGCTGGTCTACGGGGTCGGGGGCACGCTCGCCGCCAATGGTTCGCTGCAGGTGGGGACGGTGGTCGCGCTGGCCGCCTACCTGACCCGGCTCTACGGGCCGCTGACCGCGCTGTCCAACGTGCGGGTGGACGTCATGACGGCGCTGGTCAGCTTCGAGCGGGTCTTCGAGGTGCTGGACCTGGCTCCGATGGTGGCCGAGAAGCCTGGGGCCGACGTGCTGCCGCGCGGCACCGCCACGATCGAGCTGGACGACGTCGTCTTCAGCTATCCGGCCGCCGACGAGGTGTCGTTGGCTTCGCTCGAGTCGGTCGCGAAGCTCGACACCTCGGTGCCGCAGACCGTGCTGCACGGGGTGTCCTTCCGTGCCGAGCCTGGCCAGCTCATCGCCCTCGTGGGCCCGTCCGGCGCCGGCAAGACGACGATCAGCCAGCTGGTGACGAGGATGTACGACGTCCGCTCGGGTGCCGTGCGGATCGGCGGGCACGACGTCCGCGACGTCACCCTGCAGTCCCTGCGTGACGCGGTCGGCGTGGTCACCCAGGACGCACACCTGTTCCACGACACGATCCGCGCCAACCTGCTCTACGCCCGGCCGGAGGCCACCGACGAGCAGCTGTGGGCCGCGATCGACGCGGCGCAGGTCGGTCCGCTGGTCCGTTCGTTGCCGGACCTGCTCGAGACGGTCGTCGGTGACCGCGGCTACCGGCTGTCCGGCGGCGAGAAGCAGCGGCTCGCGATCGCCCGGCTGCTGCTCAAGGCGCCAGGGGTCGTGGTGCTGGACGAGGCCACGGCGCACCTGGACAGCGAGTCCGAGCACGCGGTCCAGGTGGCGTTGTCGACCGCGCTCGAGGGGCGTACGTCCCTCGTCATCGCCCACCGGCTGTCGACCATCCGGGAGGCCGACCAGATCCTGGTGATCGACGCCGGCCGCGTGGTGCAGCACGGGCAGCACGCCGAGCTGCTTGCCGAGGGTGGCCTCTACGCCGAGCTGTACCGCACCCAGTTCAGCACGCAGGGCGAACCGGCGACCGTCGACTGAGCGAGCCAGCCGGCTCCCTCCCAGGTCGTGAGCATGGTCGCTGAGCGACGCCGGGTCGTCGGGAGGTCATGATCACGTCGGGGGTGGGGCGAGCTCGACCTGCAGGTGCGGCAGGTTCTCGGCGGCCCAGGCCTGGAGCAGCGGCACCGGCCGGTCGACGAGCAGGCGGACTGTGCCGGTGAACCCGTCCGGGACCATCTGGAGGAAGCCGGCCAGCTCTCCGGTGCGGGTCAGCTCGGCCTCGACCGAGTCCAGGTCTGCCTCGAGGCTTGCGCGGGACCGCGTCACGGCGACCAGGCCCGCGCCGGGCACCAGTCGCTGGAGCCGGGCCAGGTCCTCGTCCGTGGGCTCGACCGCAGCGACGACCAGCACGTCGTCCAACGCGCCCGTTGCCGCCCAGCGAACCCCGAACAGGGCTCTCACGTCCTCGTCGAGGTTCACGTCAGGTCTCGGCTCGTCGCGTGTCACAGCGACCGCATCTTGCCGCCGTCGACCGCGATCATCGCCCCGGTCACGTACGACGCCGCCGGCGACAGCAGGAACGCCGCCACGCGGCCCAGCTCGTCGGGCTCGCCGTAGCGCTTGAGCGGGATCGCCTGCTCGGCGGTCGCTCGGTCGGCGCCGAGAGAGCGCACCCGGTCGGTGTCGAAGGTGCCGGGGAGCAGCCCGTTCAGCCGTACGCCACGGGGCCCCATCTCGTCGGCCATCGTCTTGACGAGCATGGCGAGGCCCGGCCGCAGCGCGTTGCTCACGGCGAGCCCGTCGAGCGGTGCCTTGACCGACGTCGACAGCACGTAGGCGAGCGCTCCTCCCTCCGGCGGCAGAGCCGCCACGACCGCGCGGGTGAGCCGGACGGGGCCCAGGACGACGCTCTCGTACGCAGCCCGCCACTGCTCGTCGCTGATCCCCAGCGCCGGCCCGACCGGCGGTCCACCGACGCTGACCAGCGCCCCGTCGAGCCGCCCGAACGCGTCCGACGCGGCCTGGACGAGCCGCTCCGGCGTGTCTGGGTGGATGAGGTCAGCGGCTACCCCGATGACACGGGGCCCCTCCGCCCCGTCACCGGTGGGGGAGCTCACGACTCCCGGCCCGGGCGACGCGTCCGTCCGCCCGGCGAACGTCGACCCGGCAGCCGGGCCCACTGCGTCGAGCGCTTGGACCGACGCCGACAACCGGTCGGGGTCCCGCGCGCACAGCAGGACCCGCGCGCCCTCGGCGACCAGCGCCCGGGCACCGGCCAGACCCAGCCCGGCCGAGCCGCCGGTCACCAGGAACACCTTGCCGCTCAGCCCGAGGTCCACGCAGCAGGCCTACCACGCTGCCGACCCCGATCCCTGCTGCCGGGGCACGATCAACGGAGGTTTTGAACGCTGGACCGGGTGGCATTCCGGAC
>JBBSTR010000051.1:0-17585 GCA_038235705.1 Mycobacteriales bacterium
AAGGTGTGGAAGAACGGCAGGCAGCCGAGGACCACGTCGGTCTGGTCGATGTTGAAGCTGTGCTGGGCCGACACCATGACGTTCATGATCACGTTGAGGTGGGTGATCTCGGCGCCCTTCGGCTTGCCGGTCGTGCCGCTGGTGTAGAGGATCACCGCGGTGTCGCCGGGCTCCCGGACGGCGATCCCGTCGATCGGCTGCACCTCGAGGGCGAGGTTGTCGATCCGGTCGATGCTCTCGTCGGCGCCGTCCATGACCGCCAGGACCGGCACGCCGGCCAGCTCGGCGCCCTTGGCGCCCTCGCCCATGAGCGGCGCTGCGCAGATCATGATCTTCGCGTCGGAGTCGTTCAGGACGTACTCGATCTCCTCGCTCTTGAGCAGCGCGTGCACCGGCACGGCGACGGCGCCGAGCGACAGCACCGCGTAGTAGGCGAGCGGGAAGTGCGGCGTGTTCGGCAGCAGCAGCGCCACCCGGTCGCCGGGCTCGACCCCCCGGTCGCGCAGCACCTGCGCGTACTGCTGGGAGTGGCCCCACAGCTGCGCGTAGGTCAGCTTCAGGTCGCCGAGCACGACCGCGGTGTTGTCCGCGAACCGGACAGCGGAGTCGGCGAGGATGTTGGCGATGGACAGCGACACGGGGGCTCCATACGGGCTTCTGGGGGCTGAGGTGAGGGACACCTCAGATCGCCGACAGCGGCCGGTTCACGAGGAACCGGCCGCTGTCGAGACGTGCTGTGCAGACGTGCTGCTGGACTACTCCGGGATGCCGCTGGCAGGCGGCGTCGCCGGGTCGACCTTTGCAGGCGTGATCGGGGTGTCACCGTCGCCCGTGGTCATCACCGGCTCGAGCTGGACGATCTTGCCGCCCTTGAACTGCGAGATGCCGACGCCGCTGATGCCGCTGTGGTTGTCCGCGCTGTAGGCGAACGGGGCCTCCCACGGGCCCTTGAAGCTCGCGCCGTTCTGCTCGATCGCGGAGATGATGTTGCCGCGGTTGATGTCCTTGCCGGCGGCCTGGATCGACTGCACGACCGTGTAGGCCTCGGCCATGCCGTAGACCCCGAAGTTGGTGAGCGGCTTCCCGTCACCCTTCGCCTTCCAGACCTTGTCGAACAGCTGGATCCAGGGGTTGTCGGTCTTATCGACCGTCGGCAGGTAGGAGGTCACCGAGACGCCGTCGAGCAGCCCGGCGCCGGCCTCGGCGCTGACGGCACCCTTGCTGAAGTTGGCGAGCAGGCCCGACACGAGCTGCGGGTCGAAGGCGACGCTGCTGAACATGTACTGCGGCTTGTACTGCAGCTTCTGCGCGGTCAGGACGGCGAGCGCGGTGTAGGCGGGCACGTTGAAGCCGACGATGAGGTCGGCCCCGGCGGCCTGCAGCGCACCGATCTGCGGGGCCACGTTGGTGTTGCCCGAGGTGTACTCCTGCTCTGAGACGATCTGGCTGGCGATGAACTGCTTCACGCCCGCCGCGCCGTCTCGACCCAGGTCGTCACCCTGGAGGTAGAGACCGACCTTGGCATTCGGCATGTTCTTCTTGATGTAGTCGCCGATGATCTTGCCCTCGACCGTGTAGTCCGGCTGCCACCCGAACGTGTAGGGGTACTTCTCCGGCTGGTTCCAGGCCAGGGCGCCGGAGCTCACGAACAGGTCCGGGATCTTGGACTCGTTGAGCTGGTCGATCACGGCGGTGTGGGTCGGGGTGCCGAGGCCGTGGGCGATCGCGAAGACCTTGTCCTGCAGGGTCAGCTCGTCGACCACCTGGCCGGTGGTGGTGGGGTTGTAGGTGTCGTCCTTGATGTTGAGCGTGATCTTGCGCCCGTTCACTCCGCCGGCGTCGTTGACGTAGTCGTAGTAGGCCTTGGCGCCGGGCGCGATGTTGCTGTAGCCCGGGGCGGCCACACCGGTGAGCGGCTGGTGGGTGCCCAGCTTGATCTCGGTGTCGGAGATCCCGGTCGTGTCGGTGTTGCCGGCGGTGCGACCCTTGGCCGCGCTGCTCTGGCTGCTGCCCGGCGTGCCGGACGCACCCGGGGTGTCCGGGGTGGTGCTGTTACCGCCGCCGCTGCTGCCGCAGGCGGTCAGCACGAGCGACCCCAACGCCAGCGCCGCGATGCCCATCGTGCCGGGGCGACTTCGAGAGATCCGCATCGTGCTCCTCCTGGTTAGAACGTCCCCCGAGCTCCGGGGGCGGTGGTGATCCCCCCGGCCGCATCGGTGCGTCGGGGGACGTGGGCGGGGTCAGGCCCCGGTGGACCGGCTCCGACGGGCCCGGCGCTGGTAGTAGGCCGTGCGGGTGGTGCCGACCAGCCCGCGCGGGGCGAGCAGCATCACCAGCACCAGCACCAGCCCGAAGACCACCGGCGCGAGGTTGGCGGCCTGGGAGTTGTCGAGCCCGGCGGCTAGCGCCTGGTTGTTGAGGAAGGTCGGCAGGAAGGTCAGCAACGCCGCTCCGAGGACCGCCCCGACCAGGCTGCCGAGGCCGCCGAGCACGATCGCGGTGAGCAGGAACAGCGACAGCACGATCGTGAAGGACAGCGGTGCGGTCAGTCGGGTCACGACGGCGAGCAACGACCCGCCGACCCCGGCGCAGCCGGCACTGACCACGAAGGCGAGCACCCGGGCGCGGCCGAGGTCGATGCCGAGCAGCGACGCGGCGATCTCGTCGTCGCGGACCGCCCGCCACTGCCGGCCGTAGCGGCTGTTGACCAGGTTGGACAGGAAGAACAGCGCCGAGAGCGCGAGTGCCCAGCCGAGCACGGTGACGTAGCCGCGGCCGAGGTCGCCGGTGATGCTCTCGAACCACGCCGGCGAGCTGGGCGGGGTCACCCGCAGCCCCTGGTCGCCGCCGAGGAAGTCGCGGAAGTAGACGGCGAGGCCTGGCAGCCCGACGGCGAGCGCGAGGGTGGCACCGGCAAGGTAGGGCCCGTGCAGGCGCGCGGCGGCGATCCCGACCAGATAACCGACGACGCACGCCGTGGCCACCGAGGCCAGGACGACCACGATGAACGGCAGCGACTCCTGGCGCTGCAGCAGCACCGACGTCGTGTAGGCGCCGACGGCCATGAGGGCGCCGTGACCCAGCGAGATCTGACCGTTGACCCCGGTGAGGACGGTCAGTCCGGCGATCGCCGGCAGGTAGTAGGCCATCGTCGCGAGCTGGGTCACCCGGAACGGGTTGCTGTCCTGGAGCAGCTTGACGAGCAGGAAGATGCCGATCCAGGCCAGGACGACGAGCAGCAGGTGCTTGACCCCGTTGGAGCGCATCAGCGCCGGGCCGCCCGAACCGTCGCCGGTGACGCGTCGCGAGCCGCCACCGAGCAGCTCGCCGTCCGTGACGTCCGGGGAGTCGAGAGCCACGGTCAGACCTTCCTGGCGACGGAGGCGGAGAACAGCCCGCCCGGACGGACGAGGAGCACCCCGAGCAGCAGGACGAGGGCCGCCATGTTGACCAGGTTGATGTCGACATAACTCTGCACGTAGGACTGGGTGAGGCCCAGGATCAGCCCGCCCACGACCGCACCGGCGAAGGAGTCGAGACCACCCAGGACTGCGGCGACGAAGGCGAAGATGACGGTGCCCTGCATGTAGCTGGGCGAGATGAAGCTGCCGCCGGCGATGAGGATGCCGGCCAGCGCACCGAACGCCCCGGCGAGCGCCCAGCCCAGCGTGAGCATCCGGCCGACCCGGATGCCGAGCAGCTGGGCGACCTCCTGACCGAACGCGGCGGCCCGCATGCGCAGGCCCACGTGGGTGAACCGGAAGAGGGCGAGCAGCGCCACGAGTGCGAGGGCGACCGCCACGATCCGGTAGCGGTCGTTGCCGGTCAGCGCGATCAAGGTGCCCCCGATCTTGAAGCCCTGGACCCCGAACGGCGCCGGGAAGCCCTGCTGGTTCTGGCTGTAGATGATCCCGACGAGCGCTTCGATCGCGACGAACAGCCCCAGCGTGACGATGACCGCGTTGATCTCCGGGCCCTTCTCGACCCGCCGCACGATCACGCGCTCGATGAACGCGCCCAGCACGAAGCCAGCGGCGATCGCGATCAGCAGCGCCAGCCAGTAGGAGAACCCTCGGTTGATCAGGTCGAAGGCGATGTAGGTGGTGAGGGCCGCCTGCGCGCCCTGCGCGAAGTTGATGATCCGGGTGGCCCGGAAGATCAGCACCAGGCACAGCGCGAAGGCGGCATAGATCGCACCCAGCGTAAACCCGGTGAAAGAGACGTTCAGGAACTGTTGCATCAGCAGGCTCCCCCAAGAAGGATCACACGGGTCACGGGGGGCTCAGAACCCCAGGAAGGCATGGCGCAGCTCGTCGTTGGAGGACAGGGCCGCGGCCGAGTCGGCAGCCACCACCTTGCCGAGGTTGATGACCACGCCGGTGTCGGCGATGGACAGCGCCGACTTGGCGTTCTGCTCGACCAGCAGGGTGGCCAGACCGGTGCGGTCGACCAGGTCCCGGATGATGCCGAAGATCTGCGCGACGATCCGCGGCGCCAGTCCGAGAGACGGCTCGTCCAACAGCAGCAGCTTGGGTCGTGCCAGCAGCGCCCGGCCGACGACGAGCATCTGCCGCTCGCCGCCTGACAAAGTGTGGGCCGACAGGTTGCGGCGCTCCGCCAGCGCCGGGAACAGCTCGTAGATCTCGTCGGAGTCGCTGTCCTTGGCGTCCTTGCGGAACAGCCCACCGAGCTTGAGGTTTTCCGCGATCGTCAACTCGGCGATGACGCCGCGACCCTCGGGCACGTGCGCCATGCCGCGGTGGACCATCGACTCTACCGGCAACCGGGTGATGTCCTCACCCTCGAGCGTGATCTCGCCGGCCTTGGGCCGCACCAGCCCCGACACCGTGCGCAGCAGCGTGGTCTTGCCGGCGCCGTTGGCGCCGAGCACCGCCGTGATCTTACCGGCCGGGGCCTCCAGGCTCACCCCGTCCAGTGCCGGCACGGCACCGTAGGAGACCACCAGGTCCTTGACGACGAGCATCAGGGCTTCACCCCCGCCTTCCGGGTCGCGGGCGTCGGCTCGCCCGAGTCGTCCGGGTCGCCGGCTGCGCCGTCCCGGTCGACTTCCAGGCCGAGGTAGGCCGCGAGCACCGCCGGGTCCTCCCGGACCTGGTCCGGGCTGCCGTCGGCGATGACCTTGCCGAAGTCGAGGACGGTGATCGCGTCGCAGACGCTCATGACCAGGTCCATGTGGTGCTCGACCAGCATGATCGACATGGTGGACGAGAGGCGTCGGATCACCGCGCCCAGCTCGTCCATCTCGCCGGAGGACAGTCCGGCCGCCGGCTCGTCGAGCATCAGCAGCTGCGGCTCGGAGACGAGCGCGCGGGCCAGCGCGACCTTCTTCTGGTCGGGGTAGGGGAGGCTGCCCGGGTAGGCGTGGGCGAACTGCTCGGCGCCGAGCTCGGCCAGCATCTCCCTGGCGCGGCCGCGCAGCCGCACCTCGTCGGCATCGGCACGGGGCAGGCCGAAGAACGCGCTCGCGAAACCGGCCCGGGCCCGCACACCGGCCCCGGTCATCACGTTCTCCAGCACGGTCATGCCCTCGAAGAGCCCGACCCCCTGGAGCGTGCGGGCGATCCCGAGCCCGGCGAGCCGGTGCGGAGCGTGCCTGGTCAGCTCGTCGCCGCGCCAGCTCAGCCGGCCCTCGGACGGGTTGATGAAGCCGCACAGCACGTTGAACAACGTGGTCTTGCCCGCGCCGTTGGGCCCGATCACCCCCCGGACCTGACCGGGCTCGATCGCGAGCGACACGTCGTCCAGCGCGACCAGGCCCCCGAACCGCACGGTGACCCCGGCCACCTCGAAGCGCCCGACCGACCTGTCAGCACTCATCCGCTCCGCCTCCTGGCTCGCTGGGAAACCATTTCCGTATGACCTGGCTCACAAGTTAGCCGCAAGGGCGCGACGTCTCGGTGCACTGCGCGCCCCCGTGTCCTGATCGTTGCAACGCCGGGGCGTGACCCTGTCGTATGACGGCGCTCACAACTAACCGTACGGACGTCGATCCGGAAAGGGTGTCGCGTCCGTGTGACCGGATCGTTGTCTAGGCATGTGCACAAGTCATCCCCGATGCTGTGCGCCGGCACAACGGGCCGACCTGCAGGGTTGCGCCTGTCCGACGATCAAGGCTGTGCCGTCGCATCTCGGGTCGGCATCAGGCGCGAGCGCGACGCGACTGTCCCAGCCACCGGACCCCGACCGGCCGTACGAGCGCCGTACGCCCTGTCTCGCCCTTCACCGACAACGTCACCTCGAGGCGGCTGTCGGCGAGCCGCTCGACCAGCCCCGCGCCCCACTCGACGACGACGACCGAGGTCTCCAGGGCCTCCTCCAGGTCCAGGTCCAGCAGCGACCCACCGGTCCCGAGCAGGCGGTAGGCATCTACGTGGACGAGCGCCGGCCCGGTCCCCGCACGGTGGGTGCGGGCCAGCACGAACGTCGGGCTCGTCACCGCTCCCCTGACCCCGAGCGCCGCTCCGAGCCCCTGCACGAGCGCCGTCTTCCCTGCCCCCAGCTCTCCGCTCAGCACCACGAGGTCGCCCGCCCGCAGCTGCGCGGCCAGCCGGGCGCCGAAGGCGCGGGTCGCCTCCACACTGTCCAGGTCGTGACGCACGGGTACGACGTCCCCGCCCTCCTCGACCAGCCACAGCGGCGGGGTCACCCGAGCGTCCGTACGGCGAGCGCGAGGTCCTCCCGCAGCAGCCGACGAGGTTCCCCGGCCGGACCGAAGCGGATCGCGGCGCTGGGATGGTAGGTCGGCAGCACCCGGTAGGGGCCGACCTCGTGCACCGTGCCGCGCAGCGACCCGAGCGTGCCTTTCGGCAGGAACCAACGGGTCGCCGAGAGCCCGAGCGTGACCACCAGCGTCGGTGAGCTCTGTTGCAGCTGGGCCTCGGTGAAGGGACGGCAGGCAGAGCTCTCCGTACGGGTCGGGACGCGGTTTCCCGGCGGTCGGCACTTGAGCGTGTTGAGCACCGCGACGTCGCTGCGCGCGCCGCCCACCTCGGCGAGCAGCTGGTCGAGCAGCTGCCCGCTGCGCCCGACGAACGGCAGCCCGCTCTCGTCCTCCTGAGCACCCGGGGCCTCACCGACGAGCACCAGCCGGGCGCTGGAGGGGAAGACCCCGGGGACCGTGCGGGTGCGGGTCTGCGCCAGCTCGGGGCAGCGGACACACCCCGCGATCTCCGCCGCGAGCAGGTCGAGCGAGGTCACGGCAGACCGCTGGTCCGGCGGTCACGGCAGCGACGGACCAGGGCCTGCAGGTGCAGGGTGACGAGCGCAGACTTCTCCAGCTGCAGCATGTGCCCGATGCCCTCCATCACGACGAGCTGCGCGTGCGGCAGTGCCGAGGCCATCGCCCGACTGTGCTCGACCGGGGTGAGCCGGTCGGCGGTGCCGCAGACGATGAGCACCTCGGTGCCGACGAGGTTGCCGAGGGCTTCGAGCTTGTCGTGGTCGACGAACGTGTCATAGAACTCCGCGGCGACCTCGACAGAGAAGTCAGCGAACATCTTCTCGCAGAACTGCACCTGGGCCGGCGACACGGGTCCGGTGCCGAAGGCGAGGCGTCGCGCCCCGACGTAGGCGAGGTCGCTCCCGAGCCGGCGCCCCCGCTCGACGAACGCGGGGTGCGTACGGACGCCGCGGGTGAGCCACGGGACCAGGACCCGGGTCAGCGGCCGCACCTGCGCGGGCAGCCCGAACGTCGCCTCGGCCATCCCGCCGGCGCTGGTCGCGAGCAGCGCCACCCCGACGACCCGCTCGCCGAACAGGTCCGGCCGCTGGTCGGCCAGCGCCATGATCGTCATGCCGCCCATCGAGTGGCCGACCAGCACGACCGGGCCGCTCGGCGCGGTGGCCTCGAGGACGGCGAGCAGGTCGCGCCCGAGCTGGTCGATGGTCTCGGTCTCGGGTCGTGCGCGACCGCTGCGACCGTGCGAGCGGTGGTCCCAGAACACCAGCCGACCGGGGTTCTCCGCGGCGAGCGACCGCCGCTGGTAGTGCCAGACCGCCATCTGCTGGGTGTAACCGTGACAGAAGATCATGGTCGTTCCTGCGTCGTCCCCGCCGTCACCGACCGTCTCGACGTACAACGGCACGCCGTCGTCGGCCAGGACCGGCACGACCTCGTCGGGCTTCAGCCCGTAGAAAGGCTCGCGCGCCTCAGGGTCGGGGCGCCGCCGCTGCGCGCCGACGACCTGCCGTTCGGCGGCCAGACCTGCGCCGATGCCGGCCACCGCCAGCGCGGCCACGCTCGCGATCACCCCTGTGCGGCTCACTGATCTCCCTCGTCGGTCTTGCGGTAGGTCCGGTCATAGGTGCGCGGCACCCGAGGGCCGACCCGCGTGACCACCTCGTAGTCGATCGTCCCGAGCCGGTCAGCCCACTCCCGGGCGGTGGGGGCGTCGCCCGGCCCGAACAGCAGCACCTCGTCGCCGGCCTGCACCGGGTCGTCGCCGACGTCGACGACGAACTGGTCCATGCAGACCCGCCCGGAGATCCGCCGCCGCCGGCCGCCGAGCAGCACGTCGCAGGTGTTGCCCGCCCCGCGGTCCACGCCGTCGGCGTAGCCCATCGGCACCAACGCCAGGGTCGTGTCGCGGTCGGTGACGTAGGCGTGCCCGTAGGACACGCCGCTGCCGGCTGGCACCCGCTTGGTCAAAGCGACCCTCCCGGTGAGCGTCATGGCCGGGACGAGGCCGAAGTCGGCCGGCTCCCCGACCGGGCAGAGGCCGTAGAGCGAGATGCCGGGGCGGACGAGGTCGTAGTGGGTGTGCGGGGCCGTGAGCGTCGCCGCGCTGTTGGCGAGGTGACGCACCAGTGGCTTCAAGGGCTCGGCGATGGCGCACGCCTCGGCGAACCGGGTGGCCTGAGCGGCGTTGACCGGGTGGTCCGCGCCGCCGTCGGCGTTGGCGAAGTGGCTCCAGACGCCCACGACCTCGATCTGCCCCGCGGCCTGAGCCTTTCCAGCGGCGTCGACGAGGTCCGGCCAGTCGTCGGCGGTCGCTCCCCCGCGGGACAGGCCGGTGTCGGCCTTGAGGTGCACGCGGGCTGTCACCCCCGTCCGCTCGGCGGCCTGTTCGGCGCGTCGCAGCTCCTCCTGGCTGTAGACACCGACGTCGATGCTCGCGCTGACCACAGGTGCGAGGTCCTCGTCGGGGGTGAAGAGCCAGGCCAGCAGCGGCTCGGTGAGCCCGGCGGCCCGGAGCGCCAGAGCTTCCTCGAGCAGGGCGACGCCGAGCCAGGTCGCACCACCGTGCAGAGCCGCCCGGGCGCTCGGCACCAGCCCGTGCCCGTAGCCGTCAGCCTTCACGACCGCCATGACCGCCGCGTCCCCGGCCAGCTGCTTGAGCCTGCGGGTGTTGGCCTCGATCGCGGTCAGGTCGATCCGTGCCTCGGCTCTCACGTGCGGGCCAGCAACGCACGGACCACGTCGGGCCAACGATCCGCCACCTCGAGCGCGTGCGTGGTCCCGAGACCGGCGGCCCGCTGCCCGCAGAGCCCGTGGAGGTAGGCGCCGACCGACCCGGCGTCCAGCGGCGAGAGCCCGGCCGCCAGCAGCGTCCCGCAGCCGCCGGACAGCACGTCGCCGGTGCCGGCCGTGGCGAGCGCGGTGCTGCCGGTGCGATTGACCCGTACGCGGCCCTCGGGGTCCGCGACCACCGTGGCGTCACCCTTGAGCAGCACGGTGACGCCGTGCTCGGCGGCCAGCGCGCGGGCCGCCCGGACCCGGTCTGGACCCAGCTCGCGGAACCGGGCGTACTCGCGGTCGTGCGGGGTCAGCAGCGTCGGAGCATCACGTCTCAACAGCGAGGGATCCTGCGCACAGACCGTCAGCGCGTCGGCGTCGACCAGCACCGGCACGTCGGTGGCGAGCACGGCGGCGACGACCGCACGGCCCTCGGCACCGGTCCCGAGCCCGGGGCCGAGCACCCACGCCTGCACCCTCCCGACGTCGACGGTCGCCTGCCCGTCGCCGTGCTCGACGGTCGTCACGACCGCCTCGGGCCGGGCTGCCCTGACCAGCTGGGCGACGTTCTCGACCCCCGCGAAGCGCACCATCCCTGCGCCTGCGCGCACCGCCGCAGTGGTGGCGAGCACGCCCGCCCCGGTGTAGTCGCTGCTGCCCGCGGCGATCCCGACCACGCCGCGGGTGTACTTGTCCGCCGGCGCCTGCGCCTCGGGCAGCAGGCACCGCACGTCGTCGTCCTCGAGCGCCTCCACGTCGGGGCTGCCGGCGTCCAGGCCGATCTCGACCAGCACGACCCGGCCGGCGCACCGGGCGCCGTCGCCGACCAGCACGCCCGTCTTGTACGTGCCGAAGCAGACCGTCCTGACTGCGCGCACCGCCTCGCCGGCGACCTCGCCGGTCGCGGCGTCGACCCCGCTGGGGACGTCGACCGCGACGACCGGTCCTCGCACGTCGTGCAGGATCGTGGCCAGCTCTGCCCGCAGCGGTCCGTGGCCGCCGATGCCGACGAGCCCGTCGACGGTCAGGTCGGGGTCCCCGTGCTGGAGCCCGCCGGCCCGGCGGAACGCGGCCAGCGCGTCGGGTCGGGGGTCCTTCGCGAGCAGGGCACTGACCCGAACGCCCCGGCGGAGCAGCTGGACGCCGGCCCAGAGCGCGTCGGCGCCGTTGTCGCCGCCACCGACCAGCAGCCGGACGTGACGCCCGTACGTCCCGCCGGTCCGGTCGCGCAGCTCGGTCAGGCAGTGCTGCGCCAGCCCGTACGCGGCGCGCTGCATCAGCGTGCCGCTCGGGAGGCGGGCCAGCAGCGGCGCCTCGGCGGCGCGCACCTGGTCGGGGGTGTGAGCGTGCAGCACGAGACCAGTCTGCCCCGTACCCGGTCAGGCACGGGGCGGCGGGCGCGGTTCAGCGGCGGAAGAAGGCCATCTCGTCGATCCCCGCGCGGAAGGTCCCGTTGCTGGCCGGGAGCGACGTGATCCACACCAGCCAGTAGCGCGCGACCGTCGGCGTGGAGGGGGTGAGCTGCGCCGAGCCGTCCGGCGCGTCGCCGGACGCCACCTCGGCGAGCGCCTTCTCGTTCTCCCCGAGCGCGTCACCGGCCCGCAGCACGTACCGGCCGCCGGGCGCCGTGACGTCGAGGTCCACCCGGCTGATGCTGGTCGGGGTGCCGAGGTCGACGAGCAGCCCGACCCCCGGCTTGAGCCCGCCGAAGCTCGCGGTCTTGTAGGACTCGGTGACCCAAGCCGTCGACGTCTCGCCGTCGTAGGCGTTGCCGACCTTGTCGCGGTTCTCGGTCGCGCCGTAGGGGTCGTAGTCGGTAATCGTGACGCCGGCCGCCTGCAGGTCGACCCGGGCGAGGGCAGCCGCGCCCGGCGCGACCGGCGGCGGCGCGTCGAAGCTCTGACCGGCCGAGGACACCGGGATCTCGCCGACCTGCACGCCGGCGCCGTAGGCGACCACCCCGACCGCACCGAGCAGCGCCAGCACCAGGACGTACGGGGCGAGCCGTCGTGCGATGCCCCGCCTCCGCGGCCCGGCGGGCTGGGCGAGGCGGCTCTCCCGGCCGACCTCGTCCGCGGCCCGCTCGAGCGCGGCCAGCAGCTGCGGGGCGGTGCGGACGGCCGGCTCTGACGGTCGACGTCCCGGCTCGAGGACCCGCAGCACGACCGAGTCGAGCGCCCGCGGCACGCCGGCCCGGACCTGGCGGGGGCTCGCATACTCCGGCGGCCCGGCGGGGATCCGGCCTGCCGGCTGCGCGGACGCCCCGACCGGCCAGCGGGCCGTGACCAGCGCGTGCAGCACGCAGGCGAGGTCACGGACGTCGCGCTCACGGTCCGCTGCACCGCGGCTGGCCTCACGGTCACGGCCCCCGCCGGCTGCGGGGGCGACGAAGGCGGTCGCCGCGGCGCGGGCGAGGCCGGCGTCGGACAGCCGCGCCCGGCCCAGTTCGTCGACGAGCACGTTGCCGGGGTGCACGGCCCCGTGGACGAGCCCGCCCGCGTGCAGCGCGACGAGCCCGGCGGCCGCGTCGAGCGCGAGCGCGAGCGCCTGCGCGGGCAGCAGCGGGTCGTTGCCGACGACCTCGTCGACCGGCTGGCCCTCGACCCACTCCCGGATCG
This sequence comes from Mycobacteriales bacterium, assembly GCA_038235705.1. Classification (GTDB taxonomy): domain Bacteria; phylum Actinomycetota; class Actinomycetes; order Mycobacteriales; family SCTD01; genus CANKBT01. The sequence continues at coordinate 12,094 of JBBSTR010000051.1, forward strand.
TGTAGGCCACCCACGCCCGGTCGGGGCGCGACTCGGTGGCGGCGTCGAAGACCCGGGTGAGCCGACGCGCCTCGACCGCGCCGACCCGGGCCGCGGCGGCGAGCAGCGGCCCGGACCGGGGGTCACGGGCGGCGCACGCCCGCATGGCGACCGGCCTGGCCAGCGTCTCGTCGTAGGCCAGCCAGGTCGACACCTCCGCCCCCGGCGGCGTCAGCGGTCGCTGCAACCGGTAGCGACCGGCCAGCAGGTCACCCTCGACCAGCAGGTCCCGCGCGCTGATCGTGGTCACCCGTCGGTCCGGCCCAGGTCGCGACGGGGCAGCCCGGGCACGAGGCTGAGCAACCGGTCCACCTCGGGCACCCGCATGCGGGTGAGCAGCGCGACGTAACCACCGGCCAGCACGGCGCCGCAGAGGACCACAGCCACCAGCGCACCCAGGAAACCCTGCCCGAGCAGGGCCTGCACCCCGAGCAGGACGAGGACGGCGACCAGCGCACCCGGGAGCACCGCGGCCAGGCACCGGGCAGCGACCTGCAGCACCCGACCTCGGCCCGGACCGGTACGTCGGACCAGCAGGCGCGAGACGAGGACCACCCCGACGACGTACGACAGCGCCTGGCCTGCCGCGAGCCCGGCCACCTTGAGGTCGGCGGGCAGTGCCGCGTACAGGATCACGTCGGCGACCACCATCGTGACGCTGACGACGACCGAGACCAGCGCCGGTGTACGGGTGTCCTGCTGCGCGAAGAACGCCCGCATCTGCAGCTGGTAGGTGCTGAACGGCACCAGGCCGAAGGCGAAGACCGCCAGGAGCACCCCGATGAACCGGGCCTCGGACAGGCTGATCTCGCGGTGGTTGAAGACCAGCGTGGCGATCGACGGGCCGAGCACCACGAAGGCGACGGCCGCCGGGACCATGACGACCAGCACGGCGCGCAGCCCGCCGTCGAGGATCGCGCGCAGCCGAGCCGGCGCCTCGTCGGCAGCGGCACGGCTCATCCGTGGCAGCAGCGCGGTGATGACACTGACTGCGACGATCGCGTACGGCAGCTGCCAGAGCGTGAACGCATAGACGTAGGACGGGTAGCCGCGACCGGCCACCTCGCTGCCGGCCTTGGTCGTCAGCTTGATGACCACGATCAGCGCCGCCTGCTGCGCGACCACCAGGAGGAAGACCCACCGGGCCAGCTTCGCCGCATGGCCGAGCCCGGACCCGCGAAGGTCGAGCCGCGGGACGAACCGGAACCCGGTCTGCCGCAGCGCCGGCACCAGCGCCGCGGTCTGGGCCACGATCCCAAGCGTGACGCCGATCCCGAGGACGGTGATCTGCATGTCGGTGATGGAGCCGGCGGTCAGCTTCGTCGGCCCGGGCAGCAGCAGGAACACCAGCCCGGTGACGATGACGACGACGTTGTTGAGCACCGGTGCCCACATCGGCGGCCCGAAGCGTCCGCGGGTGTTGAGGTAGGCGCCCATCACGGCGCCGGCGCCGTAGAAGAGCACCTGCGGCAGGAAGAACCGGGCGAACACGATCGCCAGGTCGCGGGTCGCTGGGTCGGCGTCCGCGTCGAGGTAGACGTCGACGACTGCGGGAGCCAGGAGCACGAGCAGCAGGGCCGCACCGCCCAGGACGAGGACGGCGAGCGACAGCAGTCGCTGCGCGTACGCCTCCCCTCCGTCGCTGTCGTTCTTCGCCGCCCGGACCAGCAGCGGCACGACGACCGAGGACAGCACCCCGCCGAGCAGCAGCTCGTACACGATGTTCGGCGCCGTGTTGGCGACGTTGAACGCGGTGCCGACCGCGGCGACGCCGAGCACCGTGGCGATCACGAGGGTGCGCAAGAACCCGGTCCCGCGGGAGGCGACCGTGCCGATCGCCATCGTGCGGGTCGAGCGCAGCAGGCTCGTCACGCAGACGCCCCGTCGCGTGCAACCGGTCGCCGGGCCCGCATCGCGCGCCGGGTCAGCCGTACGCCTGCGGCCACCAGCAGGACCGCCGCCGCGATCCCGGTGACCCCGAGCGCGAGCGAGCCGTACCGGGTGGATCGCACGTTGAAGTCCTGAGGCGGCGCGATCGGCGCTCCGTTGCGGTCCTCCAGCTGGGCGCTGACCTTGAACCGCCCGCTCGTGAGCGCCTCGGTGGAGACCGTGAACGGCACCTGGCTCCCCGCCGGCACGGTCTGGACCTGGCTCGGCGCGGTCACCAGGCGCGGGTGGGTGAAGGAGACCTGGACGGTCACCGGCTGGTTCAGCGTGTTGGTGATCGAGTAGTCCAGGCGTGAGCTGCGCGAGGTGAGCGTGACCGGCTGGGTCGACAGCCGGACGGCACCGAACAGGCCCTGCACGGACTGCTCCAGCAGCTGGGTCAGCTGCAGGCCGGGCGCCGGGTCGTCGCGCCAGCTTGTCGACAGCGTCCGCAGCACGGCACGGTCGTAACGGTCGCGCAGGTCCTGGCTCGCCTGCGTCCCGCCGACCAGGACCGCCTCGGTGAACTGCTCCAGCCGCCGGTCGACGCTCGCCGTGCGCTCCACCGTCGCCACCGGCAGCGGCCGCGGTGTCACGACGACCCGGCCCAGCGCGTCAAGCCGCGGGCCGGTGTCCCCCCGGTCGCTCCGTGGGTAGGCGGGGACCAGCTCGCCCTGGCGCTCCATGCCGTGGTCCGGGACCGCCGCCCCCGGGCAGCTCTCGTTGCCGGCGACCACCTGCGCGAGGCTCACGCCGCACGCCCACGGGACCTGTCCGGTCTGGCGGACCGCGGCGGCGAGCACGGCCGGGTCCAGGTCGGCGTGGCGCTCGGGGACCACGAGCAGCGTGCGCCCGACGCTCGGCGTCTCGAAGGCGGTGGCGGCCGCCTCGACGAGGAACCGCTGCGCCACCAGAGCGGGCTGGCCCGGCACCTGCAGGAGCGAGCTCAGCCCGGAGTCGAGCACCAGCCCCGTGAGCGGACCCGACGCGGCCGTCGAGGGCAGGCTGGCGCGCGCCCCCCGGGTCACCGTGCTGACGTCCGGGAGCAGGGCGGACGGGTCCAGCACGACTGCCCGGGTCTGCGGGGTGGCCAGGGCCGCGAGCGCCGCGTCGCTGACCGGGCCGGGCGGCGGCAGCACGACGGTGGCGAGCGGGTCGGTGCTGAGCACGTCCGTGACGACCCGGCGACCCACGTCGCGCGCCATCCCGATCTCGGCCGACAGCCCGCCCCGGGTCATCGCGGTGGCGTCCACGTCCGCGTACGGCAGGGCGATCACCCCGGCCTGCTTGACCGCCTCACGCAGCTGTCCCAGCCAGGCGGCGGCAACCTGCTGACCGGTGCCGGGGACCGTGTCGTTGCCACGGCGCACCTGGTAGGACCCTGTCATCGCCTCGGCGGTCGCCAGGAGGTCCGGGTCGACGGCGTAGGTCACCGGGACGGGGTCGCACGGCGGCAGCGGGTCCGGGGGCTGAGCCGCGGCCGGGGGCTGGACCGAGGCAGGGGGCTGGTCCGCGGCCGGGTCCGCCGGGGTCGCGCAGGTGCCGGTCTCGCCGGCCCGGGCACCGGCCAGCAGGCGCCCGAGCCGGCCGGACGGGGCGAGCGAGGTGGCCAGCTCGTCGTCGGTGAAGATCCCGTCCGGGGCCACCCGGGGCTGGTCGACCAGCGGCACCACCCAGGCGACCCGGAGCGGGTCGAGGTCGCTGGTCGTCGCGAACCAGGGGACGTCGGTGCGGACCGACCCGGCGTCCTCGCGCTGGCCCGGACCCGCCGTCCCGACCGCGCGCGCCCGGACGGTCAGGACCAGCGGGTAGACGCCGTCTCCGCGCAGCCTTAGGTCGTCCACGGGGGTACGCAGGTCGACCGGCCGGGTGCCTCCCGGCTCCAGGTCGCCGTCCAGCGGCAGCGTCGCCCGCAGGGTCGTGGACGGAGTGCTGCTGTCCTGTCGGCGCAGCACGTTGCGCGAGTCGACCCGTGCGCCGACCCGCACGTCGACCGTGAGCGCGGTCAGCGGGTCTGGTCCGTCGTTGCGCAGGGTCCCGAGCACCTGCAGGGTGCCACCCTGCGTGAGCACCTGGGGCCGCAGGTCGGTGACCGTCAGGGTCGCCTGCGGCTCTGCTGCGGCCGCGACGGCGGGCGGAACGGACGCCGCGAGAACCGCCGCCAGGGTCAGCCCGGCCAGCAGTCCTGACGACAACCGCCTCACGCCGGACGGCTCAACAGCTCGGGGACCCGCGCGACCAGGCGACGCTCGTCGGCGTACGCCAACCAGGTCGACACCTGGACCAGCGGCACCCAGGCGACCTCGGAGACCTCGATGTCGGCGTCCGACAGCGTCAGCCCGCTGGTCTCGTCGACCACGACGAGCAGGAAGTGGTGCACCGTCTTGTGCACCCGCCGCCCCTCGGCCACGAACCAGAAGTCGATGGTGCCGAGCTTGCCGCGCACGGCCCCGCGGATGCCGGTCTCCTCGTGGACCTCGCGGACCGCGGTCTGCTCGTCGCTCTCGCCCTGCTCGACGTGCCCCTTCGGCAGCGACCACAGCAGGCGACCTCGGCGGTCCAGCCGGCCGATCAGTGCCCCCCGCGCCTGCTGGCTGACCCGGTCGAGCACCAGGCCTCCGGCGCTGGTCTCGTCGACGCGCCGCATGCGCGCGACCCCGGGCCGCCGGGCGGGCGACGAGGGCACAGGGGGCACCTGTGCAGGGTACGGCGGCCCCGTCGACCTGCCGCCTGCGCCTCGCCGCACGTGTCGCGCCAGCCGCCTGCGGCGGTGGTCGCCCCTAGCGTGGACGCGTGACCACCGTCGACCCCGTCGTGCTCCAGGCGCACGCACTCAAGGCCCTGCGCGCGCTCGAGCCCGTCCTCGTCCCGCTCGGCGAGCGGTTCGCCGCCGCGGGCCACACGCTGCACCTGGTCGGCGGCCCGGTCCGCGACGCTCTGCTCGGCCGCGAGGTCGACGACCTCGACCTGACGACCGACGCCCGTCCCGAGACCGTGCAGCGACTCGTCGACGGTTACGCCGAGGCCACCTGGGACACCGGGCTGGCGTTCGGCACGGTCGGGCTGCAGCACCGCGGGATGCGGGTCGAGATCACCACCTGGCGGGCCGAGGCGTACGACCGCAGCTCGCGCAACCCCACCGTCACCTACGGCGACTCGCTCACCGACGACCTGCTGCGCCGCGACTTCACCGTCAACGCCATGGCCGTCGCCGTGCCCGGGTGGACCGAGCCGGGGGCCTTCGTCGACCCGTACGGCGGGCTCGCCGACCTAGCCGCAGGCGTCCTGCGTACGCCCGGCGCCCCCGAGCTCAGCTTCGGCGACGACCCGCTCCGGATGCTTCGCGCTGCCCGGTTCGTGTCGCAGCTCGGGCTCGCGGTCGCTCCCGGGGTCGTGGCGGCGATGACGACGATGGCCGACCGCATGGAGATCATCACGCGTGAACGGATCAAGGAGGAGCTGTCCAAGCTGCTGCTCGGGTCCGATCCACGCGCTGGCCTGCGGCTGCTCGTGGACACCGGGGTCGC
>JBBSTR010000052.1:0-17039 GCA_038235705.1 Mycobacteriales bacterium
GGCGTGTCCACCGGCGGCCAGCAGCTGCTGACGACGGCCGACCTCGGCGACGAGCCGGCGGAGCAGGCGGCCGGCCCGTTCGGGCTCCGTCCGGGAGACGACGGCGCCGTGGTGGGGAAGCGTCTCGAGCACGGCGAGCGCCCCGTTGCCGCAGTCGAGCGCATACAGGTGCAGCGCGTCCGGCCCGTGCTCGGAGACCAAGGCGCCGGTGAGGCTGCGCAGCAGCTGTGAGCGCCCGCTGCGAGCCCCGCCCAGCACCAGCAGGTGACCAGCCGTGTCCAGGTCGAACCGTACGGGTTCCTGCGACTGGGTCGCGGGGAGGTCCTGCAGCCCCCACGCGCCGGGTGGGAGCTCGGCCATCAGCAGCGTCTCGGGCAGCGGCGGGAGCCACGGTGACCGCTGCCGACGGGTCCCTGCCGCCTGGACGACAGCGTCGACCAGCGCGGAGAGGTCGGTCTCTTCCGCTTCGGGAGCGTCCGGCCGGGACGGCCTCGGGTAGCCGAGCCCCGCCCAGCCGACCTGGCGTACGAAGGGTGCGCGACGGCCGGTCGCGCCCGGTCGTCGACCGCCCACCCGGCCTGCCTGGAAGGGCACCAGCGATCCGTGCGCCAGCCGTACGAAACCCCGGCCAGGGGCGGCGCGGTCGATCCTCGCCGCGTCCGGTGCGTCGAGCACGTCGCTGCTCTCCGACGGATCGGTGACCCGCAGCGCGATCCGCAGGTCGGTGTTGGCGCGGATCTCCGGTGACACGGCGCCGCTCGGCCGCTGCGTCGCGAGCAGCAGGTGGATGCCGAGCGACCGCCCGCGCTGGGCGATGCTCACCAGCCCGGTCACGAAGTCCGGCAGCTCTCGGGCGAGGGAGGCGAACTCGTCGATCACCAGCACGAGGCGGGCCATCGAACCGCCCGCCGTCACGTGGTCCTCGAGGTCCTTGTGCCCAGCAGCGGCCAGCTGGTGCTCGCGCCGCCGCAGCTCGGCGGTCAGCGACGTCAGCGCCCGGGCCACGAGCTGGCTGTCCAGGTCGGTGACCATCCCGACGACGTGCGGCAGACGGACGCAGTCCTTGAACGCGCTGCCGCCCTTGTAGTCGACGAGCAGCAGGTGCAGCGCCTCGGGCGGGTTCGCGACGGCCAGCGAGGCGACCACGGTCTGCAACAGCTCGGACTTGCCGGACCCGGTCGTCCCCGCGATCAACCCGTGCGGACCGTCGTGGGCCAGGTCGACGACGACCGGCCCGTCGGGGCCGGCGCCGAGCACCACCCGGGTGCTGGGCGGCGCCTGCCACCGGGCGAGGATGGCGTCCGCCGTCGGGGTGAGACCGAGCAGGTCCAGCAGCCGCGCGCTGCCCGGCAGCGACGTGCCCGGGACCGGCGTGACGTCACGCAACGGCGCGAGCGCCCGGGCGACCTCAGCCGCCCAGGCTGCGGTCACCGGTTGGGGGTCGATGCCGTGAACGCTCGGGTGCAGTGCCCGGTGGAGCGTGCGTTCGGGCAGCGACAGCGTGGCCCGGCACTCCTCGGGCAGCAGCCGCTGCTCGGTCTCCAGGCACACCGTGACGATCCCGAGCGCGGGACCGTCACGGAGCAGGGCGCTCACGCCCGGCAGCTCGCGCAGCGCGCAGGCCCCGTCGAGCACCACCACCACGTAAGGGAAGGACGTCCCGTTCTCTGCGCCGGTCCGCTCGCCGAGCAGCTCGGCCAGCTCGGCGACGCGCTGGGCCGTCGTAAGGCTGTCGTTGCCGACCCCGGGCGCCCGGGCGTGCGGGAGCCAGCGAAGCCAGTCCCAGTCGGCGCAGGCACCGGAGTCGGTGAGGACCACGACGGAGAGGTCGCGGGGGCTGTGGAGAACGCACAGCTGGGCGACGAGCCACCGCGCGTGGGCGCGCGTCCCGCTCGGCTCGCCGGTGACGCCGAGGACGCCGATGTCGCGCAGCGGCACGACCACCGGCAGTCCAGGGGCGTGGGGAGGCTCGGTGGGCGCCGCGTACTGGTCCTCGGGTGGGACGAGCCGAGCCTGCAGCGGCAGCCCGGCCAGCCCGAGGGCGACCTGGAGCGCATCGGGGTCGCCTCGCCGTCGCTCCCACAGCCGTGCCCTCGGTCCCACGGCGATCTGGCGCACGAGAGCAGGGTCGGGGTCGTCGGCGCGACGCCGGCGAACCTCGTTCGCGCAGGCCTGCTCATACCGCAGGATCGCGGCCCTGGTCGCGGTCTCGTGCTCGGCGGTCCGGCGCCGCGCCGACTGCCTGCCCCGTCGACGGTCGCTGACGAAGTTGCCGACCAGCATCACCGGGCTCAGCACGGCGAACAGCAGGAACCGTGGGCCCAGCACGAACGCCATGCCGGCGCCGACGAGCAGTGGGGCGAGGATCGCGACCACCGGCAGGCTGCGCGACTCAGGTTCCACCGGCGGCTTCGGCAGCTTCACCACGACCTCGACCGGTGGCGGAGGCAGGCGTGGAGGGCGGTTGAAGGCACCGTCGGACCGCACCGCCGTGTCGGGTGTGTCCGTGGTCCGTAGCGCGAGCACCGTGTGTCCTGCCCGGATCAGGGCCTCGCCCCACGGCGCGGGCACGGTGAGCGTCTGTCCGTCGAGCCAGGTCCCGTTGGTCGAGCCCGCGTCCGCGACCCGCCCGTCCGGGTGCACCCGCAGGTGCCGCCGGGACACGTCGAGGTCGGTCAGTCCGCTGTCTCGGCCGAGGAACCCGTTGTCCGGGACCGGCAGGACGAGGCCGGCATCAGGGCCGGCCACCACGTGGACCGCGAGCCCGGTGCCGTCGTCCCGCGGCGGACCCGGCGTGCCGCGGTGCAGGACGACCCCGTCGCGCAGCCCGGTGTCCACGAGGGCAGCGCCCAGAGGCAGGCTCTGCCCTTCTAGCCACCACTCCAGACCGTCGAGAGGCCGGTGCAGGCCCGGTGGTGCTGCCGGGCCCGCGGCCTGGTGGGGCATCTGCGCCTCGAGGGCCTCGCCGAGCTGAGCGACCGTGCAGCCGTCGTCGACCTCGATCGCCACGTCCATCGCCCCGGGTCCTGGAGCGGGCACGACGGTCACCGACAACCGCACGCAGCACCTCCTCGGAAACGATCACCGACGCTAGGCCCTCGGCGGGTCCCTGTGACCGACCCTGTGGACAACCCCTCGCGGGCATCCGGTGGCGCGCTCACCCGCCCGAAGGCTCGCGAAAAGTGGTGATCTTGGCCGGCGTTTCGGCTCGAAGATCACCACTGCTCGAAGATTGACCCGCTCATGTCGTCAGCGTGAAGCGGGCGCGGGCGGCAGGTGGCCGTAGCGGTGCATGGTCCGGCTGATGGCCTGCTCGCGCAGCACGGTGAGCAGCTCGCGCTCCCCGCTGGCGAGGACCGGGTGGTCCAGCACGGTGACCGTGCCGAGGTGCCCTGCGGCCGCCGCGCGCAGACCCGGGACGGTGCCGATCACCCGGACGCGACCGGTGACCCGACCCGCAGCGACCTCGGACTCGAAGGCGTCGTCGCGGCGGACCGTGGTGCGTACGCCCGCTGTCGATGCGGCCGAGAGGACCCGCTGGACCTCCCGCTCCGGGGCGTCGGCGGCGACCCGCACCCACAGGTGCTCGATCGGCCGGTAGCGGAACACGTTGGTCTCGACGCCGAGCGCCGACGGGTCGTGCTCGACCGAGAACTGCTGCGCCCACGCACGGGCGTCGTCAGCACGGGCCCAGGCCAGCCAGCCCTGGTCGGCGGCCGGGACGTCCGGGCTGTCCGCCCAGTCGGCCAGCTGCGCCACGTAGTGCGGTCCGCCCGCCTTGGCACCCGGACCGATGGCCGAGGCCTTCCAACCGCCGAAGCTCTGCCGCCGCACGATCGCCCCGGTGGTGCCGCGGTTGACGTACGCGTTGCCGACCTCGACCTCTGAGAGCCACTGGTCGATCTCGCCCTCGTGGAGGCTGTGGAGCCCGCCGGTCAGGCCGTACGCGGTGGCGTTCTGGAAGGTCAGTGCCTCGTCGAGGTCCTTGGCGACCATGACGCCCAGCACCGGGCCGAAACACTCGGTGCGGTGGAACCAGGAGCCGGGCTTGACGCCGGCACGGATCCCCGGCGACCACGTCCGGTCCCCGAGGCGCTGCGGCTGCACGAGCCAGGACTCGCCGGGGTCCAGCTGGGTCAGCGCCCGGAGCAGCTTGTCGCCCGGCTCCTCGACCAGCGGGCCGACGGTGGTGGCGAGGTCGGTGCCCGGACCGACGACCAGGGACTGCACGGCGTCGACGAGCTGACGCAGGAACCGGTCGGAGGTGGCGACCGAGCCGACCAGGATCAGCAGGCTGGCGGCCGAGCACTTCTGCCCGGCATGACCGAACGCCGACTTCACGACGTCCGCCACAGCGAGGTCGAGGTCGGCCGAGGCCGTGACGACGAGGGCGTTCTTGCCGGACGTCTCGGCGAGCAGCGGGAGGTCGGCGCGCCAGGAGGTGAACAGCTCGGCGGTCTCCAGCGCCCCGGTGAGGATGACCCGGTCGATCTGCGGGTGCGTGACCAGGTGCTGCCCGACCTCGTTCTCGGGCACCCGGACCAGCTGCACGACGTCGGCCGGCAGCTCGAGGTCAGCCAGCGCGCCGGTGACCGCGCGCATCGTCACCTCGAGGCAGCGTGGGGTCTGCGGTGGCGGCTTGAGCAGCGCGGGGGAGCCGGCAGCGACCGCGGCCAGCGCCCCGCCGAGCGCGATGGCTACGGGGAAGTTCCAGGGCGGGGTGACGAGCGTGCACCGTACGGGGGAGGCGACCGCACCCGGCACGACGTCCAGCGCCCGGAAAGCGTAGTAGTGCGCGAAGTCGATGGCCTCGCTGATCTCCGGGTCCGCCTCGGCCACGGTCTTGCCGGCCTCGTGCGCCATCACGCTGACCAGCTCGGGACGCATCCCGGCGAGCCGGTCGCCGACGGCGTGCAGCAAGCGGGCGCGCACTGCAGGATCGGTCAGCGAGGAGCCTGCGGCGAGAGCGCGGGCGACCGTGGCGTCGACCTCCTCGAAGGACGCGAGCTCGGGGGTCTCGAGCGGGCCGGGGTCGGTGGTCAGCGCCGCGGCGGCCCAGGCACGGGTGGCGGGAAGCGCGGCGTCGCTGTCGGAGGCGTTCTCGAAGCCCGTGCCGACAGCCGGGGGAAGGCTCAGCCGGCGGGAGTCCTTCGACGGAGCGGTGTGATCGCGCACGGATGCGCGAAAGGCCTGCTCCTGCCCGTCGAGGCCGTCGGCGAACAGGTCGTGCAGGAAGTTCTCCGGGGCAGCGTTCTCCTCGAGGCGGCGCACGAGGTAGGAGACGGCGACGTCGAAGTCGTCGCGCGCCACCACGGGGGCGTAGAGCACGACCCGACCGACGTCGGCCTTGACCGCGCGCGCCTGCGCAGGCGCCATGCCCTGCAGCATCTCGACGTCGAGCGCCCCGGCCACCCCGCGGTGCTGAGAGAGCAGGTGGGCGTACGCGACGTCGAACAGGTTGTGGCTCGCCACCCCGATCCGGACGTGCTCGGTGCGCTCCGGGGTGAGCGCGTCGCGCAGCAGCCGGACGTAGTTGGCGTCGACCTCGGGCTTGCCGCCGTACGGCGCCTGGTGCCAACCGTGCAGCGCCGCCTCAACTCGCTCCATCGCCAGGTTCGCGCCCTTGACGAGCCGCACCTTGATGCCGGCCGGGTGGGTGCGGGCGAACGCGGTCAGCGTGTCCAGAGCCGGTCCGGAGTCGGGCAGGTAACCCTGCAGGACGATCCCGGCGTGCAGGTCCGGCAGCTCGCCGAGCAGCTCGCAGAACACGGCGACGGTGAGATCGAGGTCGTGGTACTCCTCCATGTCCAGGTTGACGAACACCCCGTGGGCACGGGCGTCCTGCAGGAGCGGCAGCAGCCGCTCGACCAGACGCCGACGGCTGCCCTCGTGGTCCCAGGTCGACAGCTGCGCGGCGACGGCGGAGGCTTTGACACTGACGTAGTCGACGTCCGGGCGGGCGATCAGGGTGCGGATGCCCTGGAGCCGCCGGGCGGCCTCGGCCTCGCCCAGCACGGCCTCGCCGAGCAGGTTGACGTTGACCGTGAAGCCCTGTGCGCGGGTGCGGGCCAGCGCCTTGGTCAGACCTCGTCCTTCGGCGTCACCGACCAGGTGGCCCACGAGCTGACGCAACCGGACCCGGGCTGCCGGCACGGCGATGTCGGGGACCAGGGGGGCGACGCGCGCCCCGACCGTCATGAGGGTGCGGTCGACCGGGCCGAGGAAGCTGCTGGCGTCCTTGGTGAGCAGACCGCCCAGCTCTCGCGCCGCGACCTTGCGGTCCTCCGGCCGGGCCACCCGGTCCACGAACCGCACGGCCAGCTCGAGGCCGGCCGGGTCGCTCACCAGCGCGGCGAGCCGACCGGAGCTCTGACGCTCTGCGCGGGTCTGGGTGCCCCGGGTGGCTTCGTCCCAGCGACGCGCGAGCGCGACCGCCTCGTCGACGAGCTGGTCCGTCATGGCGGGGCCGGTCTCGGGCAGGGTGGTCGTCATGCGTCGCACTCTGCCTCTCCGTAGCGGCTGCCGTCTTGCACGTTCCGGGCGGCTGCCGTGACCGGCCTCGACAACGGCTTCGCCGGCGCGCTCGTGGCTCTCATGGAGGAGCTGCCGACGACGATGTTCTGCGCGAAGGATCTCGAGGGGCGTTACACGCACGTCAACGACGCCTTCGTCCGGCGTACGGGGGAGCGGAGCCGTCGGTCGGTGCTCGGGCGGCGAGCCTCCGACCTGTTCGTGGGGCCGCTGGCACAGCGCTACGAGGAGCAGGACGCGCGGGTCCTGCGCACGGGAAGGCCGCTGCGGGACGAGCTGGAGCTGATCCGGCGTGGTGCGGGTGAGGCGGGCTGGTACGTGTCGACCAAGCTGCCGGTGCGGGCGGCCGGTGAGGTTGTGGGTCTGGTGAGCCTGTCGCGCGACCTGCGGACCCCGGAGACCGCTGACCTCACCGCCCTGACGGATGTGGTCGAGCTGGTGCACGCCCGGCTCGCCGACCCGCCGTCGGTGGCCGAGCTGGCCGAGGCGGCCGGTGTCAGCCCGGCCGTCCTGACCCGACAGGTGCGGCGGGTCTTCGGGCTCGCCCCCCGCCAGATGGTTCTCCGGGCGCGGCTGGACCACGCGGGCCAGCTGCTGACGACGACGACGCTGCCCTTGTCGGAGGTGGCGTACGCCACCGGTTTCTACGACCAGCCGTCGTTCACCCGCACCTTCGCCGCGCACACCGGCGAGACCCCGCAGCAGCGTCGCCTGCGCAGCTGAGACCCGGTCTGCGTGATCAACGGAGTGGATGGCCGAGTCAGCAGCTGATGATCGGCCGTCCGCTGGTTCAGGCCCTCCGGTGATCTTGCGGCGGCTCGCCCGCGGCGGCCCCGGGGACGCGTCCGCCGTTCGACCGAACTGACCTGTCGACGGTGAGGGCAGGTTGACCTGTCTGGAACCGTTCAAGGAAACGTGGCACCGTCTTCACCATGACTGCACCAGCCCTGCACGGCGTCGAGCCGCACGCCCCTGGCTTCGTGGCGCGGGCCACCTGGCTGCGCGCAGGAGTTCTCGGCGCCAACGACGGCATCGTGTCCGTCTCCGCCCTCGTCGTCGGCGTCGCCGCTGCCGGAGCTGGCCGCGGGACGCTCTTCACGACCGGCCTGGCGGGCCTGGTGGCCGGGGCCGTGTCCATGGCGGTCGGCGAGTACGTCTCGGTGAGCAGCCAGCGTGACAGCGAGGACGCCCTGTTCGCCAAGGAGCGGCTCGAGCTGATCGAGGAGCCCGAGGCCGAGCTGGCCGAGCTGACCGCGATCTACCGGCACAAGGGCCTGTCCGCCGAGACCGCGGCCAAGGTCGCTGTCGAGCTGACCGCGCACGACGCGTTCGCGGCGCACGTCGACGCCGAGCTCGGGTTCGACCCGGACGACCGCAGCAACCCGTGGCATGCCGCAGCCGCTTCCGCCGCTGCGTTCACGATCGGTGCGCTGCTCCCCTTCCTGGCGATCGTGCTCGCCGCCCCGGGCGTGCGCGTCCTGCTCACCGTCGTGGCGGTGCTCGCCGCCCTGGCGCTCACCGGCACGGTCAGCGCGCGCTTCGCTGGCTCCTCCGTCTCGCGGGCCGTGATGCGCGTCGTCCTGGGCGGTGCTGCAGGCCTTGCCGTGACGTACGGAGTGGGCGCGCTGTTCGGCACTGCCGTCGGCTGAGCACACGACGAGGTCTGACGCGGCCTGGAGCACCGAGCGTGACGGCGCCGGGTTCAAGGATCGGCGTGGGCTGCCGACGTCTGGACCGTGGCCAACACCCTGAGCACGAGCGCCAGACGGCGCGCCTCAGACGCGTCCCTGCCTTGGCGGGCAGCCTTCGACCGTGAACCCCCGGGCCTTGGGCGGAGCCTGCTGATGGCCTCCGGCGCGGTGGTCACCTTGAGCGTTCCGCTGCTGCGTCCTGACCGACAGGCGATCGTGGTGCTCGCCGTGCTCACGTTCGTGATGACCGCCGTGCTCCTCGTCAGCCTGGTGATCCGCTGGGACCGGCTGCCGCGGACCGCGCTGCTGGTGTTCCCGGTGCTGGTCTGGGTCGCGGTGGTGGTGGTGGGCGCTGCTGAGCCTGGGCTGGCTCTGCCGTACGCCCCGCTGTTCGTCCTGACCTTCACCTACACCGGGCTCACCCAGTCGGCCCGGGTCAACCTGCTGACGCTCGGACCGGGAGCGTGCGCGTACGCCGTGGCACTGGGGTCGTGGACGGCCAGCTTCGGCGTGCGGTTCGTCATCGTCAGCGCGGTCTGGGCGCTGCTGAGCCAGCTGCTGGTCGGGCTGACCGCGCGGCAGCGGCTGCTCACCGAGGCACTACGAGCGGCTGCCTACACCGATGGTCTGACCGGGCTGGCGAACCGCCGGGCGCTGGACCTCCGGCTCGAGACGCTCACCTCGCGAGACACCTTGCTGCTCTGCGACCTGGACCACTTCAAGGCCTTGAACGACCGCGACGGGCACGGTGAGGGCGACCGCGTGCTGGCCGCGTTCGGCGCGGCCCTGCGGGACGGGCTGCGCGACGAGGACTTCCCGGCCCGCTACGGCGGGGAGGAGTTCGCGGTGCTGCTGCCGGGCACCACGTCGGCTCAGGCGCAGGCCGTGCTTTCCCGGCTGCGCAGTCACTGGGCCATGCGCGAGCCCGGCGTCACCTTCTCGGCCGGGATCGCCGACAACGGCACGGGGGCCGCCGCGCTGCTGCTGCGCGCCGATCGGGCGCTCTACGCCGCCAAGGCTGCCGGCCGCAACACCGACCGGGTCGCCGGGCAGCACGCGCCGCAACGCCCTCTGATCCAGACAGCCCCTGTCCTACCCTGAGCCGAGCGTGCAGACCTACGGCAGCCTGAGCACTGCGACCTCCCGCACCGGTCGCCGGCGAGCGCGGCCGTGAAGAGCGCGACGAGGCCAGTGATCGACGACTACCCTTGGCGGTTTCATGAGTTCCCCCTCGGTCCGACCGGCTGATGCGCTGTGGGACCGGGGCGAGGTGATCGGCGCGGCGGTGCTGGCCTTCGCCGGGATCGCGTGGTTCGGCTGGGCGCAGCAGGACCCGCCGTCAGGCTGGGCGCCCTATCTCGTTGCCGGATCCGTGGTCTGCGGGCTCCTGCTCGTGGCCCTCGTCGTGGTTCTGGTCCGTCGCCGTACGACCGGCGACTCACCGATGGCGGACCCTGCGGTCCGCCGCGGCTACTGGCTGACCGTGTCGGTGGAGCTGGCGCTGATCGTCGGCGGGAACCTGGTCCTGGCCGCGGTCGGTCACCCGGAGTACGACGCAGCCTGGACGCTGTTCGTCGTCGGGGTGCACTTCGTCCCCCTCGCCAGGATCTTCCAGGCGAGGGGCCTCGCCGTGACCGGCGTGCTGACCGCGCTGGTCGCGGTGGCTGCGGTGGGCCTCGGGCTCGGGAGCGCCCTTGCGCCGAGCGCCGCAGCCGGCGCCGGCGGGGGGCTCGCGTTTCTCGGGTACGCCGCGTGGGTGCTCCTCCACGGCGGCCGCCCGGGCGCAGCGGCACAGTGACGTGCGGCCCGTCGAGGGGCCGGGAGTAGTTTCGCCAGCGATCGACCGTGGAGGCCAGACCTGCGCCGAGACGCCGGCCCACCCACGAGGTGGTCGCTGACCACCCAGGCGACGCTCGAAGAAGGGACCGCGACGATGGACCGCACCTCCGGCGCCAAGGGCAGAGCCGCATCCGACCTCAAGGTGGGCAAGCACTACTACGAGCGCGAGCTCGCGCGCCTCCAGGTCGAGCTGGTCAAGCAGCAGGCGTGGATCCGCGACCGGGGCCTGCGGGTCGTGGTCATCTTCGAAGGACGCGACGCCGCCGGCAAGGGCGGGGCCATCCAACGCATCACCGAGAGTCTCAACCCCCGGTATGCGCGCGTCGTGGCGCTCGCCGCACCGACCGAGCGCGAGCAGACGCAGTGGTACTTCCAGCGCTACGTGGCCCACCTGCCCGCAGCCGGAGAGATGGTCCTGCTCGACCGTTCCTGGTACAACCGCGCCGGTGTCGAACGGGTGATGGGCTTCGCCACCGACGAGCAGTACCAGGAGTTTCTGCGTTCGGCGCCCGAGCTCGAGCGGATGCTCGTGCGGGCCGGCATCCAGGTCGTCAAGTACTGGTTCTCGGTCAGCGACGAGGAGCAGGAACGTCGCTTCCAGGCCCGCCTCACCGACCCCGCCAAGCGGTGGAAGCTGTCGCCGATGGACGTCGAGTCGCGCAACCGGTGGAGTGACTATTCCCAGGCCAAGGACGCGATGTTCGCCGCCACCGACATCCCCGAGGCGCCGTGGTGGGTCGTGGACGCCGAGGTGAAGAAGCGGGCGCGCCTGAACGTCATCTCGCACCTGTTGTCGGTGGTGCCGTACGGGGACCTCACGCCAGAGCCGATCGAGCTGCCGCCCCGTCCTGAGGCAGACCGCGACGGTTACGTCCGAACGCCGATGGAGGAGCAGCACTTCGTGCCGGACCTGGTGCCCCGGACCTGATCAGGCACGCGGCTGCCGACGGCACTCCTCGTACAGCGCGCCGAAGCGCTGGTCCGGTGCCTGCAAGGGGTGCCGTCACATCTGAGTCGGGCCGGAGCAGCCAGGGTTGTTATTCAGCAGCGATCCTGCCGGCAGGTCAGCCGGCCGCGCGCTTGAGGATGTCAGCCGGGAAGCCGCCGGCCGTGATGCACCGGGTGCCCCACGCGTCGAGCTGTCCGCAGACCCACTCGAGCCGGTCGCCGAGAGCGTCCAGGATCGGCTGCTCCTGCGCGTCGGTGCGCTCCTCGAGGACCGCACGAGCCGACCGTCCCTCGTCGGTGAGCTGTCCTGCGCTCAGCCAGCCGCGCTGCTCCAGCCTGGCGACCGCGGCGTCCATCAGCTCGGGCGACCAGCCCCGGGTGCCGGTGTAGGACAGCAGCGGCATCCCGATCCACAGCTCGGTCAACACGTTCATCTCGACCGGGTCGATCCCGGCTGCGGTCGCGGCCGCGACATGGCTGTCACCGCGGTGCTCGCGGACGAGGTCGCACGCCCACCACAGCCGCTGCACCGGGTCGCTCGGTCGGCCGCTCTCGCGCAGCCCGCTGAACAGCGGCCGGCCGGTGCCCTCGGCCGGCTCGACCGCGTCGGCCAGCAGATCCGCCACCTCCGTCGGGTCGTCGCCGGCCAGCACGGCCCGCAAGCTGTCGGTGGTTGCGGCGGCGCGCGCCGCGACCAAGTGCTCCCGCGCCACGGTCCCGCGGGCCGCTTCGTACAGGCCCGCCACCAGGCCCGGCTCGAACCAGGCGAACGCGGAGGCGACGACGGACCCCACCGGCTCGCCGAGCGACGCCGCCCGGCCGCCGACGTAGGAGGTGAGGAAGTCAAGCCCCAGCGCGGCCAGCGCCTCGTTGGTCCCGGGACTCCACACGGCATGCATGCCGACTGGCTCGCAGGCGTCGCGGAGCCGCCGGGCGGGGCTCCCCTCGGTGACCGCGGCCGGGAGCGGAGTGCCGTCCGGACGCGGGGCGAAGAAGGCTGCGACAGCCTCGGAGTAGTCCATCAGGACTCCGGCACCGGCGGGCAGCCCGGCGCGGGCGCCTCCGGCGTCTCGGGGTCGACGTCAGAGTCCACGAGCGGGAGGCGGGCCATGACCAGAACGTAGCCCCCACCCCCCGAGCCCAGGCCGTTCTAGCAGCCCGGCTGACGTCCGAGGCGCTCGAAGACGGGCCGACGGGCTGGAGGCGGTCGTAGACGTACGGGGGCAGGCCGGAGGTGATGACGACCGACACGATCACCGACCCACGGAAAGGGGCGGGGTGGAAGACCGCGGCCTGCTTCGTCCAGGTGTTGTTCGCGAGGTCGAGGTCGACGACCTGCGTCTGCGGGGCGTCCACGGTCAGGGCGAGCGCCGCCACGCCGGTTCCCAGCCCGTGGGGCCCGACAGGCGCAGGGTCGTCGTCGCGGCGACGGCCGGACCCGTCACAGCGAGAAGCTGGCGTAGGCGTCGAGGTCATGCATCACGACCAGACCGGCGTCCTCGAGCGGCACACCGGACGCGCGCACCGCGACGCTCAGGTCCCCGAGCAGCACGTGGGCGACCCAGTGCGCCCCGTCGGCGGCCCAGCGGACCGAGACGCTCTGCCCGTCGACGAGCAGCGCACCCTGGTGCCAGCGCGGCTGGGGCCGTGCAGCGCGTGCCTTCCGGATGTCCCGCAGGTGCGCGACCAGCGCGGTGTCGTCCAGTCCGGACAGGTCGACGTCGTGCGCGATGGCGGCGTCGTCCCACAGGCCGTCGGCCAGAGCGTCGTCCCGGTGCTGGTCGCTACGGTCCCGCTCGGCCGTGTCGACCACTACCCACGGCCCGGACCGTCCGGAGACGTCGCCGTGGCCCAGGGCCACGGACGTCACCCGGGGCGGCGAGTCCTCCCAGCTGTGGCCGGCGAGCATGCGTGCGCCGTCCCAGTGCGCCAGGCCGTACACCGGGAACGAGGCGCTGCGCGCGACGGCGTCGTCGCGGGCAGCACGCAGGTCATGGGCCCTTCGCGGCGCCACCTCCTGCAGGACCGCCGCCCGCAGCTCGAACCACGTCGAGGGTTGCCGCAGCGCCGTCGCCGCGAACACCGACCAGCACGTGAACCCGCCCAATGACGCTCCGACCGAGCTGGCGAGCAAGGGTCGACCCGACCGGCTCGCCACTGCCGCTCCCGCACCGACGCTGGCTCCGCCCGCCGCGGACGCGAGGTACAGCCACGGTGCGGGCACCGCCGATCGCTCCGCGGCGATCGTCCGCGCGAGAGACCGAAGGACGCGGCCGGGCAGGGTCACGCGCAGCCGGTCGTCACCGCCCCAGCGCACGAACCAGCCGGCCCGCGGACCGGGCGCACCGCAGACGCGGCAGACCGACCGCGACGGCCGCCAGGGCCCACCCGACTGAAGCCACCGTGTCGCCCCCGCCACGAGCCCCGCTCGTTCCACCCGCCAGGACTCATCGCCGCAAAGCTGGCAGGGCCCAGGGTCAAGGTCGGGGAGGGTGGCCACGGCGGCAGTGTCGCAGCGCGAGGCAGCGGTCGGACAGGACCGGTGCCACGGAGTAGCAGACGAGCCCTAGCCGGCGTCCGAGCGCACCTGCCTGGCGGCCCTGTCCGCCGTGACTGCCGCCCTCAGCGAGATGCCGAGGACGATCACGAGCCCGACCGCCGCTACCACGAAGGGGAGTGGGCTCTGCTTGACGGTCACCTGCAGAACGACGGCAAGCACCAGGACCAGGGCGAACCACGCGTACGCCAACCGGTAGGCGACCCTGATCGCCGGGACCGCCGCGAGGTGTCCGGCCTGCCAGGCGGCGTCCGAGCTGCGGGTGGCCTTGGTGCGAATGCCGAACACCCCGTTGTTGCTCAGGTCCCCCGCTTGCACCTGCCGGTTCATCGTCTGGAAAACGATGGCGAGCAGCAGAAGCGTCACGCCAAGGAAGAGTCCCTCCATCGGTTCCACGCACCGACTTTACCGAGGTTCCGGGACCGGCCGTCAGGTCGACAGGGCAACCAGGCGGGGGTGGGGTCGACGCCCTTTCGCGCGCGACCCTGACGTGTCGTGGGTCTCTCAGCACCCCGGTTCCTGGCCAGGCGACCAGCGCGGGGACGAAGCGTGCCCGGTGTCAGCTGCCGAGCAGTCGAACCCCGAAGTAGGCGACGCTGGCGACGAGGACCCAGGACAGGAGCCCGAGCAGCAGGGCTCGTCCGCCGGTCCGCCGCAGGGTGGGCAGGTGGATCCCGGTCCCGAGACCGAACAGGGCAGCGGCAAGGAGCACACCCTGCAGGGTGTCGGCGGCGTCCAGGACGGGCGCGGGGAGCAGCCCGGTGCTGGCGAGAGCGATCGCGCCCAGGAAGCCGGCGACGAACAGCGGCAGGAGCGGTGGGCGTCGTCCGGTGGCGCCCACCGCGTGCCGGCGGCGCGTGAGGCCGACGCCGGCGACCAGCGGGGCAAGCAGCACGACGCGGCTGAGCTTCACCACGACGGCGGAGGTGAGAGCGCCGGGGACGCGGTTGGCGGTGGCGACGGTCTGCCCGACGTCGTGGACGCTGGCGCCGACCCAGCTGCCGAAAGCGACCGGATCCAGGCCCAGCGGTCCGCGCAGAACCGGCAGCAGCAGGATCGCCAGGCTCCCGCAGAGCGTGACCAGCGCGATCGCGACCGCGGTGTCGTCTTCGTCGCCGCCCGCGACCTCTTCCATCGCCGCGACCGCGGACGCGCCGCAGATGGAGAACCCGGTGGCGATCAGCAGCGACCGGGCGGGTGGCACCCCGAGCAGGCGACCGAGCAGCCGGGTGCCGCTGAAGGTGACCGCAACGGTCACGACCACGACTGCGGCGCCGCCGAGCCCCAGGTGCAGCAGCTGTGTCAAGCCGAGCTTGAGGCCGAGCAGGACGACCGCGATCCGCAGCAGTCGGTGGGAGGCGACGTGCGTACCGACGTGCAAGGACGGCCGGTGCAGGTTCACGTTGGCCACCAGAGCGCCGAGCGCTACCGCCACGGTCGCGGGGTTGACCGCCGGGAGCAACCGGGAGACGCCGAACGCGACCGCGGTGGCCGCGGCGACCGCCAGCAGCCCGGGCAGCGGAGACGGGGCGTCGGACCGCGGCTTCGGCGGGCAGGACGGCCGGCACCGGCTGGGCGTGCGGGCGTCGTCGCGCGCCAGGCGACGGATCGTGATCAAGAACGGCTCCTCCGGTTGACGGCCTTCAGCATCTCGACGGTCGGCCACGCCCGGTAGCCCTGTCGTTCTGATCGACCCATCAGGATGGTCTATGGGTTGCCATAATCTTTGACGATGAGCATCCAGCACGTGCCCGACCTCGACTCCCTCCAGCTCCTGCTCGAGGTGGCCGAGAGCGGCAGCCTTGGACGCGCCGCCGCACGGCACGGGATCAGCCAGCCGGCAGTGAGCGCTCGGGTGCAGTCCATGGAGCGGCTCGTCGGCTTCCCGCTCCTGACCCGCAGTCCCCGCGGGTCACGTCTCAACCCCGCCGGGGCCCTGCTGGCCGACTGGGCCCGCGGCGTCCTGCAGGCGGCCGAGGTCCTCGAGGCCGGCATCGGCTCGCTGCGCAGCGACCGCGCCGGGCGACTGCGGGTTGCCGCCAGCCTTACCGTGGCCGAGCACCTGCTGCCGGGATGGCTGGTGCGTCTGGCCGCCGCGTACCCCGACACGGCCGTCAGCCTGGACGCGAGCAACAGCGCACAGGTCGCCGCAGCGGTGCTGGCCGGACACGCCGACATCGGTTTCGTGGAAGGCCCAGACCTGCCAGAAGGGCTGCAGCAACGCATCGTGGCCCGGGACCGGCTCGTCGTCGTCGTCCCGCTCTCGCACCCGTGGGCGCGGCGGCGCAGGCCCATCGAGGCCGGCGAGCTCGCTGCGACCCGCCTGGTGCAGCGCGAGCCGACCTCGGGCACGCGCACCTCCCTGGAGCTCGTCCTTGCGTCGTTCGCTCCCCTGGCCGCTCCGCTGCTGGAGCTCTCCACCAGCAGCGGCGTGCGCTCGGCCGTCGCCGCCGGCGCCGGACCCGCCGTCCTGAGCAACCTCGCGGTCCACGACGACGTCGTCGCCGGTCGGCTCGTCCAAGTCCCGGTCCGCGGCATAGACCTGGGCCGCCACCTGCGAGCGGTCTGGCCTGCAGGCCAACACATCACCGTCGCGGCCGGCGACCTTCTCCGCCTCGTCACCACGACCGGCAAGGGCTCCTGAGCGCCTCGGCGCCAGGACGGCGAGACCCGGCTCCACAGCAGCGCCACGCACCGCTGCGGTTCACACGCGGCGGGAGGACGCCAAGACCGTCCGCGGAAGACGAACCGTCAGCGAAGCTTCTCAGGCCCCCCGGGCGAGATCGCCGGGAGTGCTACCGCTCGGCGAGCTGATCCGTCAGCCGCGAGCGCACCATGGCTTCGGTCGCCGGAACCAGGCCGGCCCGGACTCCGGCCAGGACCAGCTGGTGGTTGCACCGGGTGGCGCATGCCAGCACCTGATCGGCTGGTAGCTCACCGGCAAAATCGATGACCAGCCGACGCGAGAGATCGGCCATGTCTGCCCGTTCCGCGTGCGCGGAGCGAATCTGGCGTACGAGCGCGTCGGGCCGTTCGAGGACCGTCACGTCGACACGCCCCAGACATCGCCGCCGTTGCGGCCCAGCTGGGCGCTGCACAGAGCCTGCTCCGCCTTCTGGCGTTGCCGCGCGCGAGCGGCATTGGCCTGCACGGCCTGTCGCGCGTTGCGCATCGACCCTTGCTGACCATCGAGGACGGCAGCGGAGCTCAACACGATCTGCAGGTACCGGTTGACCTTCATGCGACCTCCGGAAAGCGCCGATGAGCGTCGCCGAGGTCCAGGGTGACGGTCTGGCAGCCGACCGTACCCCGCCGATCAGCAGGCCTGTCAAGGGGGCTCACGCCCGCCGAGAGGCCCGCCCCGCGGGCCAGGATGACGCCGGCCTCGACCAGCCCGGTAGCGCCGGGCGGCGCCCCCATCGCCCGAGCACGGTCGCGATCCGGCGGCACTGCAACCCTCCCGTGCGATCGCA
>JBBSTR010000053.1:0-16877 GCA_038235705.1 Mycobacteriales bacterium
GACCACGACGTACGAGACGACTGGAACACCTCTCACACCTGGCGTCAGCAGATGCAGTCGACCGGCTGGTGGCAGGAGCGGATCGAGGCCGGGCTGATGACGTACTGGCTGTACCAGCACCTGGGGAACCTCTCGCCGGACGAGCTGGCGGACGACCACCTGCTGGCGGCGCTGCAGGCCGGGGGCGGTGAAGACACGTTGCGCGCGTTCGCGCGACGTGCCGACGCTCAGGTCGACGGCGTCCAGAGCGAGCACCGGATCCGTTGGAGCTTTCGTCGCGACCTCGGCACGGCCCGTCTGCTCGTGCTCGACTCCCGTTGCGGGCGGGTGCTCGTGCCTGATCGCCGCGACATGCTCGACGAGCCGGAGTGGGAGTGGTTCGCCGAACAGCTCGACGGCGACTACGACCACCTGCTGCTGGCCACCTCGCTGCCGTTCCTGCTCCCGCCCGGCATCCACCACCTCGAGGCGTTCGACGAGGCGGTCTCCGAAGGGGTCTGGGGCGCCCGCGCCGCCCGGTGGGGAGAGAAGCTGCGCCAGGGCGCGGACCTCGAGCACTGGGCGGCCTTCGGGAAGGCGTTCGCGCGCATGACCGGGCACCTGGCCGAGGTCGGTGCGCGGGCGGACGCGCCGGCCACGGTGACGTTCCTGTCCGGCGACGTGCACTTCGCCTACCTCGCCGAGGCGCACTTCCCCGACCGGCCGGAGGTGACGTCGCGGATCTACCAAGCGGTCTGCAGCCCCTTGCGCAACCCGCTGCCGAGGCCGGTCAGCTGGGGTCAGCGGTTCGCGTCGAGCCGGGTGGCGCGCCGCATCGGGCGGGGGATGTCCCGGGCCGCCCGGGTGGCCGAGCCCGAGCTCTCGTGGAGCCTGACGGGCGGACCGGCCTTCGGCAACGAGGTGGCGACGCTCACGCTGGACGGCAGGTCCGCCACGCTCTCGGTGGAGGCAGCCAGGCCGGGTCCGCGCCTGGTGAGATCCTTCGACGCCGTGCTGGCCTCGGAACCTGCCTGAGCGAGCTGCCGGGGCTGGACCATCCCGCCTGTCGGGTGGACAGTGGGCTCCGCGGAGGTGGCCATGGCGGACCTGGACCTCGACCTGGTCTGTGTGTCGAGCTTTCTCGTGCTCCTCCAGGAGAACCACTACGGCCGGGCTTCGGCGCACCTGTCCATCACCTCCCCGGCCCTGACCAAGCGCGTGCAGCGGCTGGAGCGTCAGCTGCGCTGCCGGCTCGTCGAACGGGGTCCGTCCGGGACGCTCGTGGTCACCGACGCCGGAGCACGTTTCGCCTGCGCGGCACAGACCCTGCTCGCGGAGGTGTCCGCAGCGCGGGCCGCGGTGGAGTCGAGACCGGTCGTGCTGCGGCTCGGGATCCCCTCCGGCTCGCCGTCAAGGTCGCCCCTGATGAACTTCAACGCACTGGCGCGAGAACTGAGACGCTCGCACCCCTGCTGCACGGTGGTCCGCGTCGAGCTGCCGTTCCCGAGGCTGAGGACAGCCGTCGCCGACGGAGAGGTCGACGTCCTGGTCACCGGTCCTCCGGTCTGGCACCGCGCCACGACCTGCCACCCGCTGCCGGCGAGCGCCGTGCGGGTGGGCTTGGTCAGCACCCGTCATCCGCTGGCCGACGCGGGCACGATCGACGTGGAGGAGTTCGCCGACCTGCCGATGCTCTACGACCCGTCGCTGCCCCGGGAGTGGATGGAGGTCTTCGTGCTGGACGACGTGCGCCCCGCTCGCGAGGCCCGCCTCGTGGACCGGCGGGTGACCGACACCCGGGCGGTGTTCGGTGCGGTCGCCGAGGGCAGCGCGGTCGTCGCCACCTTGGCCGCGGTCATGCCCCCTGAGGACCGCAGCAGACGAACGCTGCAGCTACGGGGTGCGACACCCGTGGAGTTCCACGTGGCGACCCGCACCGCCGATCGACGTACGACCGTGCAGGCGCTCGTGGAGGCACTGCGCACGGTCGTCGGTGCGGGAGCGACCGACGACGTCTGGGTGCGCCGTCCGGTTCCGGTCGGGAACCGTCTCTTGCCGCGTTGATCGCCCGGCTGCGAGCGTCCAGGCACCTGCCTCACTCACCTGGAGACGCCCGTGACCACCACCGACACCCCGACCACGCGCGCCGTGCGGCTGGTCGTCACCGTCCAGGACGGCCAGCTGTCGCTGCTCAGCCAGACGCCCGTCGAGGTCTGGACGCCACCGCTGGACAGCGCGGCGGCACCCGCTCCCGGCAGCTATCTGGAGCTGCGCGACGACGCCGGCGCCGCCCTGGGCCGCCTGCACGTGGGCGCCGATTTCACCTCGGGTCTCGAGATCGTGCCCGAGGAGCCGGGCGGCAGCCCCTCGTCTCTTCCGGTGCGCGCCACCGACGCGTTCACCGTCGTGGTCCCCGTCCTCGACGGGGCCGTGGACATCGTCGCCGTGCAGGTGGGGCCGCCGCCCGGTGGCGCCGCCGGACCCGCGGACGAGCCCGTGTTCTCCGCGGCTCCCGCAGCCGGGCGGGTCACCGAGGTGGCGCGCTTCCGCCTCGATGCCGGACAGGCCTGAGATGGGCACCTCCGACGGCCGGGTGATCGGGACCACCCAGTTCTACGGCTCGGCCCCCCGGTCCCGCGCCCTGAACATCGTGCTGCTCGGCGACGGGTTCACCGGCGCCGAGCAGACCGTCTTCGACAAGGCGTGCGACGACTTCTTCGCCCGGCTCGTCGCGTCGCCGCCGTTCGACGGTCTCAAGGCGACGTTGAACGGTTTCCGCGTCAACGTCGCCTCCAACGGCTCTGGCGCGGACGACCCGACGGCGGCCGGGGGGACCGGGGCCGTGGTCGACACCTACTTCGATGCGACGTTCGGCGCCGGAGGCGTGCGCCGGGCCTTGATCTCGAACACCACCCTTGCCCTGCAGGTCGCCGCCGCCCAGGTCCCGGAGCTGTCGGTCGCGATGGTGATCGTCAACTCCCCGGTCTACGGCGGGACCGGTGCCACCGGTGGGACAGCCGTGCGCCCAGCGACCTTCTCCCTCGCGTCCCAGGCCTCCGACATCGGGGTCCACGAGCTCGGTCACAGCGGCTTCGGCCTGGCCGACGAGTACGCCTACTACGCCGGACCGCCCGAGACCGGGCAGGACCGGCACCCCGCCGTCGAGCCCAGGGAGCCGAACGTCACGATCGCCACGACCCGGGCCGAGCTCAAATGGGCCTGGGCCGTGGCTGCAGGCACCGCGCTGCCCACCATGAGCAACCCGGACACGACGGCCAAGACCGAGGACACCCGCTCCAGCACCGTCCCGGCCGGCACCGTGGGTCTGTTCGAGGGTGCCGACCACTTCCACTCCGGTGCCTACCGACCGACCCACAGCTGCACGATGAGGGTGCTCGCCACAGGGTTCTGCCCGGTCTGCTCCGCCGTGATCCGGAACCGTCTCGGTGCGCTCGTGGTCCCGACGGGTGGCGCGCTCCGCCACCTGTTCACCGCCCCTGACAACCTCGTCTACGCCGTGACCGGGAACGGGGACCTGCTCTGGTACCGGCACGACGGACGACCCGACGGCAGCTTCCGCTGGTCCGAGGACTCGCCGCGTCGTGTCGGCGTCGGCTGGGACGGGATGCGTCACGTGTTCGCGGCCGACGACGGCGTCCTCTACGCGATCAACGACGCGGGGGACCTGCTCTGGTATCGGCACGA
Source organism: Mycobacteriales bacterium (assembly GCA_038235705.1). Classification (GTDB taxonomy): domain Bacteria; phylum Actinomycetota; class Actinomycetes; order Mycobacteriales; family SCTD01; genus CANKBT01. Next base: position 3,685 of record JBBSTR010000053.1, read on the forward strand.
CGGACGGACGGACGGCTCGTTCCGCTGGGCGTCCGGCTCCGGCAACAAGGTGGGCAACGGTTGGGGCGGCCTGCGGCAGGTCCTGGCCGGCGGGGACGGGACCCTCTACGCGGTGAACGAACCGGGCGACCTGCTCTGGTATCGGCACGACGGACGGACGGACGGCTCGTTCCGCTGGGCGCCCGGCTCCGGCAACAAGGTGGGCAACGGCTGGAGCGCGCTGCGCCACCTGTTCTCGGGCGGGGGCGGGGTCCTGTACGGCGTGAACGACCTTGCCGACCTGCTCTGGTACCGGCACGAGGGACGCCGGACGGGCAGCTTCGACTGGGCACCCGGCTCGGGCAACACGGTCGGCACCGGCTGGGGCGGCATGGCTGTCCTGAGGTCGGGCGGCGCCGGCATCGTCTACGGCCTGGACCAGCAGCGGAAGCTGCAGTGGTACCGGCACGACGGTTGCAACGACGGCTCCTTCCGCTGGGGGGCGGGATCGCCGCGCACCGTCGGGACCGGCTGGGGCCTGGTCGCGGACGGGCTGCTGTACGGGGTCGCCCCGAACGGCGACCTGCTCTGGTACCGGCACGACGGCCACGCCGACGGCTCGTTCCGGTGGGCGACGGGGTCACCGAGCAAGGTCGGCAACGGTTGGGACGGCCTCTCGCACCTGGTCTCGGCCGGCGACGGGATCATGTACGGGATCAATGGTGAAGGGGATCTGCTCTGGTACCGCCACGAGGGCCGGTCCGACGGGACGTTCCGTTGGGCCGCCGGCTCGGGCAACAAGGTGGGGAACCGGTGGGACGGCCTGCAGCGGCTCATCTCCGGGAAAGACGGGGTCCTCTACGGCATCAACGAAGCGGGGGACCTGCTCTGGTACCGACACGAGGGCCGGTTCGACGGGACCTTTCAGTGGGCTGCTGGTTCAGGCAACAAGGTCGGCGACCGTTGGGACAGCCTGCCCACGGTCGTCGCGGCCGCCGACGGCATCCTCTACGCGGTGAACACCGACGGAGACCTGCTCTGGTACCGGCACGACGGGCGGTTCGACGGCACGTTCGCCTGGTCGGCCGACGTCGGCAAGAAGGTGGGCAGCGGCTGGGGCGGGATGCAGACCTTGGTGGCCGGCCACGACGGGATCCTGTACGCCGTCGACGCTGACGGAGCCCTGCGCTGGTACCGGCACGACGGGCGGGCCGACGGCACGTTCGACTGGGCCGAGGGGTCGGGTTCGCAGGTCGGGACCGGGTGGGACAGCCTCACGCACCTGATCAGCGGCAGCTGACGACGGTCCAGGCGCACGTGACGGGGACGCCTGGACCGGTGGAGTAGACACGCGGTGGCGACACCGCACGAAGTCTTCGGTGTCTCCCCGACCACCCCCGTCACAGGAGGCACGATGACGATCGACGACAGCGTCGCGGCCGAGCGGCTCGACGTGCGCGGCCTTCGCAAGCCCGACAAGCACCCGGCGATCTTCGCCGCCTACGCCGCTCTGGCGCCGGGCGGCTCGTTCGTGCTGGTCAACGACCACGACCCGAAGCATCTGCGCCAGGAGTTCGAGGTCGAGCACCCCGGCAGCCACGGGTGGGACTACCTCAACCAGGAGCCCCGGGACTGGCAGGTGCGGATCAGCAAGCTCAGCACCACCTCCCTGCCGCGGGTGCTCGTCAACACCGTCGACCTGACCCACGACACCTCGACCGAGCTGGACGGCGTCGCCTGGAAGCTCGAGATGCGTGAGCGCGACCTGGACTCCAACGTCATCGCGCTGCCTCCGGACGGGACGGTCGACGCGCACGCCGGGCCGGACCTCGACGTGCTCGTGCACGTGCTTGCCGGGTCGGGTGAGCTGACCACCGAGCTCGGCGTCGTCACACTCAGCCCCGGCGACCTGCTCTTCCTGCCTCGGCGCTCACGGCGGGCGTTCACCGCGGGCGGCGACGGTCTGCGCTACCTCACCGTCCACCAGCGTCGGCAGTCGCTCGTGATCGGCATGCGGCCGCCAGACAGCGAGCCTGCGTCGGCGGAAGGGACGCCCTAGACCGCCCTAGACCCGTCATCGGGGGCCAGCACGCGAGATCCCGAACGCGTGCGGCGTGAGCACCGCGTCGGGCCGCCGCCCCGGACGCGGTGAGAGAGGGCCGTCTCGAAGACGTCCACCGGTCATCTTCTCTGGTGAGGGGCCCGACCCAGACGCTCGCTCCACCCGGTGTCTATGTTCTGCTCATGCAACCAGAACCCCCACTCGGCCTGCAACAGCGGGCCCTGGACTGGGAGCGACTGCGTGAGGACTATTTCGACGTCCTGGTCATCGGCGGAGGCGTCACCGGCGCGGGGGTGGCCCTGGACGCGGCTACCCGAGGTCTGCGTACCGCTCTGGTAGAGGCCCGTGACTACGCGAGCGGCACGTCCTCGCGCAGCTCCAAGCTGTTCCACGGAGGCCTGCGCTATCTCGAGCAGCTCGACGTGGGGCTGGTCCGGGAAGCCCTGCACGAGCGAGACCTGGCCGTGCACCGCCTCGCGCCGCACCTCGTCAAGCCGCTTCCGTTCCTCTACCCGCTGACGCACCGGCTCTGGGAGCGTCCGTACGTCACGGCCGGTCTCGCCCTGTATGACGCGCTGGCCCGGGTGGGTTCCCTGAGCGCACCGATGCCGGCGCAACGACAGCTGTCGCGTGCCGGCGCCCGCCGGCTGTTCCCGGGCCTGCGGAAGAGTGCCCTGGTCGGCGCCGTGCGTTACTTCGATGCACAGGTGGATGACGCTCGGCACACGCTGACGGTGGTGCGCACCGCCGCGGCGTACGGGGCGACGGCGCTGAGCTCGGCCGAGGTCGTCGGCTTCGACCGGGCCGGCGACCGAGTCGTCGGCGCGTTCGTGCGGGACGTCGAGACGGGCGACGAGGTTCACGTCCGGTGCACGGTCGTGGTGAATGCCACCGGGGTGTGGACCGACGACGTGCAGACCATGGTCGGCGGACGGGGCCGGTTTCAGGTACGAGCCAGCAAGGGGGTCCACATCGTCGTGCCCCGCGACCGCATCAACGGTGAGACCGGCCTGATCCTGAGGACAGAACGGTCCGTGCTGTTCGTCATCCCGTGGGGCGGCCACTGGATCATCGGCACGACCGACACGGACTGGAAGCTGGACAAGGCCCATCCCGCAGCCTGCTCCGCCGACATCGACTACCTGCTCGATCGCGTGAACGAGGTGCTAGCGGTACCGCTCACCCGAGACGACATCACGGGGGTCTACGCCGGGCTTCGACCGTTGCTGGCTGGAGAGAGCGAAGACACGAGCCAGCTCTCGCGCGAGCACATGGTGTCCCGTCCCTGCCCCGGCATGGTGTCGGTGGCCGGCGGGAAGTACACGACGTATCGCGTGATGGCCGTCGACGCGGTCGACGCCCTGGCCCAGGACCTGGACCGGGCGTTGCCCCCCAGCGTCACGGAGAACATCCCGCTGCTCGGTGCCGTCGGTTATGACGCGCTGGTCAACCAGCTGAGCAACCTCGCCGCGCGGTGGGGCGTGCCGCCCTGGCGGGCCGAGCACCTGCTCAACCGCTTCGGGTCTCAGACGCCTGAGGTGCTCGGGCTGGCAGCCGACGACCCGACCCTGCTCGCCCCCGTGCCCGGGGCAGCCGGCTACCTCATGGTCGAGATGGTGTGGGCGGCGACCCACGAGGCCGCGCTGCACCTGGACGACCTGCTGGCCCGACGGACGCGGATCTCCATCGAGACCACGCACCGCGGTGTCGAGAGCGCTCCGTCGGTGGCTCGAGCCGTCGCCGGCGTGCTGGGCTGGGACGAGGCCCGGATCGCGGCCGAGGTGGCCGACTACCTGGCGAGGGTCGAGGCGGAGCGCAGGTCGCAGACCGAGCCGGACGACGCCGGCGCCGACGCCGCGCGGCTGGCCGCACCGGACACCAGAGAGGTGCCGGCACGGCAACGACCCGAGTGACACGGGCCCGAGAGGCCCGGTCCTTGAACAACCATGGACATCCATGGTTGCGCATAGACACCTTCGGCTCTATGGTCTGCGTCACACAGCCTGCGAGCTACCGGAGGAACAATGCGAACTCCCCGACTCACCGTCTTCCTGGCCACCGGGGCTCTGCTGGCCACCGCGGCGTGCGGCAGCTCCGGCGGGGGCACCGAGCCAGCCGGGCCGGCCGCGGGATCCGGTAGCAGTTCTGACGGCGGGTCAGGAGGCGTCGCGAAGGTAGGAGCCATCCTGTCCCTGTCAGGCGTCTACTCCACGCTCGGTCCGCCGGAGCAGAAGGCCATCACGATGGGGTTGGAAGCCCTCAACAAGGGCGGGTTCACCGTCGACGGCAAGAAGTTCACCCTCGACGTCACGGTCACCGACGACAAGTCCGACGCCGCCACGACCGGGGTGACCGCGTTCCGCCAGATGACCCAGTCTGACAACTTGCCCCTGATCGGCTTCGGCCTCGGGTCCTCGACCTATGCTCCGCTGCTCAAGCGTTCGCCGATCCCGATGATCAACATCCTGGACAGCGGCTACCCGAGCATCCTGGACTTCGACCCGCACCTGTTCCTCATCCGTGGGGACTCCCCCACCTACGTGCCCGGCTGTGTCACCTACGCCAAGGCGAAGCTCTCCGCAAAGTCCATCTCGGTCATCACGGCCAAGGGCGAGCCGTACGCCGAAGGTCTCACTCAACTGGTCACCAAGGCAGCCAAGGACCAAGGGCTCGGCGTGGGCGCGGTCGCGGAGTATCCGCTCGGCGCCACCGACTACGGCAACGCGGTCGCTGAGGCGACCGCGAGCAAGCCCGACGCGATCTACCTCAGCAGCGTGACCGCCGTGATCCTGCCCGTGCTCAAGCAGCTGCGTCAGGCGGGCTACACGGGTCCGGTCCTGCACAGCAGCGGCGTCAACCCCGAGCAGGCCAAGGCCATCATCGGCGATACCTACAACGACGTGATGAAGGACAACTACGACTGCGCAGGCACCCTGCCGGGGACTTCGCCCCAGGCAGCCACGCAGGCCTTCGCCAAGGCGTATCAGGCGCGCTGGAACGAGTACCCGCAGGACCTCACGATGTGGGCCTACGACTTCCCGTTCATCGTCGCAGCGGCCATGACCAAGGCAGGAAGCACCACCGACAGCAAGAAGATCTTCGAGGCGCTGCCGGAGATCAAGGTTCCCGACGGCAGCATCAGCGGCTGGGTGCCCGGCAAGGATGGCCTGCTCTTCACCAACCGTGATGCACGGACCCCGTCCGAGATCACCCAGTGGTGCCCTGAGAAGAAGACGCTCGCCAGCGCGATGACCTTCGACTACAAGGACGGCAAGGTCGTAGACGTCAAGTACAAGGACGGCGCCTGCGCCGCCGCCAGCTGACCTCGATGGGCCAGGTCATTGCCAACGGCATCTTTCTCGGGTCGCTGTTCGCCGTGGTCGCGGTCGGCCTGACGCTGATCTACGGCGTCATGGAAGTCCCCAACTTCGCGCACTCGGGGATCATCGCGCTCTCGGCGTATGCCACCTATTCCGCAGGCAAGCACGGCGCCCCGTTCGTGCTTGCAGCAGCGGCGGGGATCCTTACCGGTGGCGTCCTGTCCGTGCTCACCGAGCAGCTCGCCTACCGGTGGGTCCGAGACAACCCAGCCGCCGCACCAGCCGTCGCTCTCGGCCTGCTGCTGATCCTGCAGAACACCGCCCTGCGCATCTACGGCGGCGAGGGCAAGGCACTCGACGTTCCCTACAGCCAGTCCATCCTGCAGGTCGGCGGGGTCACGTTGTCCGGCGTCAAGGTTGCGCTGATCGTCCTCGCGGCGGTGGCCTTGATCTTTCTGAGCCTGCTGCTGTCTCGCACCTCGCTGGGACGCGCGGTCCGGGCCGTTGCCCCGGACCGCGAGGCCGCCGCGCTGATGGGCATCCCGATGCAGCGCCAGTACACGCTGGCCTTCCTCGTAGCAGGCCTGCTCGGCGGGGTGGCCGCAGTGGCGTACGCGCCGACGTTCCAGGTCTCGCCGTACATGGCCGACGAGATCCTGCTCAGCGCGTTCGTGGTGGTCGTCCTCGGGGGCCTGGGCAGCGTGCTCGGTGCGGTCGCCGGTGGTCTGCTGCTGGGCATCGTCGAGAGCCTTGGCTCCGCCTACGTCAGCGCCTCCTATCAGAGCGCTTTTGGGTTCGTGGCCCTCGTGGTCATCCTGGTGGCGCGGCCCGCAGGTCTGCTGAGCAGCGCAGGCAGGCGGGTCGCATGACGAGCATGACCGCCCCGCCGACCCAACGGCCGGCGAGCTCCGCGGTGATCGACCGCCCGGCGGTGCGCCATGCCGGCGCCGTGCTCGGCATCATCGGGCTGGGCGTGGTGGCCTACCTCCTGCTGACGAACTTGCAGGGACAGCGCGGGCAGGCATGCCTGCTGGTCGTGCTGTGGACCGTGTCCGTGACCGGGCTCAACATCGTCCAAGGACTCGGGGGCTACCCGAGCCTGGCCCAGGCCTCGTTCTACGGCGGCGGCGCCTACATCTCCACGATCGCCCTCCACAAGGGGATGCCCATGGTCCTGGCAGCCCTGGTCGCCGTGGCAGCCGTCACCGCAGCCGGGTTGGTCGTCGGGCTGATCTTCGCCCGGACCCGGGGGCAGTACTTCGCGATCGGCACCCTGTTCTTCGGGGCCGTCGTCAACCTGGTCCTCAACAACGCCCTGGACCTGACCGGTGGCCCGAACGGCCGACCCGTCGACCTGGGCTTCGCGCCGAGCACCACGTTGCGTCTGCTGGCGGCGTCGATGTCCGTCGGCTTCATGCTGTTCTACGTGATCTCCCGCATGAAGCTCGGGGCCCGGCTGCTCAGCATCCGTGAGGACGAGGACCTGGCCGAGCACCTGGGCGTCCCGACGGCCCGCACCAAGCTGCTGGCCCTCACCCTGTCCGCCACCTTCGGCGCTTGGGCCGGGGTCCTGCTGGCGCAGTACAACGGCGTCATCGCTCCGAGCCAGTTCACGTTCGGTCAGAGCTTCCTCATGTTCGTCGCCATCGGCCTGGGTGGCTACGGCCGGTTGCTCGCCCCGCTCGTCGGCAGCTTCGTCGTCATCGGTCTGCCCCAGCTGATCCACGTCGGACCCGGCACCAGCCAGATCGCCGTCGGGATCATCTTCATCGTCGTCACTCTCGTCCTGCCTGGAGGGATCATCGGAGGGCTGTCCGTGGTGTGGGGGTGGTTCCGACCGTCCCGACGGGACGACCCGTTCGCGTCAGGAACCCCGGACCAGCCGCGTCGTCCAGAGGTCACCTCATGACCGCCCTGCTCGAGGCACGCAACCTCGTCAAGAAGTTCGGAGGTGTCCGCGCGGTCGACGACGTGTCGTTGACCTTGGCGCCGACCTCGATCCTCGGGCTGATCGGCCCGAACGGTTCCGGCAAGACGACGCTCCTGAGCCTGTTGAGCGGCACCCTGGAGCCCACCGGAGGGACGGTGCTCGTCGACGGTTCCTCGCCGAAGGGGCGGGCGACCCATCGCTTCGTCAGGGCCGGGGTGGCCCGGACCTTCCAGACGACGCGGCTGTTCCCCACCTGGACCTTGCTGGAGGCGCTCCGCCTCGCCGCAGGAGAGCGCAGCCACAGGACCCGCGGCGCCGGGCCGTCGGAGATCGCGGACCTGCTCGGTCTGAGCGACGTGCTGCACGCCCGCTGCCGAGAATTCACCGGCGCGCAGCAGCGGTTGTCGATGATCGCCGCGGCGCTGGCCACCAGCCCTCGCGTGCTGCTGCTGGACGAGCCTGCAGTCGGCATGGACCAGGCGGAGGCCGACACGCTGGGGCGCGCCGTGCGACGGGTGCGCGAGCAGCTCGGCACCGGCATCGTCGTGGTCGACCACAACATGCACTTCCTCATGCCGATCGCGGACACGGTCATGGTGATGGCCTCCGGGTCCGTGCTGGCTAGCGGCACCCCGGCCGAGATTCGCGCAGACAAGTCCGTCATCGCCTCCTACCTCGGGGCGGTGACCGCATGAGCCTGCTCTCCGTCGAAGACCTGACGGTCCGGTTCGGCACGACAACCGCAGTCCGAGCCGTCAGTCTGGAGGTGTTGGCCGGGACCGTCACGGGGGTCCTCGGCGCCAACGGAGCCGGCAAGACGACCACTCTGCTGGGCATCCTCGGGCGGGTGCAGCGAGCGTCGGGCAAGATCGTCCTGGACGGCCAGGACGTCACCGGCCTCTCGACCGTTCAGCTCGTGCGGGCGGGCATCTCGTTGTGCCCCGAGGGACGCCGGCTCTTCCCGAACATGACGGTGCAGGACAACCTGCTGCTCGGCGCCTACGGTCGAGGTCGGCGCACCGAACGGTCTCGGTTGACGAAGATCTACGAGCAGTTTCCGTTCTGTCACGAACGGCGAGGGGAGCTGGCAGGCCGGCTGAGCGGCGGGCAGCAACAGGTCGTAGCGGTAGCCCGGGCGCTCATGTCCGCGCCCCGGCTGCTGCTGCTCGACGAGCCGTCCAGCGGACTGTCGCCCGTGGCCATCGAGGAGATTCGTCAGATCCTCGCGACGATCGCCGCAGACGGCACCGCTGTCCTGCTGGTCGAGCAGAACGTGTCACTGGTGTCAGCGCTGTGTCAGGACGCGTGGGTGCTGGCACACGGAGAGGTGCGCGACGCCGGTCGTGTCGCGGAGTTGCTGTCCGGTGTTCGGTTGGCGGATTCCTACCTGGGAGTTGCTGATGGCCCCGAGGACCGCTGACGCCTACCTTGCCGGTCTTACGCCATGAAAGTCCCACCGACGAGCGTTGCGTCGATGTGCAGCGTGCAGCGCGACGCGCCGTCGCCTCTGCACGTACAGATCTCCGATCACATGCGGGAGCTGATCCGCACCCGCACCTGGCCGCCGCACCACCGCGTCCTGCCGGAGCTCGACCTGGCCCGCGAGCTGGGCGTCGCCAGGGGAACCGTCCGCAAGGCGGTCCGCGCCCTCGTCGACGAGGGGCTGCTCGTCCAGGTTCAGGGACGGGGCACGTTCGTCCGCTCGGGCGGGCTCGGCGGCACCCTTGATCAGGACATGTTGTCGTTGGCTGAGTCCATGGTCAGTCAGGGGATCGCTGCTGCGACCGTGGTCCTGGTCCGCGAGACAGTGGCAGCCTCGGCTCGGATGATCAGCTTGCTGGAGCTGCCGTCTGACACGCCCACCCTGCTCACAAGGTTGGAGAGGTTGCGGACGATCGAGGAGGCACCCGTCGCTCATTTCGTCAACTACGTTCGGCAGGATCTCTGTCCTTGGGTCGACGACCTCGAGCCCGGGAACTTGTCCTTCTACGAGTTCATCGAGCACCTGGCTGGGCTCCGCATCGCGGCCGGCCGCCGCACCTTTGTCGCGCGAGCCGCGGATCCTGAGATGGCGGAGCGGCTGGAGGTCCCCACCGGGACGCCCCTTCAATACTTCGAGCAGGTCACGTACCTTGACGACGGCCGCGCCATCGAGCTCTCGGAGGTCTGGGTCCGGAGCGACCGGGTGCGCCTGACCTCGATGGTGAGCCGCGGTCCGGCCAGGGTGGGCAAGGGCTGAAAGGCGACAGCCGGACTCGATCAGACGTTCGACGACATCAGTACCCGTCGGATGAACGCGACAACGTCGCCAAGCACCTCGTCGCGGTTGATCTCATTAAAGATCTCATGCTTGGCCCCGGGATAGACAACGGTCTCGAGACCGGTTCCGGCCAGGTGAGAGATACCGACCTGACTGCCAGCCATCGGCACCAAGGCGTCCTGCTCCCCGTGCAGGTAGAGCAGGGGGATCGAGCCCAGGGAGGGCCCGTCTGCGACCGCCCTCACGGCTCGCTGCAGCGCCTCCACGGTCGGGCGCTTGAACTTTCCGTGCCAGACGAGCGGGTCCTGCTGGTAGGACCGGCCCACCGACGGGTCACGGGACAGCGTGCTGATGTCCAGCGGGACGTCGGGGATCTCGTCCATGGCCAGCATCGCCGGTCCGGCAGCCCAGTCACCGATGAGCGGGCCAGACAGGACCACAGCGGCAAGCGTGTCGCCGTAACGCTGGGCAAAGCGCGCCGCGATCAACCCGCCCATGGAGTGGCCCACCAGCACCACGGGCAACCCCGGATGCGCGTCACGTGCCTGCTCGTCCAGCCGTCGAAGGTCGGTGACGACCGTCTCGAAGTCCGGGATCAGGGCGCGCTCGCCCTCGCTCTGTCCGTGGCCCTCGTGATCCACCGCATAGACCGCAGCTCCGTCTGCGACAAAGGTGTCTGCGGCGTACTGGTAGCGGCCCGTGTGCTCGCCGTAGCCGTGAGCGAGCAGCAGGAGGTAAGCCGGCGGGCGGTCGAGTGCACGCCATTGCCGGGCCGCCAACGCTCCGTGCTCACCCTGGTACGTCCAATCCTCCGGCTTGACCATCCAGCGCTCCCCCTCAGAAGGCAGGCGGGCCGCAGAGCCCGTCCGGTTTTTCGGCGTACCCGATCGAGTCTCGCCTACGCCGCCGAGTCAGCCGTTCGCGGACGCACGGCAGGCAAGCACCAGGCTGGCAGACGGCGTGACCCACGCCCTGCTGCGGTCAGCGTGCACGGGGCCTAGGTGAGCAGCTTGGCCACGGTGAGCAGGACCGCCGAGTCCTCGATCGCCTCGAGGCTGTGACGCTCGTCGGGCACGACCAGCAGGTCGCCGGGGCTCCCCTCCCAGCTTGCCGTCTTGCCGGCCAGGCTGACGCGTCCGAGCAGCACGTGGACGGTCGCCTCACCCGGGTTGTCGTGCTCCTCGAGACGGTGTCCGGCGGCAAGGGCGATCAGCGTCTGCCGCAGCGTGCGCTGATGACCGCCGTACACGGTGGAGGCGCTACGGCCGCTGGACGCTGCCTTGGCCGTTTTCAGCTGCTGACGCGCTAGCGCCGTGAGCGAGGTCTTGTCCATGGAGCGAGCTCCTCGAGGTCGGTGGTCTCGCAGCGTAGGCCCCCCACGGATCACGCGTCGGCCGCGGAGCTAGGCGGCAGCGGCGGTCCGGGAGTCCCGGTCAGGACGTCGTGAGCACCGGGCAGGCCTTCTTCAGGACCTCCTGAAGAACTAGCTTCTGCGCCTCGGTCACCGGCACCTGCGCGCCGATCTCGACCGCCCCGCCGACCGTGACGTAGGCCAGGAAGCGGTACGGCTGCTTCGCTTCCGCGACGTCGTGCGCCAGGCAGGTGCGGCTGGTGAACGTGACCGGCTGGCGGACCTCGCCCTGACCGGGTGCCAGGGTCACCGGCGCTGCCGTCACGTCGTACAGGACGGTCCCCCCGATCCCCCCGACCCGGACGGGGTCAGTGGTGTCGAGGCGCTTCACGAGGAGGCTGCCGGTCCCGTCGCTCGACAGGTCCAGCGTGAGCGCCACCTCACGGGCGAGCGCGCCGCGCTGGCACTGCTGGTCGTGGATCCGCTTCATGAGGTCGTACGGCGAGGCGAGCGGCACCGTCACGGTCTCCGGCCCGTCTGCGGCGGTGATCTCCAGCCGCGTCGCGAGCGGGTCCACCCCGCTGTCACAGACCGGCTCGCCGTAAGGAAGATCGAGGGCGATGACGTTCCCCTCGCCGAACGTCACGTCCGACGGGGTCGGTGCCAGGCTCGCGAACCCGGGCGAGACGAGGGTGACCGAGCGTACGGAGAAGGGCTCCGCGCTCATGCTCTTCACGGTGACCTGGAACAGGCCGCCGGCCGCGATCTGCGTCCTCGTCTGGGTAGCGGTGGCGACCAGAAGGCCCGAGGCTGCCGGCCCCGCCGTCAGGGGCGCGACCGGGGGGGCCGACGTTCCGGCCGAGCCTGAGCACGAGGCCAGCGACGCAACGGCCGCAATCACGGACAGGGCACGAACGAGGCTCATGGCGCACACTGTCCTCCAGCGGCAGGAGAACGGGGCCAGGTGGACGAAGTGCGCTTGATGCCGCCCCCCGAGGTGTCGGCCGCACGGTCTCGGTTCTCCTGGCGGCGCGTGGCAGCGGCCCTGCTGCTCGCCGGCGCGCTGTCGCTGACCGGGTACGTGCTGCTCGACAACCGCGACGAGCTGCTGACCGCGGCGGACGTGCTCACCAGGGTCTCGCTCTGGTGGGTGCTCGCCGCCATCGCTGTGGAGGCGGTGTCCTACCTCAGCTATGGCAGCGCCCAGGCTGCGCTGCTCCGGACCGGCGGCGTCCAGGCCCCGGTCGTCGGGATGGCCGGCATCGCCATGGCGGCCCAGGCGGTCGCGAACTGCCTGCCCGGCGGCGCGGCCACCTCCGCCGTCGTCACCTTCCGGCGCCTGACCCGACGGTCGGTCGACCCGGTGCTGATCGGGACGACGGTCGCGCTGTCGGCCGTGCTCTACTCGACCGCGTTGGTCACGCTGGCACTGGTCGGCGCGCAGCTGGCCGGCCCGGCCGACGTCGTGCCCGACCTGCGACTGATCAGCCTGGTCGGGCTGGGACTCGTCTCCGCCACCGGGCTCGTCGCCGTCGTGATGGTCCGGCGGGGGATCCTGTCGGTCGACGTGCTGGCCCGTTGGGCGGCGTCGCTGGCCGAGCGGGTACGCGGCACCCGCCTCGCCTTCCTCGGGCGGCTCGTACCCTGGAGCGAGCGGCTGCGCACCATCCACCTGACCCCCGGGACGGCGCTTCGGGCCTACCTGTTCCTGCTCGGCACCTGGGTGGCGGACGCGGTGGTGCTCGCCGTCGCGTTTCGGGCGATCGGGCAGAGCCCGCCGTGGCAGGGCCTGCTCCTGAGCTACTGCGCGGCACAGACTGCTGCCGCGCTGCCGTTCCTGCCGGGTGGTCTCGGGGTTGTCGAAGGGAGCTTGACGGTGGCACTCGTCGCGTACGGCGGGGAGCTGGAGAGCACCCTGGCCGCCGTCCTGCTGTATCGGCTGATCAGCTACTGGGGGTTGATCCCGAGCGGCGGCCTGGCCTACCTCGGGCTGCGCGACGCGGAGCGACGCGGCGTCACCTGGGCACCGCAGGTGAGCCCATGAAGCGCGCTGCGGGACTCGCGCTGCTGGTTCTCCTGACGGGTTGCGTCGGGCCCCACGGCGGCGTCGGTGACGGGCTGGTCGAGCGGGACGTCGACGCGTGCGCCGCCGTGCTGCCGCTCGCCCTCCAGAGCGTCGGCGGGCAGGGCAGGCTCGTCGCCATACGCCCGCTCAAGAAGGGCGAGGGTGCCACGATCCTGCGGGAGGCCGGGGTCCAGACGAGCCCGCCACGCACCCCTGACGCCGGGCA
>JBBSTR010000054.1:0-16625 GCA_038235705.1 Mycobacteriales bacterium
GTGCTCCCCTCGTACGTCGTGGCGGGGGTCCTGCTCGCCGTCGGCGGGCTCGGGGACAGCGGCAGCGTCCTGCGAGCGTTACTGGGCGGCGCCGCGATGTACGCCGCCTATTACGCACTCGCGTTCCTCTATCCCGCGGGGATGGGGTTCGGCGACGTCAAGCTGGCCGGCGTTCTCGGTGCTTACACGGGATTTCTCGGTTGGGGGGCCTGGGCGTTCGGCCTGTTCGCCGGGTTCTTCCTCGGCGGCGCGTTCGGCCTCGCCCTGATCGCGCTCGGTCGCGGTGGGCGCAAAAGCTCCATCCCGTACGGCCCGTTCATGCTCGCCGGGGTGCTCCTGGCGATCCTGGTCGGACAGCCGCTGTTCGACGCCTACCTGGACATCACGGTCGGCTGACCTGACATTCGGCCGAGCCGTTTCGCGAGACTGACCCGGACGGTTGCTCAAGCCCCCCGAACGGCCTACCGAGAAAGGTGGGGACGCCGGTCAGCAAGACCGGGCGCAGGGGCCTGTTGGCCCCCCGCACGAGGGGACCAGGCAGTGGCAGGTCGACCAGTGGTGGGTCTCGACATCGGGACCTCAGGAGTGCGCGCAGCAGAGCTGACGCTCGGCAAGAACGGCGTGACGCTCGAACGCTTCGGGCAGGTGGCCCTACCGGACGGAGCCGTACGCGGCGGCGAGGTGATCGACGGTGACGCCGTCGCCAACGCCATCCGTCAGCTGTGGGCGCAGGCGAAGTTCAGCGGCAAGAAGGTCGTGGTGGGGGTGGCCAACCAGAAGGTCATCGTGCGCCAGGTCGACCTGCCGTGGCTGCCGCTCGCCGAGCTGCGCAAGTCGCTCGCCTTCCAGGTGCAGGACTTCATCCCGATCCCGGTCGAGCAGGCCATCCTGGACTTCCACCCGTTGAACGAGTACACCACCGACTCCGGCAACCGGATGCTGCGCGTGCTGCTCGTCGCCGCCGCCCGGGAGATGGTCGAGGGCGCCCTCGCCGCGGTCACCAAGGCCGGCCTCGTGCCGACCATGGTCGACCTCACCAGCTTCGCCGTCCTGCGGTCGATGGCGCACGCCGACACCGGGCTCGGCGGCGGCGCCGAGGCGATCGTCGACGTCGGCGCCAGCGTCACCAACATCGTCGTCCACCAGGGCGGCGTGCCGCGGTTCGTCCGCATCCTGCTGATGGGCGGCGCCGACATCACTGAGGCCGTCGCCGAACGCCTCGGGGTGCCCGCCGACCAGGCCGAGTCCATCAAGCAGACCACCGGGCTCGCGATCGTCCCCGGCGCCGGCGAGACCCACCCGGCCGCGCGGGCCATCGAGAGCAGTGGTTCCGCCCTCGTCGAGGAGGTACGTGGCTCGCTGGACTACTTCATGGCGCAGAGCGGTGCCGTACGGCTGACGCGCGTCGTCCTGTCCGGCGGCGGCTCGCGCCTCGGCGGGCTCGCCGAGCGGCTCTCCGCGGCCACCCGGCTGCCGGTCGAGGCGGCGCGACCGATGTCGCTGCTCACGGTCGGCAAGACCGGGCTGACGCCCGAGCAGCTCGACTACATCGAGCCGATGATCTCCGTGCCCGTCGGCCTCGCTCTCGGGGTGTCGGCATGAGCGCCATGACCGAGCTCGTCGAGGAGACCCGCCTGGCCGGCGGTCTCTCGACCCTGCCGCGGGTCAACCTGCTGCCGCCGGAGATCGCGGAGCAGGCCCGGTTCAAGAAGATCCAGAGCGGCCTCGTCGGCGTACTGGTGCTCGCCGTCGCGGGCGTCGGCTTCCTCTACGTCGGGGCGACCGGCAGCGTGTCGGACGCGCAGGGCACGCTCGAGACCTCGCAGGCGACCGGGGGGCAGCTGACGACCCAGGTCGCGGGCTTCTCGTCGGTGACCGAGACGTACGCCAAAGCCGCCGCCGCCCAGGCGATGCTGTCCGAGGCGATGGGTCAGGAGGTGCGCTACTCCCGGTTCCTCAACGACCTGTCGCTCACCATCCCGGAGAACGTCTGGCTCAAGGACGCCACCTTCACCCAGGCCGTCCCGGCCGCGGCGGCCGACCCGGCCACGGCCGGCTCGGTCGGCACCGTGACCTTCAGCGGGACCGCCTTCGTGCAGAACGACGTTGCCGTCTGGCTGGAGAAGCTCGCCACCCAGGACGGCTTCGCCAACCCCTACCTGTCCAGCGCCACCGGCGCGTTGATCGGCGACAAGCCGACCGTCGACTGGTCGACGACCGTCGTGCTCACGCCGGCGGCCCTGTCCAACCGCTACACCAAGACCGGGAGCTGAGCCGCAAATGACCAAGCTCAAGCAGTGGGTGGCGCTGACCGTCGTCGCCGCCCTCGCACTGGCCGCCGGCGGCTGGTTCCTGCTCGTCTCGCCCAAGCGGGCGGAGGCAGCGGACCTCACCGACCAGGCCACGGCGCAGGACAGCACCAACGCCGGCCTGCGCAACAAGCTCGCGGTGCTCAAGGCGCAGAGCGTCGAGCTGCCGGCTGAGCAGGCCAAGCTGGCCGCGGTCTCCCTCAAGATCCCGGCCAACCCGGCTCTGCCGGCCCTGATCTACAGCCTGACGGCGGCCAGCGACGCGGCCGGGGTGCAGTTCCTCTCGCTCACCCCCGGTGAGCCGATCGCCCAGGCCAAGCCTGCGGCACCGGTCGTCAACCCGGACGGCACGACCGCCCCGGCGGCGAAGGTGTCGACCCTGCAGACCATCCCGGTCGCCATCAGCGTCAACGGCGGCTACTTCGAGACCGAGCAGTTCCTCGCCGCGCTGGAAGACCTGCCCCGCGCCTTCCGCGTCACCGTGCTCGGCGTCGCTCCGGGCGACAACCCGCTGGCGCCGAAGTCCAAGACGTCCAGCGCTGCCAGCACCGAGCTGGACGGCAGCAAGCTGACCAGCACGATCACGGCGGAGATCTACATGTCTGGGCCGATCACGATCGCCCCGGTCCCGACCCCGGCTCCCGCGGCCGGTGCCCCCGCGGCCGGTACCCCTGCAGCCGGTGCCACGCCGGCCCCGGGCACGTCGCCGGCCCCCGTCCCCTCCCCGACGAAGTAGGAGCATCACGATGACGCAGAACGCGATCTCCGCCGAGCAGGCGGAGGAGGGCGGCCGCGACCCGAAGACCGTGATCCTCGCGGGTGTGCTCGCCGCAGCGGTCCTCGGGGCCGGAGCCTTCTTCTTCCTGGCTGGCTCGAGCGACGAGAGCGTCGCCGACGCGGCGGCCCCGACCATCACCCGTACGGTCGCCAAGACCAAGCCCAGCCCGCTCCCGGCACCGGCTGAGATGCCGGCACCGGCCACCGTGGTCGGGGGCAAGAATCCCTTCAAGGTGCTCTACACCGCGCCGGTGGAGAAGGCCCCGGCCACCACGAGCGGCGCACAGGCTGGCTCGGGCACCGCCGGCTCGGGCAGCTCGGGCTCGGGCAGCTCAGGCTCGGGCAGCTCGGGCTCGGGCAGCACGGTCTCCATCGGCTCCAAGACGGATCCGGCCGGCGTCGTGCTCCCGTCCCCGCCGGAGGCTGCCAAGCCCGATGAGCCGTACGTCCTGGAGCTCGTCTCCATCGCCCCCGTCGGCGGTGACACGGTCCGCACCACGAGCTGGGTCGTCGACGGCAAGCCCGTCGCGTCGATCTTCGTCGGGCAGCGGTTCGGCAAGCATGGCGAGCTGGTCGTGCTGGCGCTCGGCACCGACGACAAGGGCGAGACCGTCCTGCTGCAGGTCGGCGACGCCGCACCGCGCAGCATCCACGCCGGCGAGAAGGGTCCAGTCCTGTAGTGACTGTCCGCTGACGCTGGCAGACTGGGGCACATGTTGCGCTGGTTGACCGCCGGGGAGTCCCACGGGCCCGCCTTGATGGCGAGCCTCGAGGGGCTCCCCGCCGGCGTGTCCACGACCACGACCGACGTCGCCGAGGAGCTGGCCCGCCGCCGCCTCGGCTACGGGCGGGGGGCTCGCATGCAGTTCGAGCTGGACGAGGTGGAGTTCCTCGGCGGCGTGCGGCACGGGATCACTCAGGGCGGCACGCTCGCGATCCGCGTCGGCAACACCGAGTGGCCCAAGTGGGACCGCGTGATGTCGGCCGACCCGGTGCCGGCCGAGGAGCTGGCAGGGCTCGCCCGCAACGCCCCGCTGACCCGGCCGCGCCCCGGGCACGCCGACCTGGTCGGCATGCAGAAGTACGGCTTCACCGACGCCCGCCCGGTGCTCGAGCGGGCCAGCGCCCGGGAGACCGCGGCCCGGGTCGCGCTGGGTGCGGTCGCCAAGGCCTTCCTGTTTCAGGCGTACGGGGTGCAGGTGCTTTCGCACGTCGTCAGCATCGGCTCGGCGACGGTGCCGGACGGGCCGCTGCCGTTGCCTTCGGACCTGCCTTCCGTCGACGCGAGCCCGGTCCGCGCCTTCACCGGCGGCGACGAACTGATCGCCGAGGTGGACGCCGCGCACGAGGAGGGCGACACCCTCGGCGGGGTCGTGGAGGTTCTTGCGTACGGGCTCCCGCCTGGTCTGGGCTCCTACGTCCACTGGGACCGGCGGCTCGACGGCCGGCTCGCCCAGGCCCTGATGGGGATCCAGGCGATCAAGGGCGTCGAGATCGGTGACGGTTTCGACGTGGCCCGGCGCCGGGGGAGCGCGGCGATGGACGAGATCGTCCGCGGCCCCGAGGGCCTCACCCGAAGCTCCGGCAACCTCGGCGGCACCGAAGGCGGGATGAGCACCGGTGAGGTGCTGCGCGTGCGGGCGGCGATGAAGCCGATCAGCACGATCCCGCGGGCGCTGCGGACGATCGACACGGCGACCGGTGAACAGACGCAGGCGCACCACCAGCGCAGCGACGTCTGCGCCGTGCCCGCGGCGGGGGTCGTCGCCGAGGCGATGGTCGCGCTGGTGCTGGCCGACGCGGCGCTGGAGAAGTTCGGCGGCGACTCGGTCGAGGAGACCCGTCGCAACTGCGAGGCGTACCTGAAGGCCCTCACGATCCGATGACCGAGCGGGCCCGGAGGACGGGGCAGGTCACCGGGGCTGATCCCGCGACCGGTCAGGCGCGGGTGTTGCGTCCCCTTCTCGTGCTCGTGGGACCGCCGGGGGCCGGCAAGAGCACCGTCGGGCGTCTGGTCGCTCGTCGGATCGGGGTCGGGTTCCGGGACACCGACGGCGACATCGAGGTGACGGTGGGCAAGAGCATCCCGGACATCTTCTACGCCGACGGGGAAGACGCTTTCCGGGCGCTGGAGCGTGACGCTGTCGCCGTGGCGCTCGAGGAGCACGAAGGGGTGCTGAGCCTCGGTGGGGGAGCGGTGCTCGACGCCGGGACCCGCGCCCTGCTGGCCGAGCACCGGGTGGTGCTGCTCGAGGTGGGGCTGACCGCCGCGGCCGCCCGGACCGGGCTGTCCGGCAGCCGACCGGTGCTGGCTCTGAACCCTCGGGCGCAGCTGCGGGCCCTGCTGGCCGCCCGTGCACCGCTGTACGCCGAGGTGGCGACCTTCACCGTCACGACCGACGGCCGGTCCGCCGAGCAGGTGGCGGAAGAGGTCCTCTGGACCCTGGACCCGCCCGCCTGACCCCCTCCTCGTACGTCGGTGATCTTGGGCGCGAAACGCCGGTCAAGATCACCGATGTCGGAGACGTGACCGGCGGGGGTGCATGATCAGCGGAGCGTCTGGCCGTCGGGACCGACTGTTTCGGCCACCGTCAGCCACCGGATGTTCCGTTGATCTTGCCGGCTGGCGTGGGGCCATCCTGCATGCGTGCGCCAGGACCGTCCTCGCCGGGGGGCGGACTTGCGTCAGCGGCGGACCACCTCGGAGGCGCGCCGCAGCAGGCGTTCGGCAGTCGCGAGCAGCGCTGCCGCTGGCGGGACGACCCGGTCTGTCGCCGGAGTGAGCGCCTCGGACCGGCGTAGCCGGGCGGTGACGGTGGCGGGTCTGCCGGAGGAGCCGGGCTGCCCGTCGCCTGCGGCATGCAGCAGCGTGGCGAGGTCCTCGCTCATCTGCACCCCGGACGGTCGGACCGCCGCGAGCAGGGGCACGGCGGCCGCCGGTTTCGCCGCACGTTGGCCGAGGGCGGCGCAGCAGGCGGCGCGGGCGGCAGCGACCCCGGCGTGCACGGCCAGGGTGCGCACCGCTGCAGCCACGTCCGTCGGGAGCGACGGCACCCGGTCGGAACTGTGGACGCCTCGGTCTGTAGGCAGCGGCGAGCCGTCCCCGTCGACACGCGGCGCGACCGGCACGGTGTCACCGCCGAGCAGGACCCGCGCGGCCTCGACCAGGGTGCGGGCTCTTTGCAGGTCGACGGTGGCCTCGTGACGGCCGCACAGTCTGGTCCGTCGAGGTCCGCTCATGCCGAGCCCGGTTGGAGGACGTCGTCCAGGGACGGCCCGACGGGCACACCGTCACGGCGCCAGAGCGCCAGCACGGGGTCCCCGTCCCAGGTCCGACGGTCCAGCTCCGCCCGGTCCAGCAGGTGCAGCACGCAGCGGTTGCCGGACCACCGGCGCGTCAGGTCGGCCAGCCCGGTCAGCTGTGCGGTCCAGTCCGGGCCGGGGCGGTCCGGGGCGATGAGTACCAGCTCGAGGGTCTCGACGACGTCCTCGGGCCGCGCCCCGCCGCGTCGTGAGCCGGGCTGCGGCGCTGACGGCGCCGCGACCAGGGCGCCGACGACGACCGCGGCCAGCGCGGGCTCTGCCCAGCCCGCCAGGTGCTCGGTCATCCGCGCGAGCAGCGCCGCGCGCAGCTGGGCGAGGGCCTCCACCGCGGGCCAGGCGATATGGTCGGTGTTCCCGAGGTAGAGCGTGACCCCGCTGTGCCGGTCGGCGTCCACCACCCCGGCCCCGACGAGCCGGTCGAGCACCGCGATCGCGGCCGAGTGGCTGGCCCCGGCGAGCGCGGCCACCCGTCGGCCGGACAGCGGTCGGGCGGTCGTCGCGAGGACGCACAGCACCGGCCCGTCGAGCGTGGGGGTGATGGTGCGCGTGGGGTCGCTGAGAAGCACGGGTCCGAGGATATCCCGGAAAGTACCCACGATCGGCCGCAGCACCGAACACCTGGCCGGTTGACCGAACACGCAGGCATGATCCAGGCCCGGTCACCGCGCACCATCCAGGCCGCATCAAGCCGCGCTGACGGACCGCCGTCCTCGTTCCGCCGTTACTGTCTCGTCATGCCAGACGCAGACTCCCCCACCCGGATCGCGGTGCGCGGCGACACGCCGTACGACGTCGTGGTGGGTCACAGCCTGCTCGGTGAGCTGGCCGGGGCGGTCGCTGGTGCCCAGCGGGTCGCCGTCGTCCATCCGACCGCACTCAGGCTCACTGCGGAGGCGGTCCGGGACGACCTGGCGGCCCAGGGCCTCGACGCCCACGCGCTCGAGGTCCCGGACGGCGAGGCCTGCAAGACCCTGCAGGTCGCCGGCTACCTGTGGGACGTGCTCGGCCAGACCGGCTTCACCCGTACGGACGTGGTCGTCTCGGTCGGCGGCGGGGCGACGACCGACCTCGCCGGCTTCGTCGCGGCGGCCTGGCTGCGGGGCGTTCGCGTCGTGCACGTCCCCACCACGCTGCTGGGCATGGTCGACGCCGCCGTGGGCGGCAAGACCGCGATCGACACCGCCGCCGGCAAGAACCTGGTCGGCGCCTTCCATGAGCCGGCGGCGGTCCTGTGCGACCTCGACGTGCTCCAGACCGTCCCGCGGCACGACTACGTCGCGGGCCTCGCCGAGGTGATCAAGGTCGGCTTCACCCACGACCCGCGCATCCTGGAGCTCATCGAGGCCGACCCGGCCGGCGCCCAGAGCCCGGACGGCCCGCACACCCGCGAGCTGATCGAGCGGTCGATCGCGGTCAAGGCCGGGGTCGTCGGCAGTGATCTCACCGAACAGGGCGAGCGCGAGCTGCTCAACTACGGCCACACGCTGGGGCACGCGATCGAGAAGGTCGAGGACTACCGCTGGCGTCACGGCGCGGCGGTCAGCGTCGGGCTGGTCTTCGCCGCCGAGCTCGGGCGCCTCGCGGGCCGCCTGGACGACGCCACGGCCGCCCGCCACCGCACGATCCTCGAGAGCGTCGGGCTGCCCACCTCCTACGCCGGGGACTGGAACCGCCTGCGCGCGGCCATGAGCATCGACAAGAAGTCGCGGGGGAACCGGCTGCGGTTCGTCGTGCTCGACGCGCTCGGCAAGGGTCGGATGCTGGAGGACCCGGACCCGTCCCTGCTGGTCGCGGCCTACGAAGAGGTCCGCAAGGACCGCGACCCCGGCGTGGTGCACCTGTGAAGGTCCTCGTCCTCAACGGACCCAACCTCGGTCGCCTCGGCACCCGTCAGCCGGAGGTCTACGGCAGCACCACGTACGAGGAACTCGCAGCGCTCTGCGTCGAGACCGGCTCCGGTCTCGGGCTCGAGGTCGAGGTGCGTCAGACCGACGACGAGGCCACGATGATCGGCTGGCTGCACGGCGCCGCGGACGACCAGAGCCCGGTGGTGCTCAACGCCGGCGCCTGGACGCACTACTCGTACGCGCTGCGCGATGCCTGCGCCACCCTCACCGCGCCGCTGGTCGAGGTGCACCTCAGCCAGACCCACGCCCGCGAGCCGTTCCGGCACCACAGCGTGCTCAGCGCGGTGGCCGCCGGCACCATCACCGGCCTCGGCGTCGAGGGCTACCGCGCGGCTCTGCGCTACCTCGCCCAGTCCACACCCTGAACGATCTTCCCAGAAGAAGCCGCAGAACGGTCATCTGGCGCCCATCAGAGGAAGATCGCGGGCGTGTGCTCCGCCTGACACCGCAGCGGTATCATTCCCCCATGGCCATGACTCTGAGACTTTCCGACGAAGAGACCGAGTCGCTGCGACGGGCAGCTGAGGCCGACGGTGTGAGCATGCAGGAGTTCGCCCGCAAGGCGATCGCCGCGAGCGTGGACGCGTGGGCACGCACCCGCGACACGTTCCTGGCCGACTTCGCCGTCCAGAACCGCAGCCTGCTGGACCGTCTCGGTCAGTGACCGCGCCAGACCCGAGGACCCGGCACCTGGACATGCCGGACCTGATGGCGGTGGCCGCCGCAGTCCTCGAAGAGCCGGTGCAGGTGCGTGACTGGGGGCTGCTCGAGTCGGCGCTGGTCCGTCCGCAGGCGACCGTCTTCGGCGAGGACGCCTATCCCACCGTCTGGGTCAAGGCCGCAGCCCTGCTCATGAGCCTGGTGGGCAACCATGCTCTGGTCGACGGCAACAAGCGGGTTGGTCTCACCGCCGCGATCCTGCTGCTCCGTAAGAACGGGCTCGCCGTCTCGGTCCCCGAGGATCCCGCGTACGTCCTGGTCATCGACGTCGCCGAGCACCGGCTGATCGAGGTGGCCGAGGTGGCGGCAGTCCTGCAGGGCTGGGCCGTGGACCCGCCCCGCTAGGCTCGACCACTATGGCTTCCACCAACGACCTCAAGAACGGCATGGTCCTGCAGCTCGACAACGGCCTCTGGGCGGTCAACGAGTTCCAGCACGTCAAGCCGGGCAAGGGTGGCGCCTTCGTGCGTACGACCCTCAAGAACGTCCTGACCGGCAAGGTGGTCGACAAGACCTTCAACGCCGGCACGAAGGTCGAGGTGGCGACCGTCGACAAGCGCGATATGACCTTCCTCTACCGCGAGGGCACCGACTTCGTGTTCATGGACAAGAACACGTTCGACCAGATGTACGTGCCGGCCCAGACGGTCGGGGGCAACGCCGACTACATGCTCGAGAACACCGACGCGGTGGTGGCCGTGCACGAGGAGGCCGCGCTCTACGTCGAGCTGCCCGCGAGCGTCGAGCTGCTGGTCCAGCACACCGACCCGGGCCTGCAGGGCGACCGCAGCACCGGTGGGACCAAGCCCGCGACGCTCGAGACCGGTGCGGAGATCCAGGTGCCGCTGTTCCTCACCACCGGCGAGAAGATCAAGGTCGACACCCGTGACGGCCGCTACCTGGGTCGCATCAGCTAGGTGGGTGCCCGCAGCAAGTCGCGCAAGCGCGCGCTCGACGTCCTGTACGAGTCGGCGCAGCGGGGGACCGCGACCACCACGACGCTCCGTGACCGGCTGCGGCAGTCCGACCCGCCGGTCTCGGAATATGCCGTGAGCCTGGTCGAGGGGGTCGTCGCGCACCGCGACCGGATCGACGAGCTGCTCGCGACGTACGCCGAAGGGTGGACGCTCGAGCGCATGCCGCCGGTGGACCGGGCCGTGCTGCAGATCGGTGCGTACGAGCTGCTCTGGTGCGACGACGTGCCCGACGCGGTCGCGGTGAGCGAGGCGGTCGCCCTGGCGGCGAGCCTGTCGACAGACGAGAGCCCGACGTTCGTGAACGGTCTGCTCGGACGCCTGGCCCGGCTCAAGCCTCAGCTGTCGATCGTGCCGGACCGGCTGGCGACGGCCGGGATGCTCGAGGAGTAGGCCTCAGGGCTCGACGGCCCGGCGGGCGTCGGAGGAGAGCACACCCCAGACGATCAGCTGCTCGGTGAGGGCGGCCGGGGCGGCGTCGTAGATGACAGCGAGCGACCGAAGGTCCTCGTTGCGGATCGAGAGCACCCGGCCGTTGTAGTCGCCCCGCTGGCTCTGGATGGTCGCCGCGTAGCGCGCGAGCGGCGCCGCCTGCTCCGGCGGCAGCTGCTGCAGCTGCTCGAGGTCGATGACGATGCGCGGCGCCGGCTCGACCGCGGTGGGGGAGACCCCTTTGGGGAGCAGCTCGGCCACGGGCACGCCGTAGAACTCGGCCAGCTCGGACAGCCGCTGCACGGTGACCGCCCGGTCGCCACGCTCGTAGCTGCCGACGACGACGGCCTTCCAACGCCCCTGGGACTTCTCCTCGACGCCGTGCAGCGACAGGTGCTGCTGGGTGCGGATCGCGCGCAGTTTTGCGCCCAGGGCCTTGGCGTACTCCGACACGTGTGCCTCCCGTGGACGACCTCGCGGACGTCCTTCTCGGGCGCCGGTCTCACCACTGGCTCGTCCGGGGAGTCGACCTGGGGTCAGGTCAGGGGTGACCGTCCCACCCCCCGGGGTCAACGCCTCGCCTCGTTCTGCTTGCTGTGCGTACGACTACGGGGAGTAACGGTAAGGGGCCAGCCGTGACGGGTCAAGCAAGCAACCCGGTTGGGCTAGTGTCCTGCTCGGTCCACCGCACCAGGACTACTCCACCTGCCGTCCCGCGAGACGGCTCCTGCCGCCCTCGGGCGGCGACGATCGCCCAGCGAGGCGATGAAGGAGGTCGCACGGATGTCGCCTGCTCGAGGAACGCCCCGTCCTGTCACCGGCGACCGTGCGGCCGCCCGCACGGTCGTGACCGCCGAGCAGGTGGGTCGCGTCGTCGACCGGATGGCGCACGAGCTGCTGGAGAGCGTCGGCGGCGTGAGCGACCTGGTCCTGCTGGGCATCCCGACCCGAGGCGTCGTGCTCGCGCGACGGCTCGCCGCCCGCATCGAGGTCTTCTCCGGCGCGCAGGTGCCGGTCGGAGCGCTGGACGTCACCCTCTACCGCGACGACCTGAGGCTCAAGGGTCCCCGTGCCCTGGCCAGCACCGAGCTGCCGCCCGGGGGGATCGACGGCCGACGCGTCGTGCTGGTGGACGACGTGCTGTTCACCGGGCGCAGCGTCCGGGCGGCCCTGGACGCCCTCAACGACCTCGGACGGCCGAGCGCCGTCGCGCTCGCCGTCCTGGTCGACAGGGGGCACCGCGAGCTGCCGATCCGTGCCGACCACGTCGGACGCAACGTCGCGACGACGCTCACCGAGACCGTGCACGTGCTGCTGGCCGAGACCGACGGCGAGGACGGCGTCCTGCTGGGCCCCGCTGATCTCCCGGACGCGGACCTCACGTGACCCGCCACCTGCTCAGCGCCGCCGACCTCACGCTGGCCGACGCCACCCTGGTGCTGGACACGGCCGCCGAGCTGGAGACGATCCTGGCGACCTCCAGCGTCGGGAAGCTGCCGACCCTGCGGGGCCGCACGGTCGTCACGCTGTTCTTCGAGGACTCGACCCGCACCAAGACCAGCTTCGAGCTGGCCGCCAAGCGGTTGTCCGCCGACGTGATCGGGTTCGCCGCCAAGGGGTCCAGCGTGTCCAAGGGCGAGACCCTCAAGGACACCGCGCTGACCCTGGAGGCGATGGGCGCCGACGGCATCGTGGTGCGGCACAGCTGGAGCGGCGCCCCGGTCAACCTGGCCCGGCACGTCCGGGGCTCGGTCGTCAACGCCGGCGACGGCACGCACGAGCACCCCACCCAGGCGCTGCTGGACGCCTACACGATGCGCCAACGGCTCGGCCGGGTCGAGGGGCTGAAGGTCACGATCGTCGGTGACGTCCTGCACAGCCGGGTCGCCCGGAGCAACGTGCTGCTGCTGCACACCCTCGGGGCAGAGGTCACCGTCGTCGCTCCGCCGACCCTGCTGCCGGTCGGGGTCGGGACGTGGCCGTGCGCGGTCTCCTACGACCTCGACGCCGTGCTGCCCACCAGCGACGTCGTCATGATGCTCCGGGTGCAGCGGGAGCGGATGGGCGTCTCGTACTTCCCCAGCAGCCGGGAGTACGCCCAGCGCTACGGGCTCGACGTCCGTCGCGCCGAACGACTGAGAGAGGACACGATCGTCATGCACCCGGGACCGATGAACCGCGGCGTGGAGCTCGCCTCCGAGGTCGCCGACGGGCCGCGCAGCACGATCGTGGCGCAGGTCGCCAACGGCGTCACCGTACGCATGGCCGTGCTCTACCTGATGCTCGGCAGCGCCGAGCCCGCGATCGGCGTGACGCTGTGACACGACCTGCAGGGCCCGGCTGGCTGATCCAGGGTGTTCTTCCGTACGGCGAAGGTCCCCGCGTCGACGTCCGGCTGGTCGACGGGACGATCGTCGAGATGGGCACGGACCTGTCCGCGGGGGACTGCCAGGTGCTCGACGCGAGCGGCCAGGTGCTGCTCCCCGGGTTCGTGGATCTCCACACCCACCTGCGCGAACCCGGCCGCGAGGACGCCGAGACGGTGGAGTCCGGCACCCGGGCCGCGGCGGCCGGCGGTTTCACGGCCGTGCACGCGATGGCCAACACCGACCCGGTCGCCGACAACGCCGGCGTCGTCGAGCAGGTCTGGCGCCTCGGCGCCGAGGCGGGCCACTGTGACGTCGCCCCGGTCGGTGCGGTCACCCTGGGTCTTGCGGGCGTCCAGCTCGCCGAGCTGGGCACGATGGCCGACAGCGCGGCGCGGGTGCGGGTGTTCTCCGACGACGGGCTCTGCATCAGCGACGCCGGCCTGATGCGCCGGGCCCTGGAATACGTGAAGGCGTTCGACGGGGTGATCGCCCAGCACGCCGAGGAGCCGCGGCTCACCGTGGGGGCGCAGATGCACGAGGGCGAGCACTCTGGGCGGCTCGGGCTGACCGGCTGGCCGTCGGTGGCCGAGGAGGCGATCATCGCCCGTGACTGCCTGCTCGCGCAGCACGTCGGCGGCCGGCTCCACGTCTGCCACGTCTCCACCCGCGGGTCGGTGGAGATCCTGCGGCTGGCCAAGGCCCGGGGCATCGACGTCTCCGGTGAGGTCACGCCGCACCACCTGCTGCTCACCGACGCCGCCGCCTGCGGCTACGACGCGACCTACAAGGTCAACCCGCCGCTGCGCAGCCAGGACGACGTGGACGCGGTCCGTGAGGGGCTCGCCGACGGCACGCTGGACGTCGTCGCGACCGACCACGCCCCGCACGCGCCGCAGGACAAGGAGGCCGAGTGGGGCGCCGCCCGGCCCGGCATGACCGGGCTCGAGACTGCGCTCGGGATCGTCGCGCTGACCATGGTCGGCCCCGGCCTGCTCACCTGGCGGCAGGTCGCGGACCGGATGTCGGAGCGGCCCGCGCGGATCGGGCGGCTGCTCGGGCACGGACGCCCGCTCGCGGTGGGCGAGCCGGCCAACCTCGTGCTGGTCGCCGACACCGCCTGGACGGTCGACCGGCGGCAGACCGAGAGCCGCAGCCACAACACGCCGTTCCACGGCACGACCCTGCCGGCCAGGGTGACGGCCACGTTCCTGCGCGGCGTTCGGACAGCAAGCGCATGACCCGGCTCCTGCTCACCCTCGGCACGCTCGTGGTCGCCGGGCTGCTCTACCTGCTGATGCTCAAAGGCTGGCGCGGTCGGCAGCGCCGTCAGGGCGACCTGCCGCCGCCCCCGACCGTCCCGGACCGCCCGGGCGACGTCGTGGTCGGCGCGGTGCCCGGCCTGTTCGTCGGCACCACGTACGAGGGCCGCTGGCTCGACCGGGTCGCGGTGCACCACCTGTCCGACCGCTCGGCCGGCTGGATCACGGTGAGAGACGCCGGGGTCCACGTCGAGCGGGAGGGCGTGCCCGACCTCTGGCTGCCGTGGGACGTGCTGCGTGCTGCGCAGACCGGCGACGCGCTCGCCGGCAAGTACGTGGGGCGTGACGGGCTGCTGGTGCTCACCTGGCAGCTCGGAGCGTCCCGGGTCGTCTCGGGCTTCCGTGCCGACGACCACGCCCAGCACACCCGGCTCGCCCACGCCGTCAGCAGCAGGATCACCCGAGAGGACGCAGCATGAGTGCACTTCTGGTGCTCGAGGACGGACGGACCTTCACCGGCGAGGCGTACGGCGCCGTCGGAGAGACGTTCGGCGAGGCGGTCTTCTGCACGGGGATGACCGGCTACCAGGAGACCCTCACCGACCCCAGCTTCCACCGGCAGGTCGTCGTGATGACCGCCCCGGAGATCGGCAACACCGGGGTCAACGACACCGACCCGGAGTC
Organism: Mycobacteriales bacterium; assembly: GCA_038235705.1. Lineage (GTDB taxonomy): Bacteria > Actinomycetota > Actinomycetes > Mycobacteriales > SCTD01 > CANKBT01. Next base: position 14,756 of record JBBSTR010000054.1, read on the forward strand.
CTCGCGGATCTGGGTGAGCGGCTTCGTGGTGCGGGACGCCTCGCGGGTCTCCTCCAGCTGGCGCGCGCAGCGCGACCTGGCCGACGAGCTGGCCGCGCAGGGCGTGGTCGGGATCAGTGGGGTAGACACCCGGGCGCTCACCCGGCACCTGCGTGAGCGGGGCGCCATGCGGGTCGGGGTGTCGAGCAGCGAGACCGACCCGGCTGCCCTGCTCGCGCGCGTCCTGGCCAGCCCGGAGATGGTCGGCGCAGATCTGGCGCACGAGGTCAGCACGCCGGAGCCCTACGTCGTGCCCGCCGTCGGCGAGACGCAGTTCCGGGTGGCGGCGATCGACCTCGGCATCAAGGCGTCGACGCCGCGGCACCTGGCGGCATTGGGCTGCGAGGTGCACGTGCTGCCCGCCTGGACCACGTGGGAGCAGGTGGCCGCGCTGAAGCCGGACGGGGTCTTCCTGTCCAACGGCCCCGGCGACCCGGCTACCACCGACGGTCCGGTCGCGCTGACCCGCAAGGTGCTCGAGGCCGGGCTGCCGCTGTTCGGCATCTGCTTCGGCAACCAGATCCTCGGCCGGGCGCTGGGCCTGGCGACCTACAAGCTGCGCTACGGCCACCGCGGCGCGAACCAGCCGGTGCAGGAGCGTGCCACCGGCCGGGTCCACGTCACGTCGCAGAACCACGGGTTCGCGGTGCAGGCGCCGACCGACGGCACGCCGGTCGACACCCCGTACGGGCCGGTCGTGGTCAGCCACGTCGGGCTCAACGACGACTGCGTCGAGGGCCTGCGGTGCCTCGAACGCCCCGCCTTCTCTGTGCAGCACCACCCTGAGGCGGCGCCCGGGCCGCACGACGCCAACGGACTGTTCGCGCAGTTCACCGCGATGATGCGGGCCGCCCAGAAGGAGGGCCAGAGTGCCTAAGCGCACCGACCTCAAGCACGTCCTGGTGATCGGCTCCGGTCCGATCCTGATCGGGCAGGCGGCCGAGTTCGACTACTCGGGAACGCAGGCGTGCCGGGTGCTCCGGGCGGAAGGGCTCCGCGTCACGCTGATCAACTCCAACCCGGCGACGATCATGACCGACCCGGAGGTCGCGGACGCGACCTACATCGAGCCGATCACGCCCGACTACGTCCGCAAGGTGATCGAGCGTGAGAAGCCGGACGCCCTGCTCGCGACCCTGGGCGGGCAGACGGCACTCAACACGGCGATCGCGCTGCACGAGGCGGGCGTGCTCGAGGCGAACGGCGTGGAGCTGATCGGGGCCGACGTCCCGGCGATCCACCGCGGCGAGGACCGCCAGCAGTTCAAGCAGGTCGTGGCGTCCGTCGGTGGCGAGTCCGCGCGCAGCTCGGTGTGCCACACGATGGACGAGGTGCTGGTCGCGACCGCTGAGCTGGGCTACCCGGTGGTCGTGCGCCCGTCGTTCACGATGGGCGGTGCCGGCTCCGGGATCGCGTTCGACGAGGCCGGGCTCTACCGGATCGCCGGCGGCGGGCTCGCGGCAAGCCCGACGACGGAGGTGCTGCTGGAGGAGTCGATCCTCGGCTGGAAGGAGTACGAGCTGGAGATGATGCGCGACCGCGCAGACAACGTGGTCGTGGTCTGCGCGATCGAGAACGTCGACCCGATGGGCGTGCACACCGGCGACTCGGTGACCGTCGCGCCGACGATGACCCTGACCGACCGGGAGTATCAGCACCTGCGTGACCTGTCGATCGACATCATCCGTGCGGTCGGGGTCGACACCGGCGGCTGCAACATCCAGTACGCCGTCAACCCGGTCGACGGGCGGGTGATCGTGATCGAGATGAACCCTCGCGTGTCGCGCTCGTCAGCCTTGGCGTCCAAGGCGACCGGCTTCCCGATCGCGAA
>JBBSTR010000055.1:0-16520 GCA_038235705.1 Mycobacteriales bacterium
GGGCGTTAGCGTGCGACACGAGGACCTCCGGGTGCGAGCAGCGATGTCAGATACCGCCACTCACCCCGGAGGTCCTCCCCAGATCAAGCCGCCACGCCGCAGCAGAGCCCGTCAACAACCTGCCTGGTCAGTACACCTAGCGCCGTGCCGAGCACCTTGATGTCGGTGCCCGGCGCGGTCGCCAGCGCGCCGAAGGCGAAGAACAAGATCAGTGCGGCCGAGGTGACGAGCCGGCCGGTGCGGCCGATCCCGGTGACGACGGCGGCCGAGGTGGACCCGGTGGCGTCGTACTCCTCGCGCATGCGCGCCAGGATGAACACCTCGTAGTCCATCGACAGCCCGAACAGGAAGGCGAAGATCAGCACCGGGAGCCAGAACGTGATCGCCCCGGTCCCGGAGGTGTTGAACAGCGCGTCGGAGCCGTGGCCCTCCTGCCAGAAGAACGTCACGGCCCCGAAGACCGCCGCCAGCGAGATCAGGTTGAGCGCGACGGCCTTGAGCGGCAGCAGGATGGACCGGAAGGTGCGTACGAGCAGCAGGAACGTGGTCGCCGCGATCAACGCCAGGACGTAGGGGAAGTTGTCGTAGACGGCGCTGCCGTAGTCCTCGACGGCCGCTCCGGCCCCGGCGATCCGCACGTCGCCGTCGACGGCGCGGGCCAGCGCTGTGCGGACCCGCTCGACGACGGCCGTCCCTGCGCTGTCGACGGTTTCCTTCGTCGGGAGTACCTGCACGATCGCTGAGCCGTCCTTGGCGGCGCCGGCTGCGGCCGTGAGCACACCGTCGACCCCGCGGGCAGCCTTCACCGCCGCGTCGGCCTGGGCGACCGGCACGAGCGCGGTGATCGGGGTCAGGACACCCGTGCCGACCCCGCCGTCGTCGAGGACCTTCAGGGTCTCGTACGCAGGACCTCCCCGAGCCAGCGACGCCGTGCCGGCCTGGCCGATCTTGAGGCTCGTACGCGCTCCTCGACGGTGCCTGGCGTGACCACGTTCAGTTCCCAGGCGCACGCCGAGGGGCCTCCTCCAGCGTCTCGGCGGGGAAGGTGACAGTGACCTTGCGGGTGGCTGCCATGCTGCCGACGGAAGCGCAGGTCGGATACTGGACGGGTGTCTGTCGCACCCGGTCCCGCCCCCCGCCTCGTCGCCACCGACCTCGACGGGACGCTGCTCGGCAGCGACGGCAACGTCTCCCCGCGCACGGAGAAGGTGCTGCGTCGGGTCGAGCAGGCCGGTGTCCCGTTCGTCATGGTGACCGGTCGGCCGCCGCGTTGGATGGCGACCGTCAGCGACCAGACCGGGCACCGTGGCCTCGCGGTGTGCGCCAACGGGGCGCTGGTCTACGACCTGCACTCCCGGGAGGTCGTCCGCAGCTCGCTGCTCGGTGCGAGCGACGCAGCCGACGTCGCCCAGGCGCTGCGGGCCGCGCTGCCCGAGCTCGGCTTCGCGGTCGAGCGGATCGATGGCACCTTCGGGCACGAGACGGCGTACGTGCCCTCCTTCGAGCATCCCGGCTCGCAGGTGCAAGCGCTCGCCGACCTGCTGGCCGGCGACGTCGTGAAGCTGCTGGCCCGTCACCCGAGCCTGACCGCGGACGAGCTGCTCGCCGCCGCGACCGCAGCGGTGGGCGACGACGTCACCCTCACCCACAGCAGCGCCGAGGGGCTGCTGGAGATCAGCGCGGCCGGGACCACGAAGGCCACCGGGCTCGCCTCGCTCACCGACGACCTCGGGGTCGACGCGGCCGGTGTGATCGCTTTCGGAGACATGCCGAACGACCTGCCGATGCTGGCCTGGGCCGGCCGCTCGGTCGCGGTGGCGAACGCGCACCCCGACGTGCTCACGGCCGCTGACGAGGTGACCGGCACCAACGACGAGCACGGCGTCGCCCAGGTCCTCGAACGCTGGTTCTGACCCCGGCCACCCGAGGACCGTCCCCTGGCTTGTCGCCAGGAGCAAGAGAGCCGAGGGGACTGATCCTGACCGTGGCGGACCCGCCGGACGAGACCTACGCTGAGCCGGTGACCGCGTTGTCGCCGGAAGAGGCCGCTGCCGTGCTGCGCCGCGCCTCCGAGCTGGACGCCCAGCGGCAGATCCCGGCCGAGGATCACCTCGACGAGGACGTGGTGCGGCAGGCGGCCGCCGACGTAGGTCTGTCCGAGGCGGCGGTCGAGCGCGCCGTCACCGAGCTGCGGCGCGGGCACCTGACGCCCGCCCCGGACCTGCCGCCCGGCCGCCGCGCGGGGCTGGACGCGCACGTCGTCGTGAGCCACCCGAGCACCCAGGCGACCGCGCTCGAGCCGTGGCTCGGGAGCCAGTGGTTCGAGGTGCGCCGACGCCGCGGCGCCACCGTCGACTGGGAGCCACGCACGGGTCTGGCCGCCAAGGCACGCCGGGCGGCTGACGTGCAGAAGAAGCTGCGCCTGTCCGACGTGCGGACGTTGCGGGTCGAGCCGGATGGCGACGGTGTTCGGCTGACCGCCGACCTCGGCGACCTCCGCAACGGCTTGCTCGGCGGGATGGTCGCCCTGCCGGCCGTCGTCGTCGCCGGGGTGGTCCTGCTCCCGGGCGGCCCCGAGGCGCTGCTGGCCGCCCCCGCCGCGCTCGCCGCCGGTGGCCTTGGCTGGACCGGAGCCCGCCACTCACTGGTGAGTCGGCGGCAGCGGGTCCGCGACGTCCTCGAGCTGGTGCTCGACGCGCCGCCCGCCTACCGTCTGCGTCCCACCTTCGCCGACCTCAGCGAGCGGTTCCGCCGCCGCTAGAGGTACTGCCCCGTACCGCCCGCCAACGGGCTCTGCGGCATCTGCTGCGGCGCCCCTTCGATCTGCGGCCGGCCCCCGCCACGCATCTGCTCCAGCTGCACCCGGGCCGCCATCTGCTGCGCGAACAAGGCGGTCTGGATGCCGTGGAACAGCCCCTCGAGCCAGCCGACCAGCTGTGCCTGGGCGACGCGCAGCTCGGCGTCGCTGGGCGTCTGCCCCTCCTCGAACGGCAGCGTGAGGCGTTCCAGCTCCTCGCGCAGCTCGGGGGCGAGCCCCTCGGACAGCTCGGTGATCGAGCTGGCGTGCACCCTCGCGAGCCGCTCACGGGCCGCGTCGTCCAGCGGAGCCGCGCGCACCTCCTCGAGCAGCTGCTTGACCATGGAGCCGATCCGCATCACCTTCGCCGGCTGCTCGACCATCTCGGCGGGGTTGCGCTCCTCAGTGCCGTCTGCCTCGGGCACCTCGACGGTGCCGGTGGGCTGGCCGTCCGGGCCGATCATCACTACCTGGTGGCGCTTGCGCTCGGGCTTGCTGACGGGCTCGTTGGCCGGCGTCGGGTCAGGGAGGGGCTCGGTCATGCCACCTGCCCTTCCCCGCGAGGGGGTGGTGATGCGAAGGTGCAGCCATGACCACTTCCGCAGCAACTACTGCCCAGGATGCCCGCAAGACCTGGAAGACCCTGGAGCCGGTCCACGCCATGATCTATTTCGCGCCCGAGGCACGGGAGGAGTATGCAGGGGTCGGGTTCGACCTCAAGGCCAACCCCGCGTTGGGCTACTTCCCCTCCCGGGCCGCGGCGATGGGCCCGGTCGGGCCGGGCATCGTCCACGCCACGTTCTTCAACTTCTCCCGGGTGGCCTGTGAGTTCGGGCTCGCCGGCGCGTGGGAGACGGCCAGCCCGGCGGACGTGCTCGCCGCCCGCTACCGCGGCGCCGACCGCGCGCTGCGCCGGATGTGCGGGGACGCGCTCGACAGCCCCGACGTCGCCGAGGCGGTCACGCTCTGCCGTACGGCATGCGAAGGAGCGACCGACGACGGTCGCCCGCTGTACGCCGCCCACGCCGACCTGCCCTGGCCCGACGCGCCGCACCTGCAGCTGTTCCACGCGATCATGCTGTTGCGGGAGTTCCGCGGGGACGGGCACATCGCGGCGCTGGTCGCGGCGGGCGTCAGCGGCCTCGAGGCCGCGGTGATGCACGTGGCGATGGGTGACAGCTGGAGCCGGAGGGCGTTGCAGAAGACCCGCGGCTACTCCGACGAGCAGTGGGACGGCGCGGTGGCCGCTCTCGTCGAGCGGGGCTGGCTGAGCTCGGACTCTCCAGAAGGCGAGGCGACTTTTACCGACGCCGGCGCCGCGCACCGCCAGCAGGTCGAGGATCTCACCGACACGCTGGCCCTGCCGACCTGGGCCCGGATCGGCGCCGACGGGTGCGCTCGGGTGCGCGACCTCGTGCGTCCGCTGTCCAAGGCGATCGTCGACAGCGGCGGGGTGGGCGTCAAGTAGTTTCACCGGGTCCACCAAGGCTCATCACCTGAGGATGGACATCACCGAGCTCATCCTGGACGACCACCACGAGCAGCGTCGCGCGTTCGCCCGCCTCGACGACGTGGACCCCGCCGACACCGAGTCGCTGCGTCTGCTCTGGGACGAGCTGGCGCAGTTCCTCGAGGTCCACGCGGCCGCCGAGGAGGCGGTGTTCTACCCCGAGCTGCTGCGCGTGGCCGACGAGGACGGCGAGGAGACCGAGGACGCGATCGGCGACCACAACGACATCCGCGACGCGGTCGCCGAGTCGCGCAAGCACGACGTCGGCAGCGACGCCTGGTGGAAGGCGGTCGGTGACGCACGAGCCGCCAACACCGAGCACATGGGCGAGGAGGAGGACGAGGGCCTCGCCAGCTTCCGCAAGGCCGCGTCGCTGGAGAAGCGCGACGAGATCGGACGTCTGTTCACGGCGGCGAAGAGCCGCGAGGTCGCCCCGCAGCTCGACTCCGGCGACAAGGACCCCGAGGACTACGTCGAGGCTGAGCGCTCTCGCTAGCCGACCCTTCCGGGCAGCCCGTACGCTCGGCGCCGTGTCCGTGCGTGTGGGGATCGACCTCGTGGTGGTCGACGACGTGGCGCGGTCGCTGGCCGAGCACGGGGATCGGTACCTCGAGCGGCTGCTCACACCGGCAGAGCGTGACTACTGCTCGATGGAGCGTGCCGACCCCGATCCGCAGCGCGTCGCGGCCCGGCTCGCCGCCAAGGAGGCGACGGTCAAGGTCCTGCGGGCGTTCGTGCCCTGGCGGGACGTCGAGGTCCTGCGCCACCCCGAAGGCTGGGTCGAGCTAGCGCTGCACGGGGCCGCAGCGGTTCGGGCGGTAAGTGCCGGTCTTTCGGGGTTCGCCGTGAGTCTTTCGCATGAATTCGCGTACGCGACCGCCGTCGTGATTGCAGAAGTCGCCCCAACTGGTCGAGAGTGCCTGCATGAAGCAGAAGATCCGTACGGTCGTTGACAGCCAAGCCCGACTCCCGGTCGCGGTGGACACCCTGGCCGACGGCGACGACCTCTACGCCGCCGGAATGACCTCGCACGGCAGCATCAACCTGATGCTCGGCCTCGAGGACGCCTTCGACGTCGAGTTCCCCGACCACCTGCTGACCCGGGCCGTCTTCGCGAGCGTCGACTCGATCTCCAGCGCCCTGTCCGAGCTGTCGGCCGCCGAATGACGCTCACCGCCCGACCTTTGAGCACCTTCGACGACGCGGTCCGCGAGGCCCGGGTCGTCGCGGCCGAGCACGCGGACGCCGTCGACCGGGACGCGCGCTTCCCCGCCGAAGCCCTCGCCGTCCTGCGCGACGGTGGGGCCCTGTCCGCGCTCGTGCCGGTCGCCCTGGGCGGAACGGGGTCGTCGGTCACCGACGTGGCCCGCGCCTGCACGGTGCTCGCCCGCAGCTGCAGCGCGACGGCGATGGTCTTCGCGATGCACCAGATCCAGATGGCGACGCTCGTGCGCCACGCGGCCAGCGCCCCCTTCTTCGCCGAGCACCTCGCCGCGACGGTGACCGCCCCCCGGCTGATGGCGTCGGTGACGTCGGAGATCGGGACCGGGGGTGACATGGGTCGGTCCGTCGCGGGTCTGGTCCCTGCGGGCCCGGACCTGGTCCGCTTCGTCAAGAAGGCGCCCACCGTCAGCTACGGGGCCCAGGCTGACGACCTGCTGACCACGCTGCGGCGTGACGAGTCCGCGGCCCCGGGGGATCAGGTCCTGGTCCTGAGCCGCAGAGGTCAGCACGACCTCGAGAGCATGGGCACCTGGGACCCGCTCGGCATGCGCGGCACCTGCTCGCCCGGGTTCGTCGTGACCGGCGAGGTCCCGTCGGAGCAGGTGGTGCCGGTGCCGTTCCCGGTCCTCGCCGCCGAGTCGATGGTGCCGGTGTCGCACCTGCTGTGGGGCTCGTTGTGGCTGGGCATCGCGCAAGAGGCCTTCGACCGGGCGCGCAGCTTCGTCCGCGCGGCCGCAGCCCGCGACGGTGACGCCGGCCGGGCCGGCCACGGCCTGTCGGAGATGGCCGTGCAGCTGGGGCGCCTGCGCGCCGAGCTGCAGGTCGCGCTGGCCGACTTCGAGGCCGCCAGCCTGGAGCCCGGTCGACCCGGGCTCTCCACGCTCTCGGCCGCCATGCGGATCAACTCGATCAAGGTGAGCGCCTCCACGACCGCACCGGCCGTCTGCCTCGCCGCTCTCGAGGTGGCCGGCTTCAGCGGCTATCGCAACGACACTCGGTACAGCGTCGGCCGCCAGCTTCGCGACAGCCTCTCGGGTGCTCTCATGGTCGCCAACGACCGCCTGCACAGCAGCAACGCCAGTGCGCTGCTCGTGGTGAAGGACGTCCCGTGACCACGGGCACGCTGGACGAGCGTGCGGCGCTGCGTCAGGCGCTCTTCGACGCGGGGCTGCTCCTGGACACCGGCGTCCCGGGCTTGGTCGGGCAGGGGTCGGTGTTCATCGACGTGCGCGAGCGGGTCGACGCCCTGATCTCCCGGGCTGCGGCCGGCGAGGGGGCGGAGCGGCTCGCCTTCCCACCGCTCATGCCGCGCGGCCGGCTCGAGGCGAGCGGCTACCTCCACTCCTTCCCGCACCTGGCCGGCAGCGTCTGGTCGTTCGACGGTGACGAGGCTGCGGCCCGGACGATGGCTGCTCAGGCCGACGCCGGGCAGGCCTGGGGTGAGCACCTCTCGATGACGGACCTCGTGATGGTGCCGGCGGGATGCCACCCCGTCTACCCGGCCCTGGCCGGTCGCGGGCCGCTCCCGCCGGGTGGCCTCACCCTCGACACCGGACCGGCCGATGTCTTCCGACGCGAGCCGTCAGACGACCCTGCCCGGCTGCAGTCGTTCCACATGCGCGAGCTGGTCCGGGTCGCCGACCCCGAGGCGGTCGACCACTGGCGGCTCGCCTGGCGGGACCGCGGACGGGACCTGCTGACCGGCCTGGGGCTGGAGGTGCTCGTCGAGGACGCCTCGGACCCCTTCTTCGGCCGGACCGGTCGCCTGCGCGCAGCGAACCAGCGGGCGCAGGGCCTGAAGTTCGAGCTGCTGGTCCAGGTGTCCGGGCCCGTCCCGACCGCCGTCGCCTCCTTCAACGCCCACCGCGAGCACTTCGCGAGCACGTACGCCCTGACCTGCTCCGACGGCAGCGAGGTCCACACCGCCTGCCTCGGCTTCGGGCTGGAGAGGGTCGTCCTGGCCCTGCTCGCGACCCATGGGCTCTCCCCCGCCGACTGGCCGGCGCCGGTCCGCGGGCAGCTCTGGCCGTGATCACGCCAGGGACGACGTTGCAGCGGCACCTGCTGCACGACCCGAGCCGCACCTACGCCGAGACCAACTGCTGGGTCGACGCCGTCGTCGAGCTGCTGCACCTGCGCGGTCTGGAGCCACTGGCATGTCTGCCCTGCGCTGCCGGCATCGACTTCGAGGGTGATCAGTTCACCTTTTACAAGCCGGGTACGGAGAGCTTGCTGCGGCTGTACGGCGTGGACGTGCACGAGATGCAGCCCTACCGGCCGCTGCCGCAGGTGGCCGCGGAGCAGCTCGCCCGGGACCGCACGCTGCTGGTCGAGGTCGACGGTTGGTGGCTGCCCGACACCGCCGCCACCAGCTACCGCCGGGAGCACGTGAAGACCACGATCGGCCTCTTGTCGTTCGACCGGGTGGCCGGGACCGCGGTCTACGCCCACAACTCGGGGGTGTACGAGCTCGGGGGAGAGGACCTGCGCGGCGCCCTGCGCGGGGACGTCCCGCCGGGGGACGCGTCGCTGCTGCCCTACGTCGAGCTGGTGCGCTGGGACGCCGGGCAGCCCCTGTCCGGCGACGCGTTGCGCGAGGCGTCGCTCGATCTGCTGCGCGACGTCCTGCGACGCCGGCCTGACGACCCCTACGCCGCCTTCGCCGAGCAGCTCGCGGAGGACCTGCCCCGGCTGCTGGGGGCGTCGCCGGAAGAGCTGTCGGCCCACGCCTTCGCCACCCTGCGCATGGCCGGGTCCGCTGCTGCTGTGTCGGGCACCTACGCCGGCTGGGCCTTCGGTCGGGACGCCGACCTCGCGTCCGAGGCCTTCGAGCGGGTGGCCCAGGCCTGTCGAGCCCTGTCCTTCAGGCTCGCTCGCCGCCGGGCTTTCGACCCGGCGCCCCTGCTCTCCGCCGCCGCCGGCGACTGGCGCACCGGACTGGACCTGCTGGATGACCTCGCCCGCTGAGCGGCCGGTGCGGGGACGGTCCGACCGGTCTCGGTGGCTTGCGGTCGAGACCGGGTGGGAGTGCGCGTCCGGAGCGACCGACGAGCCGCCGCAGGACGGCTGGATCCCCGCCCGCGTGCCGGGCGGCGTCGCGGAGGCCCTGCGCGCGGCGGGCGCGCCGTGCGGCGACCTCGACGCGGTGGACTGGTGGTTCCGCACGACGCTGGACGCCCCGCCGCCCGGTGCTGCCGAGGAGCTGGTGCTCCACCTCGAGGGCGTCACGCCGTACTCGGACGTGCTGGTCGAGGGAGCGGTGGTGGCTCAGGTCGCCTCGATGCACGTGCCGACGGTGGTGCCGCTGCCCGGTCCGTGCGTGGTCCACCTGCGGTGCCGGGCGCTGGGACCGGTCCTGTCCGCCCCGTACCGCCCACGGGCGCGGTGGCGTACGCGGGTCGCCCCCGCCGGCCTGCGGCACGTGCGGACGACCCTGCTGGGCCGCGCGCCCGGCTTCGCTCCCGGTCCGCCGGTGGTGGGGCCCTGGCGACCGGTACGGGTGGAGCGGCGTAGCGGCGTCGCCGTCGAGCGGCTGCTCCTGCAACCGAGCCTTGACGGCTCGACCGGGGTCCTGGCCGTCCACGCGGGTCTGCGGGGCATCGCGGGCAGCGTGGTGACCGCCGTCGAGGCCGTGCTCAGCGGGGAGTCCGGAGAGCACCGGGTGGCGCTCCACGCCGACGCGGACGGCTGGCGGGGCGAGCTGCACGTCCCGGAGGTCGCCCGGTGGTGGCCTCACACGCACGGCCGGCCCGTGCTGCACGACGTCGAGCTCCGGGTGAGCACGGCCGACGACCGGATCGTCGTCGGTGCCGGCCAGACCGGCTTTCGTGCCCTGCTCCCCGGGCCGACCCCCGACGCCGACGTCGAGCTCGACGGGCTGCAGACCCGCGTGAACGGCGTCCCGGTGTTCGTGCGCGGAGCCGTCTGGACCCGCCCAGCAGGACCGACCGCCCCGACCGAGCTGCGGACGCTGCTCGAGGTCGTGCGGGACGCGGGGATGAACGCCGTACGCCTGCCGGGGACCGGGGTCTACGAGACCGACGAGTTCCACGACCTCTGCGACGAGCTCGGGCTGCTGGTGTGGCAGGACCTGATGCTGGCCAACCACGACGCGCCGGAGTCCGACCCGGTCTGGCGCGCGCTGCTGCTGGAAGAGGTGTCCCTGCTGCTCGACCGCCTTGTCGGCCGGCCGTCGACCGCGGTGCTGTGCGGGGGGAGCGAGGTCGAGCAGCAGGCCGCGATGACCGGGCTTGCGGTGGCTGAGGTGCGCGGGCAGCTCGTCGGCACGACGCTGCCCGGACTCCTGGCGGCCCGGGGCAGCGACGTCGTCTGGGTGCCGTCCTCACCGTGCGGGGGCGACATGCCGTTCCGCAACTCGGTCGGCATCGCCCACTACTTCGGTCTCGGCGGCTACCGACGGCCGCTGTCCGACGTCCGGCTCGCGGGGGTCCGTTTCGCCTCGGAGTGCCTGGCGCTCGCCAACCTCCAGACCGACGGCCGTCCGGCGGGCGTGGTGCTGGACGACCCGGAGTGGCTCGCCGGCGTGCCCCGCGACGTCGGAGCCGACTGGGACTTCGCCGACGTGCGCGACCACTACCTCGCGCTGCTGTACGGCGTGGACCCCGCCGGGCTGCGCGCCGCCGACCCGGACCGCTACCTGGCGCTGTCCCAGGCGGTGTCCGGCGAGCTCGCGGCGGAGCTGATGGGCGAGTGGCGACGGACCGGCTCGCCGTGCGGCGGGGGCCTGCTGCTCTGGCTCGCCGACCAGCAACCCGGGCCGGGCTGGGGTCTGCTCGACGTGACGGGACGGCCGAAGCCGGTGATGGCCGCGTTGCGGCGGGCGCTCGCGCCGGTCGCCGTGTGGACGACCGACGAGGGGCTCGACGGGGTCGACGTGCACGTCGCCAACGACGGACCGGTCCCGCTGTCCGCCGTCCTGCGCCTCAGCCTGCACCGTGACGACGGCACACGCGTGGACGGCGCCGAGCGACCGGTCGAGCTACCCGCCCACGGCTCCCTGACCGTGGGAGCGGAGGACCTGCTCGGCCGCTTCGCCGACGCGTCGCGCGCCTACCGGTTCGGACCGGCGGAGCACGACGCGGTGGCCGTCGCGCTCAGCGGTCCGGACGGGGACCTGTCGACGGCGGTGCGCTGGACCAGCGGCCGTCCGTCCGGCCGGTGCTCGCTCGCGGCCTCCGGGCTGACCGCGGTCGTCCGCGCCGACGGGCTCGTCGAGGTCAGAACGGGCGTGCTCGCCCACGGCGTGCGCGTGCGGGTGGGCGCGGTGCCGGCCGCCGACGACCTGTTCGACCTGGTCCCGGGTCAGGTGCGGCTGGTGCGCGTGCCCGGTGCCGCGGGTGAGGTGCACGTCGGCGCGCTCAACGTCCACGGCGAGCTCGTCGTGACCGGATCTCGAGACCGGGCGCCTCAGTAGTCGGTCGCGGCCATCACTCGGTCTCCGTCTGCCCGTCTTGTTCCGTCCCGTAGGTCCTGCTGAGGCCCCTCCTCGTCGACGCGCATCGTGCCGTGCCGGAGGGTCGTGTCTGCGGGGGCTACCTGACCTGCAGCACGATCTTGCCGACGTGCCCGCTCGCCTCGAGCAGCTCGTGCGCCCGCGCCGCCTCGGCGAGCGGCAGGACCTGGTCGATCACCGGCCGTACGGCGCCGGAGGCGATCGCCGGCCACACGTCCTGCAGGACCCCCGCAACGACGCGGGCCTTCTGGCCCGCCGGCCGGGACCGGAGGCTGGTGGCGTGCACCGACGCCCGCTTGGCCAGCATCTTGCCGAGGTCCAGCTCGGCTTTGCTGCCACCCTGCAGCCCGATGACGACGAGCCGTCCCCCGTCGGCGAGGGACTCGACGTTGCGCGCCAGATACTTGGCGCCCATGACGTCCAGGATCACGTTCGCTCCGCCCAGCTCCTTGACGACCTCGACAAAGTCCTCGTCCTTGTAGAGCACGACCCGCTCCGCGCCCAGCTGGGTGGCCCGCTCGGCCTTCGCCGGCGACCCGACGGTCGTCACGACCCGGGCGCCGAGGTGCACCGCCAGCTGGATCGCCATCGTGCCGATGCCGGACGTACCGCCGTGCACCAGCAGCAGCTCCCCACGCCGCAGCGCAGCCCGGTCCACCAGGTTGCTCCACACCGTGCACGCCACCTCGGGCAGCCCGCCGGCCTCGACCAGCGACACCCCCTCGGGCAGCGGCAGCAGCTGCCCGACCGGGACCGTCACGAGCTCGGCGTAGCCGCCGCCGGACAGCAGCGCGCACACCTCGTCGCCGACCTTCACACCGGACAGGCCCTCGCCGAGGGCCCTGCCGGACACGCCCTCGCCGAGGGCGATGACCCGCCCGGAGCACTCGAGCCCGGGCACCTCCGAGCTGCCGGGCGGCGGCGGGTACAGACCCTGCCGCTGCATCACGTCGGCCCGGTTGACCGCGGTCGCGTGCACCTCGACGAGCACCTCGCCGCGCCCGGGCCCCGGGTCCGCCACCTCGGCCATCGTCAGGACCTCGGGTCCGCCGAACGAGGGGAGCGTCATCGCCTTCATCTGCTGAGCCTAGGTTGGCGTGATGGGCAGCTTCTACGAGCCGGTCGCCGACGGCGTCTGGCGGTCGACCGCGCACACCACCGGGCCGTGGGACGAGGGGTCCCAGCACGGCGGGCCGCCCAGCGCGCTGCTGGCCCGGGCGATCGAGCACTGCGCGCCACGGCCGGACCTGACGGTCGCGCGGGTGACCGTGGAGATCCTGGGGCCGGTGCCGGTCGACGAGCTGACGGTCGCCGCCCGGGTCACCCGTCCCGGCCGCCGGATCGAGCTGGTCGAGGCCACGATGCTCGCACCGTCCGGTCGTGCGTGCGCCAAGGCGTCGGCGTGGCGGGTCCTGCGGGCACCTGACGCGGTGTCGGTGCCCGACCGACGTACGCCGCCGCTGCCCCTGCCTGCGGCTGGTCCCGTGGAAGAGCCGTCAGCCGCATGGGGCCCGGCGGTCGACGGCTACCTGTCGGCGGTCGAGTGGCGGGGGCTTTCCGGGTCGTTCGTCGAACCGGGCCCGGGGGTCGTCTGGACGAGGCTGCGTCACCCGCTCGTCCCGGACGAGGAGCCGACCGGCCTGCAGCGGGTGCTGGCCGTCGCCGACAGCGGCAGCGGGATCTCCAGCGAGCTGGATCTCGTGACGACATATTTCATCAACCCCGAGCTGACCGTGCACCTGCACCGGGAGCCGGTCGGGGAGTGGGTCTGTCTCGATGCGACAACCACGATCAGCCCGGGCGGCACGGGCCTGGCCACGACCGTGCTGTCGGACGCCGTCGGCCCGGTCGGGGTCGGCGCCCAGTCGCTGCTCGTCGCCGCCCGCTGACGGGGGCACCCGGGTGCTGCGCCGTGACCCGGGGCACGGCACAGTGATCGACATGTCTCAGCCGACGACCCGCCCCTCCGCCGGTCCCCGTCTCGCCGCTGTCCTCGGTCTGCTCCCGGCTGCGTTCGTCCTGTGCTGGGTCCTGCTCGGCGACCTGTCCAGCGAAGGCTTCCGTGACGGCGAGCTCGATCGGGTCGTCGACGCGCCCGACCTGGCGCTGTGGCAGTCGGTCCTGGTCGTCGTGGTCGCTGCAGCACTGGGCCTCTGGGCGCTCGCGGTGGCTCTGCACCACCGCGTGCGCCGGGTACCGCTCCTGCTCGCGCTCGGGGTCGGCCTGGTCCTCGCGCTCGTCGCGCGGGTCGCGACCGCCGGGGTGATCGGGGCCAACATCGGCTTCGGGCTGGCCTTGCTCCTGCTGGTGCCTCTCGCCGTCGCGCTGCTGGTCGTTGCGCTGCTGCTCGCCCGACGACCTCGTCCACACCGCCCGGTCTGACGGAGCCAGGACGGGATCAGGAGGGCTCGACCGGTCGGTCGGTCAGGAGCCGACGTACTCCCAGTGCCACGGCTCAGGCTTCGCCCCACCCGGCTCGGCCCAGGCCGGGTGGATCCACCCGAACTGGCGAGCGTTCGCGTTCATCCACTCGTGCGCCGGGGTGCCGAAGCTCTCGATGCCTCCACAGAAGTCGACGGCAACGCCCCAGCCGTGGTTGCTGGTGCCGGGGACGGCGGCGAGGCCGGGCTTGCGGGCGAACACGTCCACCTGGCCGGCGTAGGACCGGTAGGAGTCGGTGACGCAGAGCTGGTTGCCGTACGCCGCGTTCATCAGCTTGAAGGCTGCGGCCGCGTCCGCCCGCAGGGCGTGCCCGCCGACCCCGATCGGGCAGAGCGCCGACGCGGGCAGGAAGCCGTTGGCGTAGGCGGAGGCTGCACCGGGAGCGCCGTCGCAGGTGGCGGCGAAGGAACGGAACGCGCTGGAGCTGGCGGCGGAGGCGGCGGCTGCCGCCGCGACCCGTGCGTCCTCCTCCTGCTGCGCCTTGGTGCGGGCGGCTTGCGCCGCCTCGAGCTGGGCGGACGCCGCGGTCAGCTGCACCTTGATCTGCTCGGCGCGCGCTGTCAGCGCGGCGACCTGGGCGTCGACCTGGGCGGCCTGCACGGTGGCCTCTGACTCGAGCTGCGCCGCGACCGTCTTGAGCCGGTCCGCCTGCAGACGGGCGTTGTCGGCCGAACGCAGCACGTCGCCCTGGTTGCTGCGCACGTAGCCGAGCTCGGCCGAGGCCAGCGTCGTCTCGCTCAGGGTGCCGGGCGGGGCGACGAGCACCAGCTGCAGGTCGCTGGGCGCCGGCTGGAGGTAGGACCTGCGGACCACGTCGGCGAGCCGGTTGCGCTCCTCCACGGCCTGGAGCCGGGCCTGCTCGGCGGCCGTCCGGGTCTGCGCCGCCTGTGCCTGGGTGGCGGCGAGCCGGGCCTGGCTCTCCTCGAGCGCCGTGGTCCCAGCGATCAGCTCCGTGGTCGCGGCCTCGACCTGCGCGCGCAGCGACTCGACCTGGGCCTGTGCACCGTCAACCGCAGCCTGCGTGCCGTCGACGGTGGGCGGTGCGGTCTGCGCGGTCGCCGTCGCCGTCAGGACCCCGGTCATCGCGACGAAAGCGAGAGCCGGGATCGCGAGACGGGAACGCATGTTCCGGGACGCTACCCGGCGGAACGGACCCTGGAGGGACGTTCGACACGGTTCTGTGGACAGGTTCTTCACAGACTTGTCATGGACGGCCACGGTTGGACCATCGACAGGTGAGGGCCGCCACTGAACCCGTCATGACGTCTGCGGCTTGTTCGCCGCGCCGCCGGCACCCACCGGCGTCGTCACGTCCCGGTCTGCCGCGGCGATCTCGGCCTCGGCGTCGGCGAGCCCACGCGTCCCGACGGCGACCAGCGCCGGCAGCAGCCCCCGGACCGCCTGCACCCCGCGCAGCCAGGCCTGGGCGTAGACGTGCGAGGAGCGACGCCCCACCCCGTCGGCCAGCCGCACCACGGCCGGCGCCAACGGGTAGGTCTTGCCGAACGGCCCCGCCATCCCCTGCCGCAGGCTGCGCAGGCCGGGCCGTTCGTCGACGCCTCGCACCATGTCGGTGTCGGTGAACGCGAGGTAGGCGACGCCGACGCGTACGCCGTGGTGGCGCAGCTCGACCGCCAGGCTGTGGGCGAACGCTTCCACGCCGGCCTTGCTTGCGCAGTAGGCCCCCATGAACGGGGCGTGCGCCATCGCCGCGACCGACGCGATCTGCAGGATGTAGCCGTTGCTCTGGATGATCGCGGGCAGGAACGCCCGAGCCGTACGGATGGAACCGAGCAGGTTGACCTCGATCGTCTTGTCGTAGGACGCCGGGTCGGCCAGCAGCAGCGGCCCGGCGGCCGCGATGCCCGCGTTGGCGACCAGCACGTCCACCCGGCCGAAGTCGCTGACCACCCGGCGGGCCACCTCGGCGAGCGCGACGGCGTCGGTGACGTCGACGTCGTACGCCCGTGCCCCCGGCAGCTCGGCAGCGCTCGCGGCCAGCACCTCGGGCTCCAGGCCGAGCAGTGCGACCCGGGCCCCGCGGGAGGTCAGCTCGCGCGCCAGCTCCTTGCCGATGCCACGTGCCGCACCGGTGATCGCGATCACCTGGCCGTTGACGTCTCCCGCACCGAACCTGCCCATGAGGCCTCCTCAGCTGTGAGCCTCGAACGTACGCGGGTCAGGCCGAGCCGGCTCAGACCCGAGCTGTCTCAGAACAGGGCGTCGAGGTCCACCTCGAGGTCGAACGGCACGCTGACCCGCCCGCGGCCGGTCAGCTGCTGAACCTCCTGGTAGGCGTCGCCCACCAGCCGCATGACGTGCAGCCGCGGCTCCGGGTCGGGCTCGAGCCGCCAATAGGCCGGGACGCCGGCAGCGGCGTACTCGGCAGGCTTGAGGAACCGATCGTTCTTGCGGCTGCTGCGGCTCACCACCTCGATCACCAGCACGAAGCCCGAGGCGTCGAGCCCCATCTCGTGCCGTCCCGCCGGGGCATCCCGATGCACGATCCCGCCGTCCGGCTTGCGTCCGTCGTCACCCATCTTGATGCCGGCCTCGTGGACCACCTCCCACTGCGGTCCGAGCTGCGGGCTGAGCTGCATCACGAGGCGCATCGACGCGCGCTGGTGCGGAAAGGTCATCGGAGGCCCAACGACGAGAACACCGTCGACGACCTCGTAGCGCAGCCCGCGATCGTCCGGCAGGTCGATGGTCTCGTCGAACGTCCAGGGGTCGTCGCGGTAGTAGGGCTGCACGTGGACTCCTCGGGGTCGGTGCTCATGCTCCCACCGCGACGGCCACGAGGCCAGGGATCAGCCTCGCGGAGAGATCTGTGGAGACAACTCCGGCAGGCACGGCTCGCACTCCAGCTCGAGCGTGGCGTGCGCGATCCCGTACGCGCCCATCAGGCCTTTCACTGCCTCGCCGACCACGCGAGCGTCCTCCAGCGACGGGTGCCCGTCGACGAGCACGTGCCCGGAGGCGGCGCGCAGCCGGTCCGAGATCGACCACACGTGCACGTCGTGCAGCTCGAGCACCCCGGGCAGCGCGAGCGCGTCGGCGTGCAGCGCGTCGAC
>JBBSTR010000056.1:0-15801 GCA_038235705.1 Mycobacteriales bacterium
GCGAGGTCACGCTCACCGCGACCGGCCCCGAACCGGGACTCGGCCCAGGCCGCGGCGTTCGCGTCGTTCTCCACCCCCACCGGGAGGCCCACCCGGGCGCTGACCGCGGCACGCAGCGGCTCGTCACGCCACACCAGGTTCGGGGCGAACATTACGGTCGACCGGTCGACGTCGATGAACCCGGCCGCTCCGATCCCGACCGCGGTCACCTCGTACGAGGTGCGCAGCTCGGCTACCACCTGGGCGATGGTGTCCTCCACCAGCCGCGGAGAAAGTCCCGGCGTCGGACGACGCGTCCGAGCCAGGATCTGGCCCTGCTCGTCGACCACTCCGCCCGCGACCTTCGTCCCGCCGACGTCCACGCCGATGGTGAGGCTCACGAAACCGTCCCGTCCAGGTCGATGCGTTGCACCGCCGACGCCGGTGGCCCGGCCGGCGGGGAAGAGGAGAGCACGACGGTACGCAAGGCCGCCGCCAGCGACGCACCCGCGTCGAGCAGGTGCACCACCGTCTCGGGTCGGACGTGCCGCAGCGCCCCGACCGCCTGGCAGACCGGGCAGACCGTGCACTCGGGCGAGCCGGTCGCGAGGTGCTCGTCGTCGGTGAAGGACCCGGCCCGCTCACGGGCCCAGTGCTCGGCCGCGGACAACAGCCGCAGCGCCTCCTCCGCCGCCGAGCCGAGCGGCTCCTGGGCGGTCACAGGCCGCCCTTGAGGCTCTCGGGCCACAGCGCCGGGTCGGGGCGGAACCGCACCCGCAGCCGGTCCCCGGCCAGTGCTGCCCCGTCCACCTGGCAGCGGGTCAGCACCGACGGCAGCGAGACCAGCCGTCGGTGGCCGGCGACCGTCAGCACGAGGTCGTCACCGCTGCGAGCCAGCCCGAGGTCGTCCCTCCGCGCCAGCGGGAGCAGCAGCGACAGCACGAACAGCTCCCCCTCCCGCTCGACCCGCATCAGCTCGGCGGGTCCGTCGCCTGCCGCGGGGTCGGTCCCTCCGTAGAGGTCGCGGCCCAGCTGGGTGAGGGCCGCCAGCCCGACCGGCTCGCTCCTCCGGTAGGCCTGCTCGCGGACCGGAACGGTCCCCACGTCCCTGCGCACCAGCATCAGCTGCTCCTGCTGGGCAGCCACCCAGCCGGCGAGGAACGGGTCGCTCGAGGCAGGGAAGACCCGGTTGGCCACGACCCCGTCGACCCGGTAGCCGTACAGGGCGAGGCTGGTCAGGGCTCGGCGGGTCTCCGCGACGACGACCGCCTCGGGGGTGAGGACCAGCCGCACCGAGCTGCTCTCGGCCAGCAACAGCTCACGGACGGCGCCCAGGTCGGCGTGAAGCCGCACGAGGGCGTCCACGACCCCCTCGTCCGGGACCGAGGCGCCTCGCCCGAGCAGCGGACGGGCGGCCCGTAACGCACGACGGTGAGCCGGAAAGGTCTTGTCCAAGTACCACTGCAGGGCCGCCGGCAGGGCGAGCAGGCGCAGCGTCTCCCCGGTCGGGGCGCAGTCGACGACGACCAGGTCCCACCGTCCGGAGGCGGCCTGCGTGCGCAGCTCCAGCAACGCCAGCACCTCCTCGGCACCCGGCAGGACCGTGAGCTCCTCCGCCACGAAGGGGTCCGCGCCCGCTCGGGAGAGCACCGTCCGAAGGTGCTCCTGGACCACCTGCCACGATCGCTGCCAGGCCGCGAGCGCCCCCACCTGCATGGCGTACAGCCCGGTGTCCACCTCGGTCGGCCGGTCTCCTAGGGCGACCCCGAAGGCGTCCGCGAGCGAGTGGGCCGGGTCGGTGGAAAGCACGAGGACCTTCTGGCCGCGCTCGGCCGCCACCGCTGCCGTCGCCGCGGCGGTCGTCGTCTTGCCCACGCCGCCTTTACCGGTGAACAGCAGGACGCGCACGTCGAGCGACCTCCCGGAGCCGATCGGTGGAGCGCAGAACCCTAGCCGAGCGACTCCACGCGCTTCTTCAGCTGCTGGAGTGCGCCGTCCACGATGCGCTTCTCGATCTTGCGGCGCATCGGACCGATCATCGGGACCTTGGCGGCGATCTCCAGCTCGTAGCGCACGTCCGTACCGGAGCCGCTGGGGGTCAGCCGGTAGGCGCCGACCTGCTTCTTCTGCAGCGTGCTCGGCGCCTCGAGCTGCCAGGACACGCCGTCCGGGGCCCATGCGTACGCCAGGACGTACTCGTCGCTCATGCCGCTGCTGGTCAACGAGAAGCGAGCCCGGGCCGGGCGACCGTCGGCCGTCTGCTCCAGGACCTCCACGCTCTTGATCTCGCCGTTCCACGCGGGATAACGTTCGAGGTCCGCGATCACGTCGAGCACCGCGTCGGAACCTGCGTCGACCTGCAGGCTGGAGCTGGTCTCGGCCACCTGACCTCCTCGTGAGAGGCCGCACGCTACTCCCGAGCCCGGCCCTGGCCAGCCGACCTAGAGCAGCACGCCGACGAGCAGGAACAGCAGCGAGAGCAGCAGCGCTGCCCCGCACGCCCCGAGCAGCCGCTGGTTGCGGCTGAAGCGGGCCACGTCACCGACCAGCGGCAGCAGCAAGCTCGGAGCCTCGTCGTCCCGGAGCCGCGCCAGGAACGCGGTACCGCACGCCGTGCATGCGATCTCCTCGAAGGAGTTTGCCGTACCGCACGGGCAGGGCCAGGTGGGGTCCGGCGCTCCCGGCCCCGAAGGGTCCACCGGCTTGCCCAGGTCGACCGGGACCAAGGCGGCCGCGGGCATCGAGAGGCTCGTCGGCACTGGCGTGAGGTCCAGGTAGCACTGCGTGCACCAGGAGACGTCGCCGCGCGCAGCAGCACCGCACCGGGGGCAGGTCTGCGCCGTACGCCCGAACGTCGCCGTGTCCGTGTCCACGGGACGGCCTTCGGCCGAGGCGCCCCTCACCTTGAGCCGGACGACGGCTAACGTGATCTGCAACTCATCACCGTCACCACTCGTGCCCAGGAGCTCGCCTTGCAGGAGTACTCGTCCCCCAGCATCCTCGATCTCGCCGACGACGCCTGCCTCACCGACGCCGTCGCTGCGAACGCCCAGGCAGATCCGGACGGAGTCGTGTTCACCCGGCGGGTGGACGGCCGTTGGGCGCCGGTGACCGCGAAGGAGTTCGCGACCGAGGTCTCGGCACTGGCCTGCGGGCTGGTGGCCGCCGGCGTCCAGGCCGGCGACCGGGTCGGTCTGATGAGCAAGACGCGTTACGAGTGGACGCTCGTCGACTATGCGATCTGGACCGCCGGCGCCGTCACCGTCCCGATCTACGAGACCAGCTCGGCCGAGCAGGTCCAGTGGAACCTCGGTGACTCCGGCGCCGTCGCCGTCGTGCTCGAGACCGCCGAGCACCGCACGTGCTACGACGAGGTGGCCGACCAGCTGCCCGACGTCAAGACGGTCCTGCAGATCGACGCCGGCGGGCTCGAGGAGCTCGCCGCCTCCGGACGCGACGTCGAGGCGTCCGCGATTGCCGAGCGCCGCAAGACCGTGACCGCCGACAGCCTCGCCACCATCATCTACACCTCTGGCACGACCGGTCGGCCCAAGGGTTGCGAGCTCACCCACGGCAACCTCATGGGCACGGGCCGAAGCGCCTCCAAGGTGCTGCCGGAGCTGTTCAACCCGCAGGGCTCGACCCTCATGTTCCTGCCGCTCGCGCACGTCTTCGGCCGGCTCATCCAGGTCGCTTGCGTGGAGACCCGCGCCCGGATGGGTCACAGCGCCGACGTGAAGAACCTGCTCGCCGACCTCGGCACCTTTCAGCCGACCTTCCTGCTGTCGGTGCCGCGAGTGTTCGAGAAGGTCTACAACGGGTCCAAGCAGAAGGCGCACAGCGAGGGCAAGGGCAAGATCTTCGACCGTGCCGAGGACGTTGCCATCCGTTGGAGCGAGGCTCGTGACGCATCTGGCAGCGGCAAGGTCCCGCTGATCCTCGATCTGCAGCACAAGCTGTTCGACAAGCTCGTCTACGGCAAGCTGCGCGCGGCCATGGGGGGCCAGATCGCCTGGGCCGTCTCCGGCGGCGCCCCGCTCGGCGCCCGGCTGGGCCACTTTTTCCGCGGCATCGGCGTCACCATCCTCGAGGGTTGGGGCCTGTCGGAGACGACAGCGGCCGGCACCGTCAACACCCCGGCGATGATCAAGATCGGCACGGTCGGGAGGCCCTCCCCCGGAGTCACGATCCGGATCGCCGACGACGGCGAGATCCTCATGTCCGGAGAGAACGTCTACCGCGGCTACTGGCACAACCCGACCGCGACCGCCGAGGCCATCCAGGACGGCTGGTTCCACACCGGCGACATCGGCGAGCTCGACGACCAGGGCTTCTTGAAGATCACCGGCCGCAAGAAGGAGCTGATCGTCACCGCGGGGGGCAAGAACGTCGCACCGGCCGTGCTCGAGGACCGGCTGCGGTCCCACCCCCTGATCAGCCAGTGCATGGTCGTCGGCGACCAGAAGCCGTTCATCGCCTGCCTGGTCACCATCGACGCCGAGGCGATCGGCCCCTGGCTCAAGGGGAAGGGTCGGGACGCCACGACCCCGGTCAAGGACCTCTGCCAGGACAGCGAGCTGCTCGCCGAGCTGCAGGTCGCGGTCGATCAGGCCAACAAGGCGGTGTCCAAGGCCGAGGCGATCCGCAAGTTCGGCGTCCTGCCGGTCGACTGGACCGAGGAGGCCGGTCACATGACCCCCTCGATGAAGCTGAAGCGCTCCGTCGTCATGAAAGATTTCGACGCCGAGGTCGAGGGGCTCTACAACTCCTGACCTCCGGGGCTGGTTCTGACCCCGGTCCGGTCCAGATCGTCCCGCCCGACGCCGAAGAGAACCCGTGACCACCGATCCCGTCCTGCTCGCGTCCGGACTGGTGGTGCATTTCGGTGCCGTACGGGCGGTCAACGGCTTCGACCTCTCGGTCGCCGCCGGCAGCTCGGTCGCTCTGGTGGGCCGTAACGGCGCGGGCAAGAGCACCACGATGCGAGTGCTGGCCGGGGTCCTGCCCCCCAGCGCGGGATCGGTACGGGTTGCGGGGGTCGACGCCCTGACCGACCCGGCCGGCGTGCGAGCCCGGGTCGGCTACTGCCCCGACGTCGGCGGCCTGATCCCACGGGCCACCCCGTGGGAGCACCTCGCCCTCGCCGCCCGCCTGCGGGGGATGCCGGACGGGTGGCAGGACCGGGCCACGGACCTGCTGACCCGCTTCGACCTGGAGCCGGCAGCAAACCGGATCACCTCCGGCTTCTCGCACGGCATGGGCCGACGGCTCTCGGTGCTGCTCGCGGTCTTTCACCGACCGAGGCTGCTCCTGCTCGACGAGCCGTTCGACGGCGTCGACCCGCTGGGTGTCGACGTGACCCTCGACATCGTGCGGGAGGCGCGCGACGAGGGGGCTGCGGTCCTGGTGAGCACGCACCTGCTCCCGCTGGCGGTCCGTGCCTGCGACGAGGCTGTCGTGCTCCGCGGGGGCGTCGTCGTCGGGGCAGCGCCGGCCAGCGAGCTGACGGGCGAGGCGGGCGACGACCGCTACCGCGCGTTGATCTCGTGACGCCGCCCTCGTGGGCATGACAGGCTCGATGACGACCCCCGCACCTGTGGTCCTCCCGACCGCCCCGGTGCAGGCCCGGGCACTGCTCGCGTTGCGCTGGCAGATGGTGCGCACGCCCGGGGTCAAGCTGGCCATGGTGGTGGTCCTGTTCCTGCTCGTCCTGCTCCTGCAGCTGGTGCTGCGCACCGGCGACACGCTCGACCCAGACGCTCTGGTCACCGCCGTCGACCTCGCGCCGCAGGCCTTCCTCGGCTTCGCCGTGCTGGCCGTCATCGCGCCGTTGTCAGCCGGTGGCGGCACCCAGGTGATCCCCGCCGAGCAGCTCGTCGCCTATCCCGTACGGTCGCAGACGCACTTCCTCGGCGGTCTCGTGCTCGCGCCGGCCAACCTGGTCTGGGTCACCCAGCTCATGGTGCTGGGTGCGCTGACCAGCTATCTCACGCTGGACGGTGGGACGACGGCGGGGCTGGTCACGGCCGTGGCGTACGTCGCGTTCATCACTGTGCTGGGTCAGGGCCTCGCGTGGACGATGACCGGCATCTCGGCGACCCGCGCCGGTCGGCGTGGCGTGCTGGTCGCGTCCGTGTCGCTGCTGACCGCGCTGCTCATGGTCCTGCGCCTCGGCCACGGACGTGACGTCCTCGCGGCCAGCCCGACGCGCCTGGTCGTGGACGGCATCGCCGCGGCCGGGAGCGGGGGCTGGTTCCGCTGGGGCCTCACCACCTTGCTGCTGGCCGCGGGTGCGGGCGCTGGGCTGGTGCTGGGGGGCCGGCTCTGCGCCTGGGCGCTCACACGCCCACGGGACACCGGTCTACGCACCGAGGGTGCGGGCGTACGCCGCCGTCGCCAGCACACGACAGCGTTCCGCGAGCTGCTGGCGGTCGACCGGGCCAGCGTCTGGCGGGCGCCGGCCCTGCGACGCGGCGGGATCGTCCTGGGCCTGCTGCCCGGCCTGGTCGCTGCCGCCGCCAGGGTGCCGTGGGAATCGCTCGTCGTGCTCCCGGGGCTGGTCGCAGCAGGCGCCGGGCTGCTGTTCGGGATCAACCTGTTCAGCCTGGACGGTTCCGGAGCGGTCTGGCTCGCCACGCTGCCGCACGACCCGAGGCTGGCGCTGCGGGCAAAGCTGGTCACCCTCACCGAGACCGTCCTCGGCGCGGTGTTCCTCTCGCTGTTGGCGGGCTCGCTCCGCAGCCCCGGCTACCCCACACCCGCCGAGGCCGTCGTGATCGTGCTCGCCGCCGTGACCTGTGCCGCGGTCACCGTCGCCGGGTGCCTGTCGATGTCGGTCCGCCGCCCGCACCGGGCCGACCTTCGTGGGCCGCGGGACGCGGTCGCTCCCCCGGGCGCGCTGGTCGTGGCCTCCGTACGCCTGGCCGTGCCCTGCGCGCTGGTCGGCGTCGTCCTCGAAGGGGCCGCTGCTTCGGGGATCCCGTGGCTGCCGCCGGCCCTCGCCCTCCCGGTGCTCGTGGTCGCCGCGCTGAGCCTGCGGCGGTCCGCCCGGCTGTGGACGCAGCCCGTCCAGCGTGCACGCGTGGTCCAGGTCGTGTCTGCCGGCTGAACGGGTCAGGCCGGACCGGCCAGCAACGTCCTCAGTCGCTCAGCGATCACGTCCCACCGCCACTTCTCCCGCACCCACGCCCGACCGGCCTCCCCCATCGCCCGGGCCTGCGCCGGGTCCTCGAGCAGCTGGGCCACCCGGTCGGCGACCTGGTCGACCGACGTCCCGTCGACGACGTGCCCGGTCCGTCCGTCGAGGACGGCGTCCGGCGACCCACCCGACCGGCCGGCGACGACCGGCAGACCGGTGGCTGAAGCCTCAAGGAACACGATCCCGAGCCCCTCCACCTCCAGCCCTGCGCGGCGGGTGCGGCACGGCATGGCGAACACGTCGCCCGCGTCGTAGTGCGCGGGCAGCTCGGCCCAAGGCACCGAGCCGGTCAGCACGACGTCGCCGGCGGCGCCGGTCTCGGCGGCGAGCCGTTGCAGTCGAGGCACGTCCGGGCCGCCACCGACCAGGAGCAGTGCCGTCCCCGGCACTCTCGCCCGAATCGTCGGCAGCGCCCGGATCAGCACGTCCTGGCCTTTCCGGGGTACGAGCCGCGAGACGCACACGACCACGGGCCGGTCGGTGAGGCCGTGCCGCGCCCGGATCTCGGCGCCACCGGCCCCGGGTCGGAACGCTTCGGTGTCGACCCCGCTCGGCAGCTGCGCGAAGGTCGTCGCCGGGCCGCACGCCGCCCGTAGCCGGCGATGCGTGTAGTCGCCGAGGTAGGTGATCACGTCACAGTCGCGGCCGATCCGCCTGAGCACCTGCCGGGCGCCGGGCAGCGCCGCCCAGCCGACCTCGTGCCCGTGCGTGGAGGCCACCGAGCGGTCGAGCCCTAGCGGCCGGGCCAGCAGACCGAGGGGCGCGGCGGCGCCGAACCACACCCGGTCGCAGCCCTCGGCCCGCGCGAGGTCACGCGCGCGACGAAGCACGGCAGGCACCGGGAGCATCAGCGTGCCGGGGTCACGCACGACCGGGTGCGGGAAGGTCCGGTCATAAGCGTCAGCGCCCTTCCACGTCGGCGCGTAGACGATGAGCTCGCCGGCCGGCTGACGGCGGGCCAGCTCGGAGACGAAGGCCTGGATACCACCAGCCCGTGGGGGGAAGTCGTTGGTGACGACGAGGGTGCGCACGGCTCAGCCTTTCCCCGACAGCGACGCGTCGGTCGCACGGAGCGGGGTCGACGTCCGCTGGAGGGTCAGCCCCGGCTCCCGTCCCGGCCTCGGGCCGGGGGCGTCGCGTCGTCCTCAGCTGTGCGAGCGGTCACGGGCTCGTCGTCCTCCCTCGCTGACGTCGACAGCAGCACGTCTGCCCAGGCCGGGACGCTGGCCCGCTTGCCGGTCCTGGCGGGCCGGACGATCTGCCCGGGCGCCGGCACCGCCCTGGTCGAGGGCTGCATGACCTGAGCCGCGCTGGACGCCGTCGCGGTGTCGCCGGGATCGACGGCTCCAGACGGACCGGGGCTGTCGTTTTGCCCTGCGTCGGGGACGTGGCCAGGCGCGGGCCGCACGCCCGGCCGCTCGACGGACGGGACGACGCGCAGCGCGACGGGTTCTGGGCCGATCGAGGCGGTCGTGGGCCCGGCCGCGGGCAGCTCGACGCCCGCCGCCCCTGCGTCGTCGACAGTTCCACGGGGTCGTGGAGTCTTCGCCGGGACACGGGTCGACTTCTTCACGGCCGTGCGGGTCGTCGTGGCCGGGACGCGTCCTGCGCCGGTCTTGGCCGGCTTGCCTACCGCCGCCGGAGACGCCGTCCTGGCCGACGTGCCCACCGCCGTCGAGGCTGCTGCACGGGAGGACCCCACCTTGATCGGGGCCGTGGTCCTCGACGCCGACCGCGCGCCTCGGCCCGCGGTGGTCCGGCTGGAACCACCGGCCGTCGCGGTGCGCGACCCGGTCGCCCGCGCGTCCTTGTCGCTCGCTCTGGTCGGTGCCCGGTGTGTCGGGGCCAGGACGCCCGGGGTGCGACCCGCGGCTAGCAGCTCCGGTCCCGGGTCGACGACCGTCGCGGGCGGCGGGTGCAGAGCAGGACGGTCCGGGACTGCCTCCAGATGAGCGAGGTCGGCGGACGGAGGGTCCGCGGCCGTGACTGTCCTCACGTGCGGGTCGTAACGCCAACGACACGTCTTGGCGCGTCCACGGACGACGTAGCTGACCTCGACCAACCAGGTGCCCTCTCCCTGGCGCACGGTGCTCCAGGCCACGGTGTCCGCACGCAGCCCCGACAGGCGGGCCAGCCGCTCGTCGACCGCGACCCCGAGCGGCACCGCCGACGGTCCGCGACGCCCGCGCACGAGCGTCGCGGCCCTCGCCGAGTCGATCATCTGGGTGCGCTCGGAGAACACCGGACCGCCGAAGCGAGCCACCCGTGCGACATCCACCCCGGCGTCGGCGGCGATCTGCTCCATCGACTCGCCGGTGCGCAGACGAGCCTGGATCTCGCGCGGCGTCACGGCACTCTCTCGGGGCGGCGCAAGATCCTCAGCGCGCTGCAGCTCGCCCCGCAACGCGGCCTCGAGCCGCTCGTCGACCGCCAGACGGAAACGCCCGTCGCGGGCATCCGGCGAGGTCGCGAGCACGACCGACGTGCCGTCCTCGGCGAGGGCGACCGCAAACAGCTCGCGCACCTGTGGCTCATCTCCGCGGGGTTCGGGTCGGTTCGCCGGTCGTCGATGGCCGGCCCAGGCCCCATCTTGCCCGTCCGACCCCGCGATCACAAGGAGTCCCCGTCCGGACGCTCCAGGTCAGGAGGCGGCGCCGCTCGCACGTGGCAGCCCGAACGGCACCATGCGCAGGCGCGGCACCAGGCCGCTGTCGGCCAGCACGTCGAGCGCCCTGCGCTCGCCGGGGTCGAGGTCGCGGGCCGCACCCGCCAGGCCCAGCACCACCGGGACGACGCAGTCCCCGCAGAGCAGGTCGCGCACCACGCAGGTGTCACAGTCGATCAGCACAAGAGCCTCCTGGGGAAGTCGGCGCGTCGGGATCCCGACGCTGCAGCCACCGTGGCAGCGCCCTCCGACAAACTCGGTCGTCGGCTGCGACGGGCCGTCGAGCGGGGCGCCGGTAGAGGAACATCGCCGGCCGAGGGCATCCAGACGGCGCCGGCAGACGAACACAACGCAGTCGATGATCCTCGCGGAGCGCTACCACGATCAGCCGCGCGCCCGCGACCACGTGCCCGCTCTGCCGCTCCGACCGCTCGACCGTGGCAACGTAGAGCACCCCGAGACCCACCGGAGTTCGTGTGCACCGCCTTGCAAGGCTCGCCGCGGTGCTTCTGGTCACCGTCCTCGGGCTCGCTTTCCTCGGTGCGGCGCCGGCGTCGGCGCACCCGCTCGGCAACTTCACGGTGAACAGCGCCGACCGCGTCCAGGTGGTCCGCTCGGGGGTCACGGTGCTGCACGTGCTCGACCTCGCCGAGGTGCCCACCGTCCAGCTGTCGCAGCCGAGCAAGGGCGTCGACACCGACGGCAACGGACGGCTGGACGATGCCGAGCTGACGGCGTACGCCAAGACCCAGTGCGTCACCATCGCCGGCGAGCTGGCTCTCACCGTCGACGGCTCCCCCAGCCCGCTGTCCGTGAAGGACGCCACGGGACAGGCCAGACCGGGTCAGGCAGGGCTCCCTACCACTCGGCTGGAGTGCCGGCTGAGCGCACCGACCCGGCCTCGGTCCACGGTCGCGCTCACCGACAACGCCACGGTGTCCCGCAACGGGTGGAAGGAGATCACTCTGGTCTCCTCGTGCGGCCGGTTGTCCGGGAGCACCGTCCCGACCAGCAGCGCGAGCAGCCTGCTCACCGCCTACCCGAAGGACCTGCTCAAGTCACCGCTGGACGTCACCGACGCCCGCGCGAAGATCGAGGCCGGCGGGCCGTGCACGGACGGCGCAGACGTCGCGACCACGGCCGAGAAGGTCCAGACCCGCGGGGTCGGCCGACTGACCAGCGCCTTCACCGACTTCGTCACCCGACCCGCGCTCACCCCGACGTTCGTCGTGCTCGCCGTCCTTCTCTCGATCGGCTTCGGCGCCGCCCACGCGGTTGCCCCCGGGCACGGCAAGACCGTCGTCGCCGCCTACCTGGTCGGTCAACGCGGCACCCGCCGTCAAGCGCTCTGGCTCGGTGCCGCCGTCACCGCCGCCCACACCGGGTCCGTCCTCGCCCTCGGCGCTCTGCTCACGGTGACGACCCTGTCCAACCCTGAGCTGATCGTCCCGTACGCGGAGGTGCTCTCCGGCGTGCTGCTCGCGCTCCTCGGGGGGTATCTGCTCTTCGGCGCCCGCCGGACGCTCAGCGCCGCCGACCACGTCCACGACGAGGCGCACAGTCATGACGTACGAGCCTCCGACGCCCCCAGCCTCGCGATGCGAGAGAGCGACGGGCACGCGCACCGGTCCGGAGCGCACGACCACGACGCGAGCGACCACCCGCACGATCACGACCACCCGCACGATCACGACCACCCGCACGATCACGACCACCCGCACGATCACGACCACCCGCATCCGCACGGTCACGACCATGCGGCGCCGCATGACCACGACCACGCACACGCGCCTTTTCACGACCATGCGCACGACCACCCGCACCCTCACGAGCACGAGCACCCGCACGGCGCTGAGAAGCAGCTCGTCGCGCTCGGCGCGGGCGCGGGCAGCGACCTCGTCGTCGCCGAGGTCGCCCGGACGACGGTGGTCCACTCGCACGGCGGACGTACGCACAGCCACGCCCCGCTCGACGACAAGCCGCTCGGCTGGCGGTCGCTGGCGACCATGGGTCTTGCCGGCGGCCTGGTCCCCAGCCCGTCCGCCCTGGTCGTCCTGCTCGGCGCCACGGCTCTGGGTCGCGCCTGGTTCGGCGTGATCCTCGTGCTCTGCTACGGGATCGGCATGGCGATGACCCTCACGGCAGCCGGCCTGTTCCTGCTGCGGACCCAGGCCATGTTCACCCGCCGCGGCTGGGCGATCGGTCAGGGCTCGACGGCGCTGCGGCTGCTGCCGCTGATCACCGCCGGACTCGTCGTGGTGGTCGGGGCGGTCCTCGTGGTCCGCGGCCTGTTCGCCGTGGGCACGCTGTAGGCGCCCGGCAGCCTCACGACAAGATCACCGGCGTACCTGCTCATCGACAGGTCCCCGTTTCGGGCTCCCGGCCGGTCAGACCCGCCGTTGATCTTGCTGGTCGGCTGCGATCACCCCCGGTGACCGCGAGCCCACCGGTGAGAGCGTGCACTGCCCCCCGGCCCGGTCAGAGCGTGCACTGACCAGGTGCTGACGGCTCCAGGAAGGCCGGAGCCTGACCACGGGGCTGGCCACGCGGCGCGTCGTAGCGAGCTTGTCGGACCTCGCTCGTACGGTCCGAACATGCTTGCGACTGCGCCCGCCCCTGCTCTGCCCGCTGCCTCGCCGTACGGCGTGCAGGCGACGTTCGACGAGCTGGGCACGCCACTGCGCGAGGTGACCTTCGTGGTGGTCGACCTCGAGACCACCGGCGGGTCACACCTGACCGAGAGCATCACCGAGATCGGCGCAGTGAAGGTGCGCGGCGGCGAGGTGGTCGGCGAGTTTCAGACCCTGGTCAACCCGGCCAGGGCCATCCCGCCGTTCATCGCGGTGCTGACCGGGATCTCCGACGGCATGGTCGCCGACGCGCCACGCTTGTCCACGGCGCTGGCGGAGTTCCTGGAGTTCGCGCGAGGCAGCGTGCTGGTGGCCCACAACGCCCCGTTCGACCTGGGCTTCCTCAAGGCGGGGTGCGCTCGGCTCGACCTGACCTGGCCCGGCTTCGACTCCCTTGACACGGCCCGCCTGGCTCGGCGCGTGCTGACCCGTGACGAGGCGCCGAGCTGCAAACTGTCGGCGCTGGCGGCGCTCTTCCGGGCGTCCACCGAGCCCTGCCACCGGGCGCTCGCCGACGCGCGCGCGACGGTCGACGTGCTGCACGGGCTGCTCGAGCGGGTCGGTGGCCAGGGCGTGCAGAGCCTGGAGGAGCTCCGCACGTTCTCCGCGCAGGTCAGCCCCGAGCAGCGACAGAAGCGGCACCTCGCCGACGCTCTGCCCCGCCTGCCCGGCGTCTACCTGTTCCGCGACGCTCGGGGGCGAGTGCTCTACGTCGGCAAGAGCGTCGACCTGCGCCAGCGGGTCCGCACCTACTTCACGGCGTCCGAGATGCGCACCCGGATGGCGGAGATGGTGGCCTGCGCCGACCGGGTCGATCCGGTGGTCTGCAGCACGCCGCTGGAAGCCGAGGTCCGCGAGCTGCGGCTGATCGCCGAGCACCGTCCCCGCTTCAACCGGCGCAGCCGCTTCCCGGAGAAGGTGGTCTGGGTCAAGCTGACGGCCGAGGCCTTCCCCCGGCTGTCCCTGGTCCGCAAGGTCGGTGAGGACGAGAAGAAGGGCGCGGTCTACCTGGGTCCGTTCGGTTCCGCTCGTGCGGCCGAGCTCGCTGCGTCCGCCGTCCATGAGGCAATCCCGCTCCGTCAGTGCACCGCCAAGCTGTCCGCCGCCCGGCCGACGACGGCCTGCGTGCTTGCCGAGATGGGGCGCTGCGGGGCACCCTGCCTGGGGGTCGCCGCCGGCGGGGAGAGCCAGCAGGACTACGCCAAGCACGCAGACGCGTTCCGGTCCGCCGCGGCCGATGACCCGTCGCCGCTGGTCCACCGGCTGTCGGAACGGCTCGCTGAGCTGGCGTCGCAGGAACGCTTCGAGGACGCAGCAGCGCACCGCGACCGGCTGGTCACCTTCGTGCGGTCGGCTGCCCGCGGGCAGCGCATCCGGGCGCTGACCGGGGTTCCCGAGCTGGTCGCGGCCCGGCCCACCAAGGATCTCGGCTGGGAGGTCCACGTCGTCCGACACGGACGGCTGGTGTCCGCCGGGACGATCCCGCGCGGAGCGCACCCGTCCCCTTACGTCGATGCGATGGTCGCGACCGCCGAGACTGTCGCTCCCGGTCCCGGTCCGCTGCCCGCCGCCCACGCTGAGGAGGTCGAGTGCGTGCTGCGCTGGCTCGAGTCCGACGACGTGCGGCTGGTGCGGCTCGACGGGTCGTTCGCCTCCCCGGCGTTCGGTGCCGGGGGCCAGCGGGACTGGCTCGCGGCGATCGACTCCGGGCGGGCTGCCGCCCGGCCGTTCGACGACCGACGGGGCCTGCGACCCGTCAGCCGACCGGCCCGATAGTGCCGACCCTCTCGGGTCAGACAGCCGGGCCGGGTCGGCTGCGCATGCTCTCGTGGGTCGCCGGTGGCCGGATCAGGCCGGCGCGTGATCCTCCCGTGACCGGCTGCCCGAGCTGCGGGTCGGCGTCACCGGGGTCGCGAAGGGATCGTGGTCGGCGAACAGCTGCTGGATGCGAGCCTCGTCCAGCCGGACCCGGACGGTCGCGGCCTCCTGCTGGTCGCGGACGCACTTGGCCAGGGTGAACGTGGACGTGATGAGAAACAGCGAGCCGACCGCGAGGAACGCGCGGATCCACGGGTCGACGGGCAGGTAGGCGATCCCGACGCCGACGGCGATCATCGCGACGCCGAACGAGATCGCGGCCTGCAGGAAGAATGCGGGGGTGGACTTGGACAGCTCCGGTGTGGTCATGCGCAGAGTTCACTGCCGATCGGCTTCCCGCACCTGAGTAGACCTGCGCAGATCGGAAAGAACCCGTACGTGATCACCGCCATCGTTCTTGTCAAGGCCGCGGTCGACCGGATCCCGGAGGTCGCGCAAGTCATCGCCGAGCTCGACGGGGTCAGCGAGGTCTACTCCGTCACCGGGGCCCACGACCTGATCGCCATGGTCCGGGTCCGCAGGCACGAGGATCTCGCCGACGTGATCGCAGGGCGGCTCAACAAGGTCGACGGGGTGCGCGAGACCGAGACGCACATCGCGTTCCAGGCCTACAGCCGGCACGACCTCGAGTCGACCTTCGCCCTGGGCGTCGAGCCGTGACGTGCGCCGACCTGACGGTCGGTTGGTGACGTGCGCCGACCTGACGGTCGGGTGGTGACGTGCGCCGACCTGACGGTCGGGCCGTGAGCGCCCAGCTCGCGAGCGAGGCGGACAGCAAGGGCGCCTTCGTACGACAGCCGGCAGACCACGCTGGACCGTGTGACCGCCGAGGACCGGAGGACCCCGACCTGACCGGCTGGCAGGAGCCGCACGGCCGCGTCTGATCGACGGATCGCGAGCCCAGATCCGCCGTGGCTTCCCCGCCGCGCGAGACCGGCGGAACCGAGCACCGCGAGAGCCCGCCGCCGGGCCTAGCACGTGCACAGAACCGTCCGCTCCCCGGCTGCCCTCCACCAGGAGGGCGCGCACGTGGGCAGTGGGTGAGGCGATCGGCTAGCGCGGCTGGAGCGGCTCGACCCCGAGGTGCAGCGCGAGACCGTCCGCCTCGAACCAGCACCCACCGCGGGCGGCGAGCACCGGGGGTTTCGGCCTCTTGGTGAGGCCGAGCGCGCCGACGTAGAACCCGCGAGCCGTCTCCTCCTGGCCGGGCGGCATCGCGAGCTGGACGTGATAGAGACGGAGAAAGGTCGTCACCGCCATACCGTACGTCCGTACTGAGCCAGCGGTTCAGGGACGCAGTGCCTGCGAGACCGTGACCCAGCGGTCGAGCAGGTTCGCTGCGGCGCCGCTGTCCAGGGCCTCGCCCGCGACGGCCAACCCGTCCCGGAGCCGGTCCAGGAGCGGCGCGTCGCCTCCCGTGTGCGCGGCCAGTGCGGCAGCCGCGTTGAGCA
>JBBSTR010000057.1:0-15727 GCA_038235705.1 Mycobacteriales bacterium
AGCCGTCGGTCTGGATGGCGCTGAAGTGGACGAAGACGTCGGCGCCGCCGCCGTCCTGCGCGATGAAACCGAAGCCCTTCTCGGCGTTGAACCACTTCACGGTGCCCTGTGCCATGTGCAATCTCCTTGTTGAGGTGGGACTCGCACTGCGCGAGGCCCGGTCGCTGCCGGAGACGTGATGTCCGCGACGCACTCCGCGGGCGTTTGACCGAGGGCTGTGCTGCAACCTGTGGGAACGGTATCAGTGATCGACGCTGTGTAAAGGCCTTCCCCCGATCGGGGATCACGCACGGCTACCGTTCCCCGGTGCCCCTCGCCGCCCAAGACGCGCTCGCCCGCGAGCTGACCCGTGAGCAGGCCCAGCTCGACCGGGCCCACGCCCGGCTCGAGCACCTGCGCGCAGAGGCGCTGGCGGCCGAGCGTGCGAGCCTCGGGGCGCAGCTGCTGACGGGCAGTCCGCAGTCGCTGTACGAGCGGGACGTGCAAGCCCTGGCCGCCGCTGCCCGGCGCAGCGACCTCGACCAGGCGGGTGACGGGCTGGTCTTCGGGCGCCTGGACCTGACCGACGGCGAGGTGCACCACGTCGGCCGCCTCGGCCTTCGCGACGAGCACCTCGAGCCGATCGTGGTCGACTGGCGGGCGCCGGCAGCGGCGGCCTTCTACCGCGCCACGGCGACCGACCCGCTCGGGGTGCTCCGACGCCGCACCATCAGCACCCGCGGGACCCAGGTCCGCGGCCTGGAGGACGAGCTGCTCGAGCCGGACGCCGCCGACCGCGTCGAGGGCAGCACGGTGGTCGGTGACGGAGCGTTCCTGGCCGCGGTGGGACGCGAGCGCGGGCCGCACATGCGCGACATCGTGGCAACCATCCAGCGCGAGCAGGACGAGGCGGTCAGGGCGCCCGACGACGGGGCACTGATCGTGACCGGGGGCCCCGGGACCGGTAAGACGGCCGTGGCCCTGCACCGGGTCGCCTACCTGATGTACGCCCGACGTGACTGGTACGCCCGACGCGGCGTCCTCGTCGTCGGCCCGAGCCCGGTGTTCGTCGACTACATCGGCGCCGTGCTGCCGGCGCTCGGCGAGACCAGCGCCCGGCTCGCGAGCCTCGGCGGCGTCCCGGTCCTGCCCCGCGGGCTGGTGGTCACCGCCGACGACCCGCCCGAGGTCGCGGCGGTCAAGGGATCGGCGCGCATGGTCGAGGTGCTGCGCCGTGCGGTGCGTCAGCTGTCCGGCGTCCGTCATGTCCCCGACCTGGCGCTGCACCGTTGGAGCAGCACGATCGAGCTGCCCGGCGCCGAGCTGGCCCGGCGACGCAGCCAGGTCGCGCGGGGGGCACGCAGCCACCACGGGGGGCGCGCCGCGTACGTCACGGCGGTGGTCGACCTCGCCTGGCGTGCCCTGCACCGTCAGCCGGGTGCCCCGCGCGAGGAGCCCGGCGACCGCGAGGACTTCGGCCGGTGGATGCGCAGCGACCCGCAGCTGGAGCGGTGGCTCGAGAAGGTCTGGCCGTCGCTCCCGCCTGCGGAGGTGTTCGCGGCTCTGCGTGACGGACGCGTCGACCTCGCCGCAGCGGCCGGTGACGCCTTGACCACGGACGAGCTGTGGGCGCTTCAGGGCGCCTGGGTCCCAGGCGCCCCGGTCACCGCCCTGGACGCCGCCGTGCTCGACGAGCTGGCCGAGCTGCTCGGGCCGCTCCCGGAGCCCGAACCGGACCCTGAGGACCACGAGCTGGCCGAGCTGGAGGCGCTCGCCCGCATGTCGGAGGTGACCACGTTCGCCGACCGCACCCGGCGCACGGCCCGCACCCTCGCCGACGACGCTGATTACCGCACGTTCGCGCACGTCGTCGTCGACGAGGCGCAGGACGTCGCACCGATGCAGTGGCGGATGCTGTCCCGGCGGGCCCGCGGCGCCACCTGGACGATCGTCGGCGACTGGGTGCAGTCGGCGTGGCCGGACGTCACGGAGATCCGTGAGGCGCTCGACGTCACGCTCCAACGGTCGCGGGTGCGAGAGGTGGTGCTCAGCACCAACTACCGCACCGGCACCGAGGTCGCCGAGCTCGCCGCCCGGGTGCTGCACCGGATCGACCCGGCGGCGGTCGCCCCGAGGGCGGTGCGTTCGACCGGGGTGGCGCCCGAGCTGGTCGGCGCACCGGTGCTCGACGGTCTGGACACCCGCATCGCCCGCATGCTGGCCGACGTCACCGGCACCGTCGGCGTTGTCTGCCCCCGGGGGCTGCGCGAACGCGTCGCGCTGGTCACCGACGACCCGCGCGTCCAGGTGCTCGACCCGTGGCAGGCCAAGGGCCTCGAGTTCGACGGCTGCCTGGTCCTCGCCCCGGAGCGGATCGTCGCCGAGGGACGCACCCGCGAGGCGGGCCTGCGCACCTTGTACGTCGCCCTGACCCGGGCCACGCAGCGGCTCACCGTGGTCTCCGAGGCGCTTCCCTCGTGGCTGCTCCCGGCATGACCGTCGGCCGAGGGAACGGGCCGGGTGCGAGCGGGCCCGCTCGCAACAGGGCGCCGCGCCCGGCGACGACGAGGCCCACCGAGGCCAGCGACGCGGTGCCGGCGGCGTAGTACTGCAGGTGCCAGAACGGCCGCGTCACCGGGGTCCCCAGCACCGGGTCGATCCCGGACCCGGTCGGCAGCGTCGTGGCCCCGAACTGCGGGAAGCTCGGGTCTGCTCCGAACCTGCCGAGGTCGGCCACCTGGTCCAAGCGCCCCTCGCCGACCCATACGTGTGCTGCCGGCACGGCCAGCTCGGAGACGCGATGTGCGCCGACGCCGGGCGAACCCAGCAGCACGAGGTCGTCGATCCCGGTCGCGACCCGGCTCGTCAACCCGGCGAGCACGGAGCCGTACGAGTGCCCGACAAGAGTCACGCTCTGTCCCCGACCCTGTGTGTCCGCCCGCGCCTGCAGGGCCTCGAGCGTGGCACGCAGGGCCGGCACACCTCGCTCGGCCGCGCCGGACAGGGCCACGTCGTGAAAGCCCGGCGCCTCGTAGCCGATCCACGCGACCGCGGCGACCGAACCTCGGCCGTAACCCTCAGCCTTCGCACGCACCCGTTGGGCGCTGTCGACCAGCCCGCCGAGCGAGCTGTCGACCCAGCCGCCGAGCCCAGGGACGAGAACCGCGACGTGCTGGGACCGCTCGAGGTCACCCACGGACACGACCGCTCTCCCGTGCCCGGACGTGACGTCCAAGGACAGCAGCCGGGCGTCAGGATGCTTGCTCAGAGCCGCCTGGACGCTGAGCAGCACCCGCAGGCGGTCTCGCAGGACCAGCTCAGCAGGGGTGGGGCGCCTGCCCGCCTCGGCCAGCCGTCTCCGTACGCGGATCAGCTCCGCCGACAGCTGAGCCCGGTTGACCGCGTCTCGGACGTACGGAGGTAGTCCCTCTGCCGACGGCAGGCCGTGGCTGAGCAGTCGTTGCCGCTCCTGCGCGGGGGTGGCCTCCCACCAACCGGTCCGGTCCGCGACCGTGGCCCCGGGCGGGAGGGCCCGCTCGCGGACCCGGGCGGCGGCCGCCGCGATCAGCCCTGCGCGGTAGGGCACGGGCCCGAACAGCGCCAGGCCGTCGCGCACCCCGTCCCGGGCTGACAGGGACCTCGCCGCGTCGGCGTCCGCCTCCTCTGCCGCCGCCAGCGCCTGCCGAGCCAGGGCCGAGCAGGTGTCAGCCAGGCGCAACCGCTCGTCGTCCGGGTCAGGTCCGGGGTCGACCCGGCCGTCACGGTCGACCGCCAGACCCGCCTGTCCAGCGAGCCGGAGAGCCCGTTGTAGCAGCCGGAGCGCCGCGCCGATCACCTCCGACGCGGCCTGGACGACCTCCGCATCGAGCTCGGCGACGTCGGCGACGCGTCGGGCCAGGATCGCGTGCGCGAACCCTTGACGCCGCTGCGCCTCCGCCGTCAGCCCGCGGCCGACGACGATCGCCGCAACCGCCCGGAGCACGACGGTCTCGATCTCGCGCAACAGCTCCGCCTCACCGCGCAGGGACCGGGCCGACGTGCCGAGCGCAATCGCGTCCCAGGCAGCGAGCCTGGCCGGGGTGAGGGTGCTCACCGACCCAGGCGCAGATCCAGCGTCACCAGGGCCTCGGCGGCCCCGCGGGCCGCGGCAGCGTGCGCCAGGAGCAGGCGTGCCAGGGCCTGCCGGTCGGCCTCGCGTCCCGGCGACTCCTCTGCTGCGGCCTGCGCGAGCCGTCCGCCCGGGACCGCGCCGCCCACGTCACCGAGGTGACGACCGACCGTCGTGCCGCCCACCCGCTCCGCTGCTCGGGACAGCGCCGCCTCGCGCACCGCTGCCTCGTCCACGTCCACCACCAGGTCCGCCATGGCCCTCTCCTCTCGTCTGCGGCGGACGCTAGGCAGCCGAGACGGGCCGTGGGGTGCTGCGGGCAACCTTGTGGACAACTGGTCGAGAGCCGGGGCCCGGGTGGCTACCCGGCGAGTCGCTCCAGCCCGACGAGCAGCGCCGCCCGGTCTGCCTCGGTCTCCTGGTGGCGACCGAACAGGTGCTCCGGACGGCGACGGCGGTCGTGCCAGAACCCGCCGGTCGGCAGGTCCGGGGCCGCCCCGAGCCAGACGATCGTGTCGGCGCCCTGCTCCGGCGTCCTGAGCAGAGGGCCGGCCACCGTCGCGAAGCCCGCCAGCGAACCCTGGATCCCTGGCGTGTCCGCCCAGCCCGGGTGCATCGCATACGCCGCGACCCCCCGGTCGGCCAGCTGCTCGGCCCACAGCCCGGACAGGACGACCTGTGCGCGCTTGCTCCGGGCGTAACAGGCCACCGGGCCGACGCCCAGCGCCTGGAGGTCGTCGGCGATCAACATCTGCCCATACATGCCTCCGCTCGACACGGTGACCACCCGACCGCCGCCGGCCAGCCGATCGGTGAGACCACGGGTCAGCACGTACGGGGCGAGCACGTTGGTGGCGAACGTCAGCCCGAGGCCGTCATCGTTGAGCGCACCCTTCCGCGCCATCACACCGGCGTTGTGCACGAGCACGTCCAGCCGGTCGACCGGGAAGTCGTCGAGCAGGGCCTCCAAGGACGCGCGCGAGGCCAGGTCGCAACGCAGGAAGGAGCTGCCCGGCCCCCCGGCGGCGTCCACGGCTTCGACCGCT
Source organism: Mycobacteriales bacterium (assembly GCA_038235705.1). Taxonomy (GTDB): domain Bacteria; phylum Actinomycetota; class Actinomycetes; order Mycobacteriales; family SCTD01; genus CANKBT01. The sequence continues at coordinate 5,134 of JBBSTR010000057.1, forward strand.
GCCGCAGCCTTGGCCGGGTCGCGCCCCAGCAGCAGCACCCGTGCACCCAGGCGCGCGAAGCCACACGCGGCGGCCAGTCCGAGCCCGCCGGTGGCACCGGTGATTAGGACGGTGCTGCCGGGCACCGGCGGCGGGTCGGCCGGCCAACCGGCCAGGTGCCGACGGACGGCCAGCCCCGTGCGGGCGTAGCCGAGCAGGATGCTGCGGTCGAGGGCATCATCGACCAGCTGGCTGAACGAAGGCATGTCGACAGCCTGCCAGGGGTAGCCTGTCGAACGAAGGTTCGACATACAAGGGAGAGACCATGGTCGACAAGGACATCGCCGAGAGCACGACCCCCGAGGGAAGCGGCAGCAGTGCGGTCAAGGACACCAGCGACTGGGTGACCGGTGACGAGCCGGCGACCGGCCCGCAGGAGAGCTACCTGTCCACGCTCGCGCAGCAGTCCGGCGAGGAGGTCGACGTCGAGCACCTGACCAAGGCTGAGGCGAGCGAGAAGATCGACGAGCTGAAGAAGCAGACCGGCTAGTCCCTCACGCCCACGAGACGTCACAGACCGCAGGATCCAACGGTGAGCGCCGCCCGACGACGTCTGTTCCTCGTGATCGCCGCGGTGCTCACCGGCTTGCTCGCCGTCGGCGTGCTGCTCAGCGTGACCGGGCGAGACGCGACACAGACACCCGCAGCCCAGGTCGCTCAGGACCGGCCGGGCACCGTGGTGCTGGTGCCCGGCTACGGCGGGTCGACCTCTTCGCTCGAGGTGCTGGCGGACCGGCTGCGCGGTGCAGGCCGGACTGCCGTCGTCGTCTCGCTCCCGGGCGACGGCACGGACGACCTGACGGCGTACGTCCCGGTGCTGGACGCCGCGGTCAAAAGCGCGTTGCGGGCCGGCGCCCCGTCGGTGGACGTCGTCGGCTACAGCGCTGGTGGCGTCGTCGCACGACTGTGGCTGAAGGACGGCGGAGCGGCCGACACCCGGCGGGTGGTGACGCTCGGCTCACCTCACCACGGGACCCGGCTCGCCGGCGCCGGGGCGGTCCTGGCCCCGGACCGGTGCCCCACGGCCTGCCGACAGCTCGTCCCGGGAAGCCCGCTGCTCGAGGCGCTCAACGCGGGCGACGAGACACCCGTCGGTCCGCTCTACCTGTCGCTGTGGACCACGAGCGACCAGACCGTGACCCCGCCGGACTCGGCCCGGCTCGACGGCGCGGTCAACGTCGTCCTGCAGGCCGTGTGCCCGGAAGCGACCACCAGCCACGGCGACCTGCCCCGAGACCGTCAGGTGCAGGCCATCGTGCTCAAGGCCCTCGGTCCTGGACCCCTGAACCCGCCGACGACCTGCCCGACCTGACGAGAACGGCTCAACGAGTCTTGGGACGGCCCGCCGATCGGGTCCGTGCGGCCGGCTCCGGGTCGCGGACGTCGACGTCGGCGCCGTGGCTGAGGTCGAAGGACTCGTCCTCGAGCTCGCTCTTGTAGACCGCGATGCGGTAGATCGCCAGACCGAACGCGGCCTTGGCAAGGATGTCCGCAATCGAGTAGCCGCCCTGCTTGAGGACCCAGGCACTCGGTCCGTCGAAGCCGAGCACGGGGAACAGGTAGGCGATCGGGTAGACGCCCCAGAGCCCGACCAGCACGATCCGGAGCATGCTGATCTGATGCCGCACCTGCACCGGCTGCCGGTCGAGCGACTTGCTCAGCTCGACGAAGAGCACGTAGAGCAGGTAGAGGAACGGGATCGTCGAGAGCGTCCCCCACACGAGCCGCGCGCCGGTGCTGCTGGAGATCTCACCGGGAGAGCCGAGCGCGATCATGAGTGCTGACGCGGGGACCAGCTTGAGCAGGAGTCCGCGGGCGTCGGCCCGAGCCAACGACATGACGGCGATCGTCTCGACCAGCAGCAGCGGAACGGTGAGGAACCAGTCCACGTAGCGGTAGCCCTCGTTGAACTGCACGTTGGACAGCACGTGCACGGCGTCGGTGGTGGCGCCCGCCGGCCAGCTCTCCTTGAAGTTCTCAAAGATCCTGAAGTAGTGGTAGGTCGCGATGCCGCAGACGGTGGCCGAGACGACCAGCGCCGAGCGGTAACGGGGGGCGACCCGCCCCCGCTGCACCATCAGGAAGATCGCGGTGAAGAGCATGCTCGCGATGACGAGCGAGAACAGGTTGTAGACGGTGGCGTACTGGCTGGCGGACAGCTCTGCAGGCAGAGCTGGTACGGCGAGATACACGGGTGACTCCTGGAGACGGACGTGCAGGAGGGTGCGGGGAGGTTGAGCCACTCGGGCCTTGCGTCAGGCCCTGATGAAGGTTTAGACCTGCGCTACCGAGCCCGCAACTCGAAACAGCGCTCCCACCGGGACGGCTCTCAGCCCCTGCCCGGGTAGCCGTGCCGGACAGCCCGGTCGAGGATGCCGAGCGTCGCCTTGAGGTTGACCTCGGAGATGACCGGGAACGCGATCGCACCACGCCAGTGTGGGTTGATGTCAGACCAGTCGTAGAACGAGGTGACCAGGGTGCCGCCCTCGTCGGTCGGCTCGAGCCGGTAGCCGTACACGTGGCCGATCGGAGGCTTGATCCGACCCAGGATGCGCCAGGCGATCAGGGCGTCCTGCTCGTACGCCGTGACGTGGACGGTCACGTCGTAGGTGGTCCAGTCGATGTCACCGAGCGACTCGCGGTCCATGTGGACCAGGAACTCGTCGCCTACCGCTTCGACCTGAGCACCCTCGACGTCCTGCAGCATGCCGGAGGCGTCGATCGCGAGATGACCGTACGGGTCGCGCAGCACCGCGAAGATGTCGGCCGCAGAAGCGTCGATCGTGCGCTGGACCTCGAGGCGTTCGCTCATGCAACCAGCCTGTCACGCGGTCCGGCAGGACTCAGCTGGTGACGTCCTTGGTCGTGAAGTTGGCCCAGGCCGCCGTGAGGAAGACGGCGATGTAGACCGCCTGCAGGGCGACCCCGCGAAACAGGTCGCGGGTGAGCACCGGGTCGCGGTAGAGATCGATGAAGGCGAACCAGTAGCGGGTCGGCAGGTACGGCTGCACCGAGGCCGCAGCGTCGAGCGTGACGAGCAGCGTGCTCGCCACCAGCACCCCGACCGCGCCCAGCGCGGCGACCAGGGGGCTGTCCGTGACCGTCGACAGGAACAACGCCACGGCGGCTACCCCGAGCATCGACCAGCCGACGTAGAGCACCGTGAGCGTGATGCGCACCGCGGCGTCCGCCGTCGAGAACTGTGTGCCAGAGACGCTGCTCACCGTGGCCGAGCCGAACAGCGCCACCCCGACGCCAAAGCTCACCAGCGCGACGACCGACACCGAGATCAGCGTGAACGCGAGCACCGAGACCAGCTTGGCGACCAGCAGCCGGGTGCGCCCCACCGGTCGCAGGAGCAGATAGCGCAGCGTGCCGGCCTGCGCCTCCCCGGCGACGCTCTCCCCGGCGACGACCGCGACGGCGACCGGTAGGAACAGCGGCAGCACGATGGCCAACGCCGCCGCCGGGAAAAGCGTCCCGTTGTCGAGGACGGCAGACAGGAACGCCGGGCCGGTGCCGGGGCGGGGCGCGACCTGGGACAGCTTGACGAACAGCGCGACGATCGTGGGGAGGGCGACGAGCAGGGCGACCAGCACCCACGTCCGAGGGCGGCGAACCAGCTTGCGCAGCTCGGTGACGATCACGCGCGGTCGCTCGTCCCGGTGGTCAGCGACAGGACGGTGTCCTCCAGGGTGTGCCGTTCGGGCATGAGCGAGACGACCCGCACACCGGCCGTCACCAGCTCGCGGTTCAGCTCGTCCGGCCTTTGCGTACGGACGAGCAGAAGGTCCGCCGACACGTGCTCGACTCGGGACCCGAGAAGCCGTGCGGCGTCGGCGAGGTCGGGCGTCTGCACCTGCGTGCGACCGGTTGGCGCCTGCAGCGAGACCAGCGAGTCCTGCGCCACGAGCCGTCCGCGGTCCAGCACCCCCACCCGCGTGCAGAGCGCCTCGATCTCGGCCAGCAGATGGCTGGACAGAAACACCGTCGTACCACCGTTGTTCAGCTCGACCAGCAGCTCGCGGAACTCGCGGATGCCCTGCGGGTCGAGCCCGTTGGTCGGCTCGTCGAGGATCAGCAGCCGGGGTCGCTGCAGAAGGGCCGACGCGAGCCCGAGCCGCTGGCGCATCCCCAGGCTGTAGTTCTGCACCGGCCGCTTGTCGATGCCGGCCAGCCCGACCCGTTCGAGCGCTTCGTCCACCCGGGCCTTGCGGGTGCTGCGGTCGCTCGCCCCCGCCGCGTCCGACATCGTGAGGTTGGCGCGCCCGGACAGGTGACCGTAGGCCGCGGGTCCCTCGACCATCGCCCCCACCTGCGGCAGCACCGTGCGCGGCCTGGTGCTGCCGAGCACCTCGACGCTGCCCGAGGTGGGCAGCACGAGGCCGAGCAGCAGCCGCACGGTAGTGGTCTTGCCTGACCCGTTGGGCCCGAGGAAGCCGTAACGGTCGCCCTCGCGAACGTCCAGCTCGACCCCGTCGACGGCGGTGAAGCGTCCGAATCGCTTCACGAGCGCCTGCGTGCGGATCATCTCGGCCCCACGTACGGCGGGGGGTTCTCGCGCAGCTGCGCCAAAGCGTCGCGCAGGGTCTGCTCGGGCACCGTCCCGACCAGCAGAAACACCCCGCCCCGGCCCACCCGCCCGACGAGCGCGTTCACCAGCGGGGTCTGCAACAGCCCGTCCGGTGGCGCGGCCCGCAGCAGGTCGCGTCCCAGCGCACGGGTGACGGGCACGACGGCGTAAGCCGCAAAGCCCCGGCCGTACACCCCGATGCCACCCTGCCCGAGCCCGGCCGGGTCCTCGCGGGGCGTCCCGGCGAGCGACCGGGGCAGCCGGAACGGCACCAGAGCGTCGATCTCGCTGACCACGTCCGGCGCCTCGCTGGAGGTCGTCGTCGTGCCGGCGGGCGGGCTGAACGCGGTCCGTCCGGAGCCGGGGTCCCCCAGGGCGAGGTCGAGCAGCAGCGTGGTGAGCACCGGGTTGCGCTGGCCCGGCGCACGCACCTCGACCTGGAGCGCGAGCCCGGTGGACGGCTCGACCCAGAGGTCGACGCTCTGCACCAGCGTGCTCCCCGGGTCCGCCGGGGTGATGCGCAGCCCGACCGCCGAGGTCCCGGCGACCCGACGGGACGGCAACCGAGAGAAGTCCACGTCCGGTGTCGCGACCAGCCGCCGGGCCAGCACCGGCGGGACCAGGTCGTCGGCCCGTGGGAGCCTGACCGGCAGCGCTCCCAGGACGTAGGACGCGGTCCGGTCGGCGCTGTTCCAGGTGACGGTCCCCCGCCCGCTGGTGATCACGTCCTGCTCACCGGTCAGGTCGAGGCGGTCGACCCGCCAGTCCTGCGGCCCGCGCCAGGCCGTCCGCGTGCGGGTGGTGCCGCCGAGCAGCCCGGGCACGTCACCGAGGTCACGCACGTCCGGCAGCGGCAGGTCGACCCGGCTCTCCCCGTACCCGGACCAGGCGACCCCGGCGCTGCCCCGTACGAGGTCGCGCAGCTGTCCAGAGCTGAGGTCGCTGGAGCCGGCGGGCAGGGTCTTCGCGAGCGCAGGCAGCGCCCCGAGCACCAGGACGAGGGCCGTGAGCACGGCCCACCGCCAGCCGTGCCGCATCCAGCCCACGAGGAGTCCGACGTTCAGGCGCAGCCAGGTGTTCCGCTGCCCACCCGACCCAGCCGTGGTGAGGGGGTCAGACAGAAGACGGGCGGCGCCACTGGCTCACGCCGTACGCCGCCGAGAAGCCGGCCCGCACGAGCGACCGGTAGGACGTCGAGCCGGGCACGCACTTCACCGACACCGTGGCCGCACCGGCCCGGGCGGCCAGGCCGAGCCGGGCGGCCAGCAGCGCGGCGTGCACGCCCCGCCCGCGCGCGTCCAGGACCGTCGTCGCCGAGCCGATCCACGCCTGCTCGCCGGCGACGAACAGCGCGCCCGTGCCCACCGCCAGGTCGCCGGACCGCGCCAGAACCTGGGTCCAGCCCTCCCGGCCCAGCCCGCCTCGCCACCAGCGTTGGTCGACCTGCCCGAAGCCCTTGAGACACACGCTCGCCACCGAGGCCCCGTCGGAGGTCACGCTCACACCGTCGGGCATCTCGACGTCCACGGCAGGAGCAGTCATCCGCACGAGGCGGGTCGTCCGCCCGAAACCACGGGCGGCCAGCCCCGGTCCGACCTGATCGGTGTCGTCGTCGACCACCTGCACCATCGGGGAGAGCGCCCCCAGCCGGGTGAGCAGCGCCAGCGCCACGTCGAGGCCCTTGCCTGCCTCGGCCGACGAGACACCCGTGACGACGTGGTGCCACGGCGACGTGGGCCAGGCACCGACCCCGAAGACGGACAGACCGGCGACGTCGACCGCGAGTCCCCGCAGGTCGTCGTCGAGGCCCGCGTACTGCGCCCGCCAGGCGGCGGACTCGGCCTCCTCGAACGGCCTCACAGCAGATCGAGCAGCGTGCCGATCTCCTGCGTCGCGTACCACCCCAGCTCGTGCCCGGCCGCCTCCTCCACGAGCAGCCTGGAGGCCTCGCTCCCGAGGTCGGCAGCGACCATCGCCTCGGCGGCCGCAGTCACGTCCGGGATCGCCGCCGGGTCGTCGACGTGCACCGCTCTCACGTCGCACAGCGCCACGTCGTCCACTATGCGCACGGCTGCTCGATCCACCTGCGGCACCGTCTCGACCTGAGAGGACTCGACGACCACGACCACCCTGCGGCGTACGGCGGCGGGATCGGCGTCCAGCAGGCGGACCGAGGCCGCCGCAGCGAGGTCGAGCGCGAGGCACTCGAGCTCCTCGTCGTCACCCTCGTCGTAGAAGGCGCGGAGGTCGTCCGTGACCGCGTAACCGGGCAGCGGGGCACCGGTCACCGCGCCGTCGTCGAGAAGCGCCTGGAGCCGGCTGAGCGTCGAGGGGAGGTAGACCCTCACGCGGCGGCGCGACCGGACACCAACGCCTCCCGCGACGTCCGCAGCGAGGTGGCGAGCACCCGGGTCCGGCGACGGGGGTCCATCATGTTGGCGCCGATCACCTCGAGGTCGCTGCGACCGGGCCCGAGCAGGGTCACCTTGGTGCCGGTCGCCGCGACCTTCTTCACCTCGCCGACCAGCCGCTTGGTCACCACCCGGCGCAACCGCCGCTCGAACCGCGCCGCGACGTCGGTCGGGCTGTCGTACTCCAGAGACGTCATCGGCGACAGCACCACCACCTCGTCGAGCCCGAGGCGCGTCACCAGGTCCAGCGAGGTGGGCGAGCAGACGCCGCCGTCGACGTAGTGGTGACGCCCGATCTTCACCGGCGCATACCAGCCCGGGATCGAGCAGGAGGCGGTGACGGCCTCGCTCAGGCCTGCGGGCGGCGAGCCGTCGCGGCCGAAGACCGTCCGTCGACCGGTCTGATGATCCATCGCCACCACCCAGGCCGCTGGGTGCGGCGCCCAGTCGCCGCGGGGCACGAACTGGTCGATCAGCGCGCCCACCGGGGCCAGGGAGCCGCGCCCTCTCGGCAGGAACGCCGACATCGCCATCATCGGGGTGGTCCGCCGTGGGTGCAGCGCCGCGTTGAGCACGCCGCGTGGCGAACCAACCAGCGGCCTCGGCAGCGGCGGCAGCGCCCCGCCGGAGTCCTTGTCCGGGTCGAACCGGATCGCGGGGTCACCGGGGGCGAGGATGCCCCGCTGGTGGTTGCGCAGCTGGTCGACAGAGATCCCGCAAGCCAGCGACGCGGTCATCACCGAACCGGCCGACGTCCCGATGATGACGTCGGCGTCACGGGGGTCCCACCCGAGGTGCTCCTGCACCGCGTCGAGCGCGCCGACCGTCCACGCCGCACCAAGAACGCCGCCCGCTCCGAGAACCAGACCCCTGCGCGTCATGCCACTTCCTCCTCCAGCTCCAGCTCCGGCCGTCACGCCACTGCCTCCACAAGCTCCGTCAGCGACTCCTCGATGCACTGGGCCAGCACGTCGATGTCGGGCATCGCGTCGCGGTCGGCGTTGAGCCCGTAGTAGACCCCGCCGTCGTAGGACGTCAACCCGATGGACACGGCCTGCCCCTTCGCGAGCGGGACCACCGGATAGATGGCGAGCATCTTGGCCCCGGCGGCGTAGAGCGGGAACTGCGGGCCGGGAACGTTGGTCACGATCGTGTTGAACACCCGACGGGTGAACGTGCTGGCCGCGCGCGCCCCGAGCGCATGGATCGTCGGCGGCGCGAACCCGGACAGCTGCACGAGCGTGTCGGCGCCGATCGACTGACCGGACTCCTTGTGACCGCGCATCGCATAGCTGACCTGGTGCAGCCGCATCACCGCGTTCGGCTCGCCGACGGGCAGGTCTACGAAGTAGGAGCTGACCCGGTTTCCGCCGGTGCTGCTGGACGGGTCGCGCACCGAGACCGGGACCATCGCCCGGACCACGCTCGTCGCGGTCACCGCCTCGCCCCGGGTCAGCAGCCAGGTGCGCAGGGCACCGGCGACCGTGGCGAGCACGACGTCGTTGACGGTGCCGCCGTGGACCTTGCGCACCCGCTTGTAGTCGTCGAGGTCGGTCGCGGCCGTGCCGAACCGCCGCGCCTCGCCGATCGGCACGTTGAGCGGAGACTCGGGCGCCTGCTTGGCCATCGTGAGCACGGAGGCCACCACCCCGCCCGCGACGTCCTTGACCTTGCCGGTCGTGGCCCGCAGGTCACCGACCGAGGTGCGCACGGTGTCCATCGCCTGGGTCGGCCGACGTATGAGGTCCTTCCCGGCGCCGACCATGAGGCGGGCCGGCCCGGGCGTGCGCGCGGGCTTCCAGTCGTCGTCGGGCACCGTCCGCGGCTCCGGCGTCGTGTCGAGGATGACCGTGCCGATGTCGACCGCCGAGACGCCGTCGACCATCGCGTGGTGGGTCTTGGTGATGATCGCGACGCGATCCTCGCTCATGCCCTCGACGAGATAGATCTCCCACAGCGGCCGGTTCTGGTCGAGCCGTCGACCGAACAACCGCCCGGCCAGCTCACGCAGCTGGGCCTCGCCGCCGGGCTTGGGCAGGGCGCTCCTGCGTACGTGGTAGGTGACGTCGAAGTCCTCGTCGTCGACCCAGACCGGGTTGGCGAGGCGCCCTGGGACGCTTTTGACCTTCTGCCGGTAGCGGGGCACGAGCGCGATCCGCTGGCTGATCAGGTCGACGAGGCGGTCGTAGTCGAAGCCGCCCGGAGGCTGCTGCAGGACACAGACCGAGCCGACGTGCATCGGCGTCGTCGGTCCTTCCATGTAGAGGAAGGACACGTCCAACGGGCTGAGCCGGTCGACCACAGTTGCACTCCTCGGGGGCTGGTGTGACTGCTCCGACGGTAGTGGGTGAGACTGCAGGCAATGCCCGCTAGAGAAGGAGACACCCATGGACTTCGCACTGTCGGACAAGGCCTCGGACTATGCCGGTCGGCTTCAGGCCTTCATGGACGAGTGCGTGTTCCCCGCCGAGGCGGAATACCACGCCTACCGCGACAAGATGGGGTACAACGATCACTCGCTGCCGCCGGTCGTCGACGAGCTCAAGGCCGAGGCGCGCTCGCGCGGACTGTGGAACCTGTTCCTGCCCGACGTCTCCGGGCTGACGAACCTCGAGTACGCCACCCTCGCCGAGATCACCGGCTGGTCGATCAACATCGCGCCCGAGGCCGTCAACTGCGCCGCGCCCGACACGGGCAACATGGAGGTGCTGCACCTGTTCGGCACCGACCAGCAGAAGTCCCAGTGGCTGCAGCCCCTGCTCGACGGGGAGATCCGGTCGGCGTTCGCGATGACCGAGCCGGACGTGGCCTCCTCCGACGCGACCAACATCGCGACCAGGATCGAGCGCGACGGTGACGACTACGTCATCAACGGACGCAAGTGGTGGATCTCCGGGGCAGCCGACCCGCGCTGCAAGATCATGATCTTGATGGGCAAGACCGACCCGACGACGAACACGTACGCGCAACAGTCGATGATCCTCGTGCCGTTCGACACCCCGGGGGTGGAGATCGTCCGCCCGTTGCCGGTCTTCGGCTACCAGGACCAGCACGGACACTGCGAGCTCCGCTTCACCGACGTGCGGGTCCCCGCCTCCAACCTGATCGCGGGCGAGGGTCAGGGCTTCATGATCGCGCAGGCCCGGCTCGGCCCCGGCCGCATCCACCACTGCATGCGCTCGATCGGGGCGGCCGAGCGGGCGCTCAAGCTGATGTGCGAGCGCGCCGCGTCGCGAGTGGCGTTCGGCGGGCCGATCGCGCAGCAGGGCGTCGTGCAGGAGCAGATCGCCGAGTCCCGGATGGACATCGAGATGGCCCGGCTGCTGACCCTGAAGACCGCCTGGCTGATCGACACCGTCGGCGCCAAGGGCGCCCGCACCGAGATCGCGGCCATCAAGGTGATCGCGCCCCGGGTGGCTCTGCGGGTGCTCGACCGGGCGATCCAGGTGCACGGCGGGGGCGGGGTCTCCGACGACTTCCCGCTGGCCGCCATGTGGGCGGGGATGCGCACGCTGCGTCTCGCGGACGGGCCGGACGAGGTGCACGTACGCACGATCGCGCGCCAGGAGCT
>JBBSTR010000058.1:0-14794 GCA_038235705.1 Mycobacteriales bacterium
GCCCTGTCGCTGCACGCGCCGGACGACGAGCTGCGCAACACCCTCGTGCCGGTCAACACCCGGTGGGACGTGAGCGAGGTGCTCGCGGCGGCCTTCGGCTACGTACGGCAGACCGGACGACGCCTGTCGATCGAGTACGCGATGATCCGTGACGTCAACGACCAGCCCTGGCGAGCCGACCTGCTCGCCAAGCGGCTCAAGGGCAAGCTCGTCCACGTCAACCTCATCCCGCTCAACCCGACGCCTGGGTCAGAGTGGGACGCGTCGCCGAAGCCGGTCGAGCGCGAGTTCGTGCGGCGGCTGCGAGCCGCCGGTATCTCGACCACGGTCCGTGACACCCGCGGGCAGGAGATCGCCGGGGCCTGCGGCCAGCTGGCGGCTCTCGAGGTCTGAGCTCAGGCGCCGAAGAACTCGCGGGCCAAGCGGTCCAGGGCGGCCGGGGCAGGGGCGCCGCCCAGCTTCGAGCGGTTGTCGGTGGCGCCCCGTCGCCACTGCGCGTACACCTCGGCGAAGTCACCGGCCGGCGTCGCGAAGTCGGTGCACCGGTTGCAGCCCTGCCACGGTGTGCCTGCCGGGATGCGGCGCGCGGCGAGCCAGGCCCCGCGCTGCGCATCGGTCAGCGCGGTCTTGTCCCAGGCGTGGCCGATCTCGTGTGCGACCACGTGCCGGAGCAGCGCGTCGCTCTCGGTCGCACAGCCCCGCACATAGACGTCGATGACGTGCTGGGCGGGCTTGGTCAGCCCGTAGAAGCCCGCCACCGACGGCTTGAACGTCACCGGGTAACCGGGCGCCGGGGCCGGTCGCAGGCTGCCCAGCGCCGTCTCGCCCCGACGCTGCTGCCAGCCGGGTCCGGAGCACTGCGAGGGGCTGTCCACGCGGGCCGCTGCCGCTGCGACGGTCGGGGCACGGGGCACCGGGACGGCGGCAACAGGCACGGCGCTAACCGGCACGGCGGTTACCGGCGCGGCAGTAACGGGGCTTGCGGCAACTGGCATCGTAACGTCGGGTGCAGGGACGTCGGGCGCAGGGACGTCGGGCGCCGGCGCAGCCACAGCCGGGTCGACCACGGGACCGGTCCGGCTCGACGACGCCGGCGCTTCAGGCGTGACGGCCGCCGGGGCGACCTCGACCGCAGCGCTGACCGGAGCGAGGTCGGGCGACACGGCCTGCGTGCTGGCCACCCCCAGCACGACGAGCCCGGCCGTGACGACGGTGAGCAGCGTGTCGGTGACCCGGCCGGTCGCGAAGCTCATGCAGGACCGATCGGGCCCGGGAACGGGGACCACAACCACCTTTCGGGTGAACAGATCGCCCACCCCGCCGCGATGATCATGGTCATCCGCACCCTCCACAGGCCGCTCGAGGGTGCAGACGGTCATGATCACCGAGGAGGAGGTCGGGACCTGGGACACTCGTCGTATGCGTGACGTCGTCCTCCTGGGCTCCACCGGTTCGATCGGCACGCAGGCGATCGACGTCGTACGGGACCACCCCGACCGGCTGCGGGTCGTCGGTCTCGGTGCCGGTGGGGGTCGCACAGAGCTGCTTGCCGAGCAGGCGCTCGCCCTCGGTGTCGAGGTCGTCGCGGTCGCGCGGGCCACGGCCGCCCAGGACCTGCAGCTGGCCTTCTACGCGGCTGCCCAGAAGCGGGGCTACAGCGCGGGACAGTTCCGGCTCCCGAAGGTGCTCGCCGGGCCGGACGCGATGTCTGAGCTGGCCGCGTGGCCCTGCGACGTGGTGCTCAACGGGATGACCGGCTCGGTCGGCCTCGGCCCGACGCTCTCGGCGTTGAAGGCCGGCCGGACCCTCGCTCTCGCCAACAAGGAGTCCTTGATCGCCGGCGGACCGCTGGTGACGCCCTATCTCGACCAGGTCGTACCGGTCGACTCCGAGCACAGCGCTCTGGCCCAGTGCCTTCAGGCTGGCCGTCGCGAGGAGGTCCGCAGGCTCGTCGTGACGGCGAGCGGCGGACCGTTCCGCGGCCTGAAGGACCTGAACGACGTGACCCCCGAGCAGGCGCTCGCCCACCCCACCTGGGACATGGGCCCGGTCATCACGGTCAACTCCGCCACGCTGGTCAACAAGGGCCTCGAGGTGATCGAGGCCCACCTGCTGTTCGGCATCCCGTACGGACGCATCGATGTAGTCGTCCACCCGCAGTCGGTCGTGCACTCGATGGTCGAGTTCACCGACGGCAGCACCGTGCTGCAGGCGAGCCCGCCGGACATGCGCCTGCCGATCGCGCTGGGCCTGACCTGGCCGGAGCGGTTGCCGCGTCCCTCGTACGGGCTGGGGTGGACCGCGCCCGTCGCCTGGCAGTTCGAGCCGCTCGACGAGGACACGTTCCCGGCGGTGGCGCTGTGCAAGGCCGCGGGCCTCCGGGGCGGCAGTGCCCCCGCCGTGCTCAACGCCGCCAACGAGGTAGCGGTCGAGGCGTTCCTCGCCGGCCGGCTCGCTCTCCCGGCGATCGTCGAGACCGTGGCGCAGGTCGTCGCAGAACACCCGTTCAGGGAACTCACCGACCTTGCCGAGGTGTTGAGCAGTGAGGTGTGGGCGCGTGACCACGCCCGCGCCCTCATCCAGGGCATCAGCGAGAGGACCTCATGACCAACCTGGCTCCGGTGCGGACCGACGAGACGGACGAGCCCGGTCCCGAGGAGATCGCGAAGAGCCGGCGCGGCGCACTGATCGGCCTCGGCGTCGTCGTGCTGCTCGCGGTGATCGCCATCGCGACCGGCAACGTGGTCTACGCGCTCGGCGGGCTGATCTTCTTCGTCGGGCTGTTGGTGTCGGTGGTGCTGCACGAGGCCGGACACTTCCTGACGGCCCGGATGTTCGGCATGAAGGCGACCCAGTTCTTCGTCGGGTTCGGACCGACCCTGTGGAGCCGGCAGCGGGGCGATCTGGAGTACGGCGTGAAGGCCGTCCCGGCGGGCGGGTTCGTCAAGATCGTCGGGATGACCCCGCTGGAGGAGGTCGAGCCGGAGCACCAGGGCCAGGAGTTCTTCCGCTTCTCGGTCCCGAAGAAGACCGTCGTGCTGGCTGCGGGCTCGACCATGCACTTCCTCATCGCGCTGATCCTGGTGGTCGGATCGGTCTTCGCGCTCGGAACCTCGAAGGAGCAGCCGCCGGCGGTGGGCAACGTCGCGGCGTGCATCGCGCCCGACCCGTTGAAGGTGCCGACGGTGGCCGAGGCGAGGAACCTTCCCCCGGTCTGCGCTCGTCGCGGGGCGGTCCCGTCTCCGGCGGCGGCCTCCGGGCTCCGGGCCGGCGACGTCGTGCTGGCCGTCGACGGCGTTCCGGCGAAGGACGCGGAATCACTCACCGCGCTGCTGCGTCCGAGAACTGGGCAGCAGGTGTCGCTCACGGTCCGTCGCGACGGTCAGCAGCTGGAGATCCCGATCACCCCCGCCCCGAACGACCGGATCATCGACGCCAAGACCGGAGCGCGCGCGACCGTCGGCACGATCGGGATCCTGGTCGCCACGCGGTACGAGACCGTGCGCCCGGGCTCGCTCGGTCAAGGGCTGGACGACACCGGTGCCGTCCTGAAGCAGTTCGCGGTCGGGATCAAGACCACGGTCACCGAGAAGCTCGGCTCGATCACCCAGCTCTACAGCGCCGACCGAGATCCCGAGGGGCTGATCGGCATCCTCGGGGCCGGCCGGATCAGCGGCGAGATCCTTGACAGCAACGTGATCGACCTGCGCGACAAAGCGCTCAACATGATCCTCGTCGTCGCGTCGCTCAACCTGTTCGTCGGCTTGTTCAACCTGCTGCCGCTGCTGCCGCTCGACGGCGGCCACGTGGCGGTCGCCTGGTTCGAGGGGGCCCGGGACCGCATCCGACGGGCCCGCGGCTACCGGGGGGCGGTCAAACGGGTCGACTACAACAAGCTGCTGCCGCTCACCTATCTGGTGGCCGGCGCGTTCGTCCTGCTGACCGTGTTCATCCTCGGCGCTGACCTGGTCAACCCGGTCACCCTGTCGTCCTAGCGGCGCTCCCACCTTCCAGGGGGCAGACTGGAGCGGTGACCTCCATATCCCTCGGCATGCCCGAGGTGCCGCGGCGCCTGGCCGTCCGCAGGAAGACCAAGCAGATCGACGTCGGCGGTGTGCTCGTCGGCGGAGACGCGCCGGTCAGCGTGCAGTCGATGACGACCACCAAGACGTACGACATCGACGCGACGCTCCAGCAGATCGCGGAGCTGACCGCGAGCGGCTGCCAGATCGTGCGGGTGGCCTGCCCGACCGGCAAGGACGCCGAGGCGCTGCCGATCATCGTGAAGAAGAGCCAGCTGCCGGTGATCGCCGACATCCACTTCCAGCCGGACTACATCTTCGCCGCGCTCGAGGCGGGCTGCGCCGCCGTCCGGGTCAACCCGGGCAACATCAAGGAGTTCGACGGCCGGGTCGGCGACGTCGCCAAGGCGGCCAAGGAGCACAACACCCCGATCCGGATCGGGGTCAACGCCGGCAGCCTCGACAAACGGATCATGGCCAAGTACGGCAAGGCCACCCCCGAGGCGCTGGTCGAGTCCGCGCTCTGGGAGTGCTCGCTGTTCGAGGAGCACGACTTCACCGACATCAAGATCTCGGTGAAGCACAACGACCCGGTGATCATGGTCGAGGCCTACCGCCAGCTGTCGGCGGCCTGCGACTACCCGCTGCACCTCGGCGTGACCGAGGCCGGTCCGGCGTTCCAGGGCACCATCAAGTCGGCCGTCGCCTTCGGGGCGCTGCTCGCCGAGGGGATCGGCGACACGATCCGGGTCTCGCTGAGCGCCCCGCCGGTCGAGGAGGTCAAGGTCGGGATCGCGATCCTCGAGTCGCTCAACCTCAAGCAACGCGGTCTGGAGATCGTGTCCTGCCCCTCGTGCGGCCGGGCCCAGGTCGACGTCTACACCCTGGCCGACCAGGTCACCGCCGGGCTCGAGGGGATCACGATCCCGCTGCGGGTGGCCGTGATGGGCTGCGTCGTGAACGGGCCGGGGGAGGCCCGCGAGGCCGACCTCGGGGTCGCGTCCGGCAACGGCAAGGGCCAGATCTTCGTCAAGGGCGAGGTCATCAAGACCGTGCCGGAGAGTCAGATCGTCGAGACCCTGGTCGAGGAGGCGCTGCGGATCGCGGCGGCCTACGACGGTCCGTCGGGCGCGCCGGCGGTCGCTGCCGGGTAGCACCTCGCGACAGGCGCTAGCGTTCTCGGGGTGCTGCGCACCTCGCCGACGCGGATGCTCGACGCCCGCGACGACGCCGAGGTCCGCGCCCTGTTGGCCGTCGACCCGGTCATGGACGTCTTCGTGGCGAGCCGCGTCCAGACCGGTGGTGTCACCGAACGCTCGCTCGGCGCCCAGCTGTGGGGCTACGGGCCCCGCGGACGGCTCGAGTCGCTCTGCTACTCCGGCGCCAACCTTGTGCCCGTGCAGGCCACCCCGGACGCCGTACGCGCCTTCGCCGACCGGGCGCGTCGCCAGGGTCGGCGGTGCAGCTCGATCGTCGGGGAGGCGGGCGTGGTCGAGCAGCTGTGGCACCTGCTGGCCCCGTCCTGGGGCAGCGCACGCGACGTACGACCCGACCAGCCGCTGATGGCGGCCGACGGGCCGCTGACCACGCGCGCCGACCACCGCGTGCGCAGGGTGCGGGCCGACGAGCTGGACGTGCTGCTGCCCGCTTGCATCGACATGTTCACCGAGGAGGTCGGGGTGAGCCCGTTGGCAGGGGACGGCGGCCGCGCCTACCGGCGCCGGGTCGGGGAGCTCGTGAAGCAGGGCCGGTCCTACGCGATCTTGGAGAATCGGAAGGTGCTGTTCAAGGCAGAGATCGGTGCCGCGAGCCGCAGCGTCTGCCAGGTCCAAGGGGTCTGGGTCGAGCCGGCGCTGCGCGGCACCGGTCTCGGCACGGCGGGCATGGCCGCGGTGCTGGCGCTGGCCCGCGCCGAGATCGCTCCGGTCGTGAGCCTGTATGTCAACAGCTTCAACACCCCCGCCCGCAAGGCCTACGAACGGGTCGGGTTCCGTCAGGTGGGGACCTGCGCCAGCGTCCTGTTCTGACTCTGTCGGGGCTGTCTGCCACACTGCCCCGATGACGCTGCAGATCAAGCCGGGCACCACTTGGGACGAGGTCTACGCGCGGGCCATGAGCGCCGCGCCGGAGGCCTTCGACAAGGACAGGATCAACAACCTGGCCGGTGGGGAGTGGAAGCCCATCGGCGACCCCGGCGAGCACGTGACGCCGGTCGACGGCACCCCGATCCAGGGTCCGCCGCGGGTGAGCCACGACGAGGCGGCGACCGCGGTGGCCTACGCCAAGACCGAGCACGACGCCTGGGCTCGGGTCGACCTCGACGAGCGGCGGCGCCGCGTGGCCGAGGCGGTCACCGCGATGCGTGAGCACCGGGACACCCTCGCGCAGCTGCTGGTGTGGGAGATCGGCAAGCCGTGGCGCCTGGCCTGCGCCGACGTCGACCGTGCGCTGGACGGCGTCGACTGGTACGGCGAGCAGATCGAGCGTCAGATGGCGGGCCGCACCCCGTTGCCGGGGCCGGTGAGCAACATCGCTTCTTGGAACTACCCGATGAGCGTGCAGGTCCACGCCGAGCTGGTGCAGTGCCTGGCCGGCAACGGTGTCGTCGCGAAGACCCCCAGCCAGGGCGGCTTCCACACCTTGACGCTCGCGCACGCCCTGATGAAGCGAGCCGGCCTGCCCGTCACGCTGCTGTCCGGCGTCGGCAGCCAGCTCGGCGACGTGCTCATCTCGAGCCCTGAGATCGGCGCGCTGGCGTTCGTCGGCGGGCGCACGAACGGCCGCAAGGCCGCGACCACGCTGGCTGACACCGGCAAGCGGCATCTGCTCGAGCAAGAAGGCCTCAACGCCTGGGGCGTCTGGGACTTCAGCGACTGGGACGGACTCGCCGCGCACCTCAAGAAGGGTTTCGAGTACGCGAAGCAGCGCTGCACGGCCTACCCCCGCTACGTGGTGCAGCGCGGGCTGTTCCCGGAGTTCCTGGAGTCCTACCTCCCGGTCGTCGACAGCCTGCGCTGGGGTCATCCGCTGGCCGTCGAGTCGCCCGACGACGCACTGCCCGAGCTGGACTTCGGTCCGGTCATCCATGCGACCAAGGCCGCCGATCTGCGCGCCCAGTATGACGAGGCTGTCGCCGGCGGCGGCATCCCACTCAAGCGCCGCAACCCCGCAGACGGTCGATACCTCGACGGGCAGGACACCAGCGCGTACGTCGCCCCCGCCTGCGTGCTCGACCCGCCGAACAGCTGGTCGCTCCGGCACGCCGAGCCTTTCGGGCCGCTGGACTCGATCGTGCTGGTCGACTCCGAGGCCGAGCTGCTGGCGGCCATGAACGCCTCCAACGGCTCGCTGGTCGCCTCGGTCGCGACCGACGACGCCGATTTCGGCGCCCGGATCGCCGAGGAGCTGCAGGCCTTCAAGGTCGGCATCAACAAGCCGCGTTCGCGCGGTGACCGCGAGGAGGTCTTCGGTGGCCGGGGCGCTTCCTGGAAGGGCGCCTTCGTCGGTGGCGACCTGCTGGTGCAGGCGGTCACCGAAGGCGAGGGGCAGGTGTACGGCAACTTCCCGTCGTACTCGCTCTATCCCGCCACCTGACCTGGACGGGCGGATCCTCTGCAAGATCACCGGAGGGGCTGCCCGTCCGGTCGGCGTCATCTGCGAGGTGGTGACGCCCGATTGCACAGGTGATCGTGGAGGAACATTCACGTCACCGAAGCCCTAAGACCACCGCCCGTGAGCAGGCTCACGGGCGGTGGTGCACCGGCGTGCCGGGTCACCGTGCCGGTCGGGAGCCGGGTGCGTGGCAGGCTCTTACGGTCCAGACCAGCGAGAAGGGAGAGCCCCGTGCTCCGCGTACGGATGATGTTTCTCCTGCTCGTCGGGCTCACCGTGCTGACCCTGGGCGTCGGCTCGGCAGGGGCCCAGGACCGCTGTCCCGGCGGCGGCGGCATCGTCGGCCCCGGCAGTCCTGCGCTCGCGGCCGCGGTCGGGCGCGCGCAGAGCACCATCGACGCGAACGTCGTGGCCGCCGACTTCACGACCGTCCCCAGCAACGGCCTGGACGCCGAGGTGCAGCGTCTGATCGACGACTGCCCGTCGCTGCAGAGCCCTACCGGTGGCCGCGCGGACCGGTTGCTGATCGTGGCGGTCGGCACCGACGCCCAGGGCAACCTGCTGGGCGCCTATTTCGGTGCTGATCTGCGTAACAAGCTTGCCCCCAGACTGAACGACATCCTTGACGCGATGGACGCCCGGCTGTCGGCCGAGGATCGTCCGGGCGCCTTGGCGGCGGGGCTCGATGCCGCCGTCGACGCGCAGACCGCTGCCGGGCCGGGCAAGGCGCTCGGTCTCGGCCTGGCCGGGCTCGCGGGCGTGGGCGTCCTCGGAGCCGGGGGTTTTGCCGCTGCGAAGGCTCGACGCCGCGGGAAGGAACGCGACGCCGCGCGGGCGCAGGCGCAACGGGCCCGCGAGCAGGCGTCGGTCTCTTTCGTCGCGCTCGGCGAGGAGCGCGACCGGGCGCTGCTGGGGGTCGACGCGATGCTGGTCGGGATCGACGAGAGCTCCACCGACGACGACCCGCTCCGGGCCGTCCGGGCTGACGTAGACGCCTCGGCCGAAGCCGCCCTGACCGCCTGGACCGAGGCCGCCCAGCAGGAGCAGGACCACCCGCAGGAGCCGGAGACCCGCGAGCAGGCCGAGGCCGTCGCGCAGCACTGGGGCCAGCTGGGCGTGCAGCTCGAGGCCGCCCGTGCCGACCTGGTGCCGGTCACCGACCGCGTCAGCGTCCTGGAGACCCTGGTCAACGGACTGCCGCAGGACCTTGACCGGCAGGAGCAGCGGGCGCAGGACCTGGCCGCACGCCTGAAAGCCCTCGCGGCGCAGGGTTGGAAGATCGAAGGACTGCAGACCCGCCTGCGCACCGCGGGCTCAGGGCTGCAGCGGGCGCGGGTCGCGCAGGCGAGCCGGCGTCCGGTGACCGCCGGGGACCTGCGCGACGAAGCGGTGTCCGCCCTCGACGACATCGAGGGCGAGGCGGCCGGGCTCGACGAACGTCGTGCGGCGGTGCTGGCCCGAGCCGACGCGATCGAGGCCTCGCTGCCCGAGGCCAGGCAGCGCGCCGCAGCTGCCCTCGGTTCCCTCGCTCAGGCGGTGGCCGCGTTCCCGGCCGACGACGTGACCGACCTTGCCGCCGTGCCGGGGCACCTGTCCCGGCTGCAGCAGCAGTCGGCCCGTGCCGTCACTGACGTGCGTGCGCTGGCCGGGATGAAGATCCAGGACTTTGCCGGCGCGGAGATCGCAGCCGGCACGGGTGAGCACGCGCTCGGACGGGTCGAGGAGCTGTGCGGTCAGGTCCATGAGCGCTCGGACCGGCTCGGCTCGCTCCGGGAGGGACTGCCCGGCGCGGTCCAGGACGCCCTCGACCGGGGCGAGGGGCTGCTCGACCGGCTGGCCGAGACCGGGGCGGACGCGCCGGCCGAGCTGACCTCCGACGTCCGCGAGGAGCTGCCCCGGGTGCGATCCCTGCAGAGTGCTCTCGTGCGTACCACGAAACAGGGCGGTGTCGGACTGCTGGGCCTGGCCGGTCGCCTTGCCGAGTCCGAGGCGCAGCTGGCCGCGACCGAGGCCGACCTGACCGAGTCGACCGCGCAGGCCGAGGCGTTGCGGCAGGACGCGCGGGACGCGGTCGAGCGGGCCCGACGGTCGGTCCTCGCCGCCGAGCAGACGATCGAGGCCGGGGACGGGATGTTCCGTCAGGTCGTCGGTGACGCTTCCCGGTCCGCTGTGGCCCGGGGTCGCGAGCTTTACACCCAGGCGCAGGTGGCCCTTCCGGACGTGCTGCTGGTCGGCCAGGCGCACCGGGCGCAGGACGTGACCCGGACAGCGAAGCAGGCCACGGCCGAGGCTGACCGTGGCCGGCAGACGGCCGAGGAGGACCTGCAGCGCGAGCAGGAGCGCCGGGCGCAGGCATCCCGGCGACGCAGCTACGGCTACGGCTACGGCGGCGGAGGCTTCTCCGGCGGCGGCTTCGGCGGTGGCCGGTCCCGGGGTGGCGGCTTCGGGGGAGGCGGCAGCCGGGGCTCCGGAGGAGGCGGCGGGAGTCGACGCTCAGGGGGTGGCGGCGGCAGCCGTCGAGGCTGAGTCCTCGCCGACGGAGGACGACGTCGCCCTCGTACGCCCACGCCCCTAGGCTCGGACGGCCCCCGCACCGCGATGAAGGAGAGCCCGTGCTCCGCATGTCGACCCTGTTCCTGCGCACCCTGCGCGAGGACCCGGCGGACGCTGAGGTGCCGAGCCACCGCCTCTTGGTCCGGGCCGGCTACGTGCGTCGGGTCGCGCCCGGGATCTACAGCTGGTTGCCGCTCGGGCTCAAGGTGCTCGGGCGGGTCGAGCAGATCGTGCGCGAGGAGATGGATGCGATCGGCGCGCAGGAGGTGCACTTTCCTGCGCTGCTGCCTCGTGAGCCGTACGAGACCACCGGGCGCTGGACCGAGTACGGCGACGGGCTGTTCCGGCTCAAGGACAGAAAAGGCGACGACTACCTGCTCGGGCCCACCCACGAAGAGCTGTTCACCCTGATGGTGAAAGGGATGTACTCCTCGTACAAGGACCTGCCCGTGAGTCTGTATCAGATCCAGACGAAATACCGCGACGAGGCCCGGCCGCGCGCCGGCGTGCTCCGCGGGCGTGAGTTCATCATGAAGGACAGCTATTCCTTCGACCTCGACGACGAGGGGCTGGCGGCTTCCTACGACGCGCACCGCGCCGCGTACGTGAAGATCTTTGACCGGCTCGGGCTCGAGCACCGCATCGTTGCGGCTACCAGCGGCGCGATGGGCGGCAGTGCCAGCGAGGAGTTCCTTGCGGTCGCCGAGAACGGCGAGGACACCTTCGCCAGCACACCGGACGGCTACGCGGCCAACGTGGAGAAGCTGCAGCTGCGAGGGTCAGCGGAGCAGGACCCCACGAGCCACCCGGCGATGGAGGTGCTCGACACTCCCGACACCCCGACGATCGCCGCGCTCGTTGCGCACTTCCGCGGACTCGGCGACGACCGGGCTGATCTCGGGCCCGAGCACACCCTCAAGAACGTGGTGCTCACCTTGACCCATCCTGACGGGCGTACGGAGACCCTCGTCGTCGGGCTGCCCGGCGACCGTGAGGTCGACACGAAGCGGCTTGAGGCCCATGTCGCACCGGCCACGGTCGCGCCGGCCGAGGTCGACAAGGTCCCCGGTCTGGTCAAGGGATATATCGGCCCTGGAGCGGGCTTTCCGGAGAACGTGCGGTTCGTGGTCGACGAGCTGGTCACCCGCGGCTCAGCCTGGATCACGGGTGCCAACGCTCCCGGCCGGCACGCCCGCAACGTCGTCTACGGCCGCGACTTCGAGGCGGCGGGTGTGGTGGGTGCCGCCGAGGTGCGCGACGGCGACCTGTGCACCGGCGGCGAGGGCCCGATCACGCTGCAGCGCGGCATCGAGATGGGGCACGTCTTCCAGCTCGGCCGGAAGTATGCCGACGCGTTCGGGCTCACCGTGCTCGGACGCGAGGGAAAACCGGTGACGGTCACGATGGGCTCGTACGGTGTGGGCGTCACCCGCGCGGTCGGCGCCATCGCCGAGCAGAGCCACGACGAGAAGGGCCTGATCTGGCCCCGCGGCGTCGCGCCCGCCGACGTGCACGTGCTCGCCGTCGGCAAGGGTGACGAGCAGAAGGAGGCCGCCTTGAGGCTCTCGGTCGAGCTCGAGGGTCGTGGGTTGTCGGTGCTGCTGGACGACCGGGGCGGCTCGCCGGGCGTGTCCTTCAAGGACTACGAGCTGATCGGGATCCCAACGGCGCTGGTCTGCGGTCGGTCGCTCGCGAACGGGCTGGTCGAGATCCGCGACCGTCGTACCGGCTCGGTCACCGAGGTCGCTGTCGACGAGGCGGTCGAGGCGGTCGTGCGTGAGGTGCGGGGCTGACCAGGACCGGCGCCGAGCTGCTCGCGCTGTCCCGTGATTGTCGGCAGCACGTCGGCGGGCCCGGCCCGGACAGCCTGACCGCGCTCTCGGAAGCCTTGGCCCGAGAGGCCGGACGGGGCGGCGACGCAGACCGCTACGGCGTCGGCGGGGTGGTGGAGGAGGTCGAGCAGAAGGTCGGCGAGATGCTCGGCTCGTCGGCCGTCCTGCTGCCGACCGGCACGATGGCGACCCAGGTGGCGCTGGCCTTCTGGGCACGGACCAGCCGTCGGGTCGCGATGCACGCCACCGCCCACCCGCTGCTGCACGAGGACGACGCGCTGACCGTGGTGCAGGGGCTCGTGCCGGTCGTGCTGGGAGACCGGCCGTCGGTGGTGCGGCTCGAGGAGGAGCACGCCCGCGTCCCGCTCGGGGCGCTGCTCGTCGAGGTGGTGCAGCGCGAGACCGGCGGGCAGGTGATCGGCTTCGACGAGCTGTCCGGGCTGGCCGCCTGGTGCGGCGAGCGCGACGTGGCCCTGCACCTGGACGGGGCACGGTTGTGGGAGTGCGGCCCCGCCTACGCGCCGCACGGCCTCGCCGAGGTGGTGGCGCTCGCCGGGTCGACGTACGTCTCGCTCTACAAGGGGCTCGGCGCCCCGGCAGGCGCGATGCTGCTCGGCCCGGACGACCTGCTCGCACAGGCGCGGTTGGCGCGGCACCGGCTCGGCGGGACAACGTTCGGGCTCTGGCCGTTCGCGCTCGGGGCCCGGCGCGGGCTCCGTGAGCAGCTTCCGCAGGTGCCGGCGTGCGTCGCGCACGCCCAACGGGTCGCGTCGCTGGTCGAGGAGGTGGTCTGCCTCCCGGAGACGAACCTGTTCCACCTCGTGCTGCCCGGCGAGGTCGACGCCGTGCAGGACGCCTTGGTGGAGGTCTCGATCGCTGAGGACCTGTGGCTGGGTCGGGCTCAGCCGGGGCCGCGGCCCGGGACCTCGAGGGTTGAGCTGTCCATCTTGCCGTACGGCCTGCAGGTGCCGCCCGAGCGTGCTGCGGCGGCGTACGCGCAGGTGGCGGCGCTCTTGCGCGCCGGCTAGCGGTGCGCGAACCGCACGATCAGCAGGAATGCCTCGAGACGACGCATCGCCTCGGCGTCCACGCCGTCGTCCGTGATTCGGGCCGGCGCGTCCACGGACACGGGGTTCGCGGTGGTGGCGGTCTTCGTCATGGCGGTCTCCAGGGCTGATGCGAGCGTGTGACCTTCTCCTCGCCGAAACCTCTTCCGCGCTGGATCACCCGATCGGGCTAATCCTTTACCGGCTCAGGCCTGACCCGGGAAGGCCACGGTGGGTGGCACGCCCTGGAGCACCCGCCACTGCGCGGCCCGGACCGCGCTCCGGCGGACACCCGCCGCGGCAGCGACCCGGAGGCTGTCGTCGGTGCCTTCCACCAGATCGCCCCAGCGCAAGGCCAGGCCGGCCTCCAGCCGCACGGCAAGCGTGAAGGCAGCTGCCCGGTCGGCCACTGCGACGTCGTACGCGGCGCGCGGTCCCGGTACAGGTCGACCGGCGTCGCGGAGCAGGCCCGCCAGGGTGTCCCGATCGGTACGCAGCACGTCGTCTGCTTCCCGGGCGAGCTTCTGCTCCGCGGCGTCGAGCCGCGCGCCGAGCACGCCGTAGCCGAACAGCGCGGCATGCGTGGCGCGCAGCAGGGCGTCGACCAGTTCGTCCTGGTCCCGCGATGTCTTCTCGACGGCCCGGAGCGCCGTCACGCTGCCGCCACCGCCCCGAGGGCGACCTCGTGGCTGGCTTCGCACGCGGCGACCGAGGCGAGCAACCTGGCCAGCGGGCCGGAAGCGGCGGCGACGTCGCCGGCGTTGCCGGCCTCGGCCAGACGTTCGGCGGCGAGCAAGGCGGTGACCGGAACCGCAGCCGGCGGCAGGGGTGGTGCCGGGGCCTTCGGCGAGGTGGACGGGTCGGCTCCTGAGCGGACCGGGTCGCCGGCCCGGGGGCTCGCCGTGGCGGCCGGTGTGGCGCGGAAGAGCTCCGGTGCCGGCGGCGGGACCTCGCCGGTGAGCGCTTGCAGATGTGCGGCGTGGTCGGCGCGCAAGGCCAGCAGCTGTGTGCGGGCAGGGTCGGCGGCGTCGCGACCGGTCAGGGCGCCGTCGTAGCTGGCGAGCAGTGTTCGTACGCGAGCGGCCGAGGCGGAACGCAGCGACGCATCCGTCGTCGACGTCGGCGAGACGGTCGGCACGGGCGTCGGCGACGGGGCAGAGGAGCCCGGGACAGGGCTCGGACCGTTCGAGGCGTCGCAGGCCGTGAGCCCGCCGACCAGCAGCCCGCCCGCCCCGGCAAGCAGCTGCCGGCGGCTCACCGTCCGCAGGAGCATCTCGCGGGCGGGCACGGGAAGGCACACAACCACAGCGCGGCTGCGAAGGACGCGGTGCGCCGGGGCGCGAGCGACTGCGAGTCGTTGTCTGAGCGCCGCCCAGCGGACGGTGACCTCGGCAGGACCTGTGTCCGGCGGACGGGTCTTGGCTCAGAACGGCGGCGGGTCGTCCAGCAGCGATCGCTGCAGAGCCTGGTCCTGTCGGGCGTGTGGTCCTGGCCGCCCTATGGCGCGGAACTAAGGCCAGCCCGGTCCGGGTCGATCTCGCCGCCGGGCCGTACGGCGCGCCACAACTCCCTGGTTCCTCGGGCGCCCGCCCGGCCTGACGACGAGTCGTCCAGAAGAACCGCCGGACCGCCATGATCATCAGGGGCAGAACGTCGCGCCACGCCGGCGGGGCGCGCCCACAACGCCCGGCGGGTCATGGACGGCCGCCCCGCGTGGGGCGCGCGCCGC
>JBBSTR010000059.1:0-14417 GCA_038235705.1 Mycobacteriales bacterium
CACGCTCCCGGCGGTCCAGGTGTTCGAGGTGCAGGGCGCCGACACGGTCGCCACCGTCGTCGACGTGCTGCCCCGGACCGGTGCGCTGCGGGTCTCCGGTGGCCCGGAGACGCTCCTGCCCCTGCTGGAGCAGGGTGTGGTGGACGGCCGCACCCCGGTCCGGCTCGCCGGGGAGCCGGCGCTGCCGGGGGAGCTGGGCGAGGGTCGGGTGGTGACCGACGGTTACCGCGACCGGGAGGTCGGCTTCGGGCGCGGTCAGGACTACCCGTCGGCGACGCTCGGTGACGGCACGACCCCGCGCGCCGAGCGACCGGTGCACGACTACCTGCCGGTGCCCGCCGACGGATCGCGGACCACGCTCTCGGTGCCCGCGACCGTCAAGGCGTCGTCCTCCGCCGCGGACGCGGGCGCGCTGGTCGCCCGCGGCCGTGACCACCTGCCGGCCGCGGCGTTCGACCGTAACCCGTCCACCGCCTGGGTGACCGGCGGGCTGTCGCCGGTCGGGCAGTGGGTGCAGGCGAGCGGGACGGGGCCGTTGACGTGGGTGACCCTGTCGGTCCCGCGGGCGGACGGGGCGGACCTCGCACCGGTCCGGGTCAGGCTGTCCGGTGACGGCCGGTCCAGCGTGGTCCAGCTCGGGGACCGACCGGTCACGGTCAGCTGGGCAGGGTCGACCGTGCGGGCGACGATCGAGGCCGTACGCCCCAGCGGTCAGGTCGGGGCCAGCCCGCTCGAGCTGGCTCTGCGTGGACCGGACGGGCCGGTGGCGCTCACCCCCGGGCTCACGGTCCCGGGCGACGCTGCCGTCGCGACCGGCGGCCGCCCAGTCGACGGTCCGACGACGCTCGCGTTCACAGCGGGCCGACGCGACCGTTCGGGCTGCCTGTCGGTGGCCGGTCGGGCGGCCTGCACGACGGCGCTGGTGCACGGGGACGAGGACGACGCGGCGATCGACCGGTCGTTCACCCTGGACCGCGTCCTGACCGGCTCGGCGGTCGCTCAGGCCCGACCTCGGCCGGGGCCTGCCCTGTCCGCCCTGGTGCAGCAGGGTCAGCCCGTGCAGGTCATCGGGTCCTCGGCCGAGGTGGCCGACCTGCAGGCGGCTCCGCAGGTCGTGCTGGACGGCCAGGACGGGACGACCTGGGTCGCCGACAGGGACGACCCGCGGCCCTCGCTGACCCTCACGTACGCCAAGCCGATACGGCTCTCACGACTCGCGGTGTCGCTGTCGACCGGCTCGATCTCCCGGCTGCCGACCCGGATCACCGTCACAGGTGACGACGGCACGTCACGCACCGTCGACGTCCAGGACGGGGAGGCACGTCTGCCGGCGACGCTCAGCACCCGGCGGCTGGTGCTGAGCTTCCCGGCGCTCGAGCAGGGCGACGTCTTCCGGCAGGACGCCCCGCTCGGGCTGTCCGGGCTGGTCCTCTCCGGCCCGGGGGGCCCGCTGCCGGTCCCGGTGCCCGACCCCGGCCGGCAGGTCGACCTCGGCTGCGGGACGGACGGCCCGACGCTGCTCCTGGACGACGCCAGCGTGGCCACCTACGGTGCCCGCGCCACCGTCGCGCAGCTGCGCGACGGCGCGACGCTGGCCCTCGTGCCCTGTGCCGGGACGGGGCCGGACCTGACCGTGACCGCCGGGTCGCACCACCTGCGGCTGGCCCGCACCGACGTCCTGCAGCCGGTGTCGCTGACCGTCGGCCCGACGGCGTCGGCTACGCCGCCCGCCCGCCCCCTGCAGGTGCGCCGGTGGGACGCCACCGACCGACGCCTGACGCTCGGGCCGGGCGGCGAGTCGTTCCTGGCCGTGCGCGAGGCGGCCAACGACGGCTGGTCGGCCACCCTCGGGGGCACGACGCTGCGTCCGGTCGTGCTCGACGGCTGGGCCCAGGGCTTCGTCCTGCCGGCTGGAAAGGGCGGCGAGCTGCGTCTCACCTTCGGACCGGACCGCACCTTCCGCGCTGCGCTGCTCGCCGGGCTGCTGCTCGCGCTCACGCTGGCCGGGGTTGCCCTGACCGCGGCCCGGTCGCGACAGCCGCCCGCGTCCGGTCGTCCGACCTCGACCCGGGTGGGCGCCGCGGCCGCGCTGCTCGCCGTTCCCCTCGTCGGCGGGGCCGTCGGGCTGGGGGTCCTGGTCGTCGTCCTGGCCGCCCTGCTCTGGCGGCGGTCCGCCCTGCTCCCGGGGGTCGGCGCCGGCGCGCTCGTGCTCGCCGGGCTGCTGGTGGCAGCCCGGCCCTGGCCGTCGGCGGTCTTGCTGGGCACGCCCGTGCAGGCGCTCAGCCTGGTCGCGGTCGCCGTGGTCGCCGTCAGCCTCGCCCGCTCCTGCCTGCCCACGGGACGCGGTTCTTGAGCCGGAGCGCGGGCTTCTCCACCAGCACGTAGGAGACTGTCGCGGCCACCAGCGACAGGCTCAGGGACACGGCCGTCATGACCAGGAAGTGCCCGCTGAAGGGCTGGATGTCCAGAGCCCGGAAGGTCAGGTCGATGACGACGAGGTGGACCAGGAACAGCCCGTACGACACCCGTCCGAGCGCCTGCAGCGGCGAGCTCTCCAGCACGGCCCGGTGACGCGGCGGGCCGAGCACGGCCGGGGCGATGAGCAGCAGGGCGATCACGGTGTAGGACACCGAGCGGAACGCGGTCTGGCCGGGGGCGAGCCCGACCAGCCCGTACCGGCCGCCCAGGGGGGTGCTGACCAGCAGGAACAGCGCGACCGCCCCGAGCGCGCAGGTGCCCGACGCGCCGGCCAGCTCGGTGATCCGCGCCGACCCGATCGTCCGGTCGACCGAGCGTGCGGCCGACACGGCAGCCAGCGCCATCCCGGCCGCGAACCAGTCCAGGTGCCCCGGCAGCCAGTAGCCGGCGTACGGGGGGAACAGGCCTGTCGCCACCGCCTGCTGCCAGGCCAGCGCCACCACGGTCAGCCCGGCGCACCAGACGAGCTGGGACCGCAGCACGGCGCGTGGGTCGGCCGACCCACGGAGCGACCACCGTCCGAGCAGCGGGAGCGCCAGGTAGAAGGTGACCTCGGTGCACAACGACCACATCTGGGTCAGGCCGGGCTGCTGATGCTCGGCGGCGTAGATCGACGTGAGGCCCAGCTGCCACAGCCACTCGGCGGCGGGCACGTCACGGTTGTCCGGCAGGACCGTCAGCGCGAGCACCGTGACGACCCAGA
Source organism: Mycobacteriales bacterium (assembly GCA_038235705.1). Lineage (GTDB taxonomy): Bacteria > Actinomycetota > Actinomycetes > Mycobacteriales > SCTD01 > CANKBT01. The sequence goes on from JBBSTR010000059.1 coordinate 3,182, forward strand.
AGGCCGGCAGGACCCGGAGGGCGCGCCGCCACAGGTAGTCGCCCACCCGGGCGGGCGGTCGATGGGTCATCCGGGCCAGTACCTGCGTCCGGTGGAGGAGGAACCCCGACAGGACGAAGAAGATCGCCACCCCGATGTCGAGCCGGGAGAGCACGCCGCGGTAGGAGCCCGACAGCCCTACGCCGGTCTGAAAGCCCAGGTGGGTGAGGACGACGGCCAAGGCCGCGACGCCGCGGAGCCCGTCCAGCGCGGGGAACCGGTGCACCCCACCGGCGGCGCTCTCGAGCCCACCCGGCTCGTCCTGCCGGACCCGCATGTCCTGCGGTGGATCGACGGAGGGCAGGCCGGTCAAGATGGTCCTTTCGGGCCATGGCACCCATGACCTGCGTACGTGAGTCTCGTGTGAAACATCTGTACACCGCCACGCGCTCTGTGGCACTGCGCTCGAGGAGCCTCTTCCCCCATGAACCGCCGTCTTGGTCCCGCCCTGCTGGTCGGGGCAGGGGTCTTCTGCCTCGTGCTGTCGCTGCTCGTCCTCACGGTCGCGAAGCCTCGGCTGCTCAAGGCGCCGACCAGCAACGCCGTGACCACCGAGTCGCTCGGCACCGCGCGGGTCCTGGACGGCACGACCCAGAGCTACAGCGAGCAGACCCTGCGCCTGGACCGCATCCTGCGCAACGTGACCAAGGGCACCAGCGACACGGCGGTGTACGCCGAGCAGCTGCGGCTCTACCCGGTCGACTCCTCCGGCAAGGTGCTCCTGAAGGGCGGCAGCACGGCCGACACGCCGTTCGTCGACGGGAAGTTCGTCGGTGCCAAGCTCGACAACAACGTGGTCGCGTTCGACCGCAGCACGGGCAAGGGCAAGCCGGGCTTCGACGGGGACACCTACAACACCACCGCCTACACCGTGAAGCTGCCCTTCGGCACCGAGAAGCAGATGAACGGAAAGCCGGCGACCTACGACTTCTTCGACCAGACGTCCGGCCAGGCCTTCCCGATCACCTACAGCGGCACCGAGAAGGTGGACGGTCTCGAGGTCTACCGCTTCGAGGACACGATCGCCCCGATCGTCATCGACCAGCAGTTCGGCGAGCTGGCGGGCACCAAGACCGGCTACTCCAACAAGGGGCGCACCGTGCTGGTCGAGCCGGTCACCGGCTCGATCGTCTCGATCGTGACCTCGCCGACCAGCTCGATCGTGAACGCGGACGGCAGCCAGACCGTGGCGCTGGAGGTCACCAAGCCGCTGACGCCGACGGCCGACACCGTGGCCGCGCTGGTGTCCGACGCCAAGGACAGCAAGAGCAAGGCGCACCTGATCTCCTTCACCCTGCCGCTGGTCCTCGGCGTCCTGGGGCTGCTGCTGCTCGTCGCCGGCCTGCTGCTCCCGCAGCGCCGCCCGCGGGAGGACGACCGCGACCTGGCCACCGCCGGTCGCAACGGCGACCCCGACTACGTCTACACCGACGAGGTCTACACCGACGAGCCGGTTAGAGCGGTCGACCTCGACAAGACCAGGCAGACCAGCGTCCAGGACCTCACCGACCCCGAGAGTGGGCCCGACGTCACGTCTCGCCGGGGTTACTGACCCGGCCGGGCCGGTCGCAGACGAAGATCGCCGTCCCGGGCATCAGGGAGCCGCGAAGCGGTGACCACTGGCCCCACACGTCGGTGTGACCCGGGGGCCACTCGGGCTCGACCAGATCGGTGAGGACCAGGCCGGCGGCGACCAGCTCGCGCACCCGGTCGCCGAGGGTCCGGTGGTGCTCGACGTACGTCGTGACACCACCGGACTGCTCGACGTAGGGCGTGCGGTCGAAATAGCTCTGCTGCACCGTCAGGCCCGCCGGCCCCGGGTCGTCCGGGAACGCCCAGCGGGTCGGGTGCGTGACGCTGAAGACGAACCGACCGCCCGGCCGTAACACCCGCGCGACCTCCCGCATCACCCCTGCGCTGTCGGCCACGAACGGGACGGCACCGAACGCCGAGACCACCAGGTCGAACGTCGCTGACCTGAACGGCAGGCGCTGCGCGTCGGCCTGGACCACCGGGACGCTCGTGCCGGTCCTGGCGTCCAGCAGACGGGACTGCGCCAGCTGACCACCAGAGACGTCGCAGCCGACCGCGCGTGCCTGCTGCGTACGCAGGAAGCGGGCGCCCTGGCCGGCCCCGCACCCGAGCTCGAGCACGTCCTTGCCCCGGGTGTCGCCGAGCAGGCGTGCCTCGCTCTCCGTCAGCCCCTCCGGGCACCAGCGCAGGTCGGCGTCGCCGAGGAACGCGCCGTGCTCGGCGTAGTAGGAGGACGCCTCGGCGTCCCACCAGGAACGGTTGGCGCGGGCCGAGGTGTCGGACCCGGTCGCAGCAGGGTTGTTCACCGGGCTAGTCTGACCTCTGGGCACGTTCGTGCCCTCTGCCGCCTACCCCCATCCTCCGGAGCACCTCTCTTGACGTCCACCCTCGACACCCCCTCCACGCCCCAGGTCGCGATCAACGACATCGGGTCCATGGAGGACTTCCTCGCCGCCATCGACGAGACGATCAAGTACTTCAACGACGGCGACATCGTCGAAGGCACGATCGTCAAGGTCGACCGCGACGAGGTCCTGCTCGACATCGGCTACAAGACCGAGGGCGTCATCCCCTCGCGCGAGCTGAGCATCAAGCACGACATCGACCCCAACGAGGTCGTCAAGGTCGGTGACTCCGTCGAGGCGCTGGTCCTCCAGAAGGAGGACAAGGACGGTCGGCTGATCCTGTCCAAGAAGCGTGCGCAGTACGAGCGGGCGTGGGGCACGATCGAGCAGATCAAGGAGGAGGACGGCATCGTCACCGGCACGGTGATCGAGGTCGTCAAGGGCGGGCTGATCCTCGACATCGGCCTGCGCGGCTTCCTGCCCGCCTCCCTCGTCGAGATGCGTCGCGTCCGCGACCTCCAGCCGTACGTCGGCAAGGAGCTCGAAGCGAAGATCATCGAGCTGGACAAGAACCGCAACAACGTCGTGCTCTCTCGTCGCCAGTGGCTCGAGCAGACCCAGTCCGAGGTGCGTTCGACGTTCCTGGCGACCCTGCAGAAGGGCCAGGTCCGCTCGGGCGTCGTCTCCTCGATCGTCAACTTCGGTGCCTTCGTCGACCTCGGTGGGGTCGACGGCCTGGTGCACGTCTCCGAGCTGTCCTGGAAGCACATCGACCACCCGTCCGAGGTCGTCGAGGTCGGCCAGGAGGTCACCGTCGAGGTGCTCGACGTCGACCTGGACCGCGAGCGCGTCTCGCTGTCGTTGAAGGCGACCCAGGAAGACCCGTGGCAGCAGTTCGCCCGGACCCACGCGATCACGCAGGTCGTGCCGGGCAAGGTCACCAAGCTCGTCCCGTTCGGTGCGTTCGTGCGCGTCGAGGAGGGCATCGAAGGCCTCGTCCACATCTCCGAGCTGGCCGAGCGCCACGTCGAGCTGCCCGAGCAGGTCGTCAACGTCGGTGACGACCTCCTGGTCAAGGTCATCGACATCGACCTGGAGCGTCGCCGCATCTCGCTGTCGCTGAAGCAGGCCAACGAGGGTGGTGCCGTCGCCGAGGAGTCCTTCGACCCCGCGCAGTACGGCATGGCTGCGACCTACGACGAAGCCGGCAACTACGTCTACCCAGACGGCTTCGACGCCGACACCGGCGAGTGGCTCGAGGGCTTCGACAGCCAGCGGGAGGCGTGGGAGAAGCAGTACGAGGACGCGCAGAAGCGCTTCCGTGCCCACCAGGAGCAGATCGCCCGCATGGCAGCCCAGGACGCGGAGGCGGCCCTGCCGCAGTCCTACACCTCGGTCGCCGACGGTGGCGACGCTGCCGAGGGCGACGACAACGAGAGTCCGGCTCGACCGGCGCCGTCGACGCCCTCCTCGGGCGGCGCTGGCACGCTGGCCTCCGACGAGGCGCTGCAGGCGCTCCGCGAGAAGCTCGCGGGCGGTTCCTGACCGTCTGACTCCGGGCGGGCGCCTGAACGACTGCGCCTGAACGACTGCTTGAACGACCGGAACCCCTCGTCCTCGTGGCCGGGGGGTTCCGTCGTGTCCGGGCTCGACGCCCGCCCGTTTCCGCGGGTGCATCTGCGTCCGCCTCGTCGGTGGATCTGTGTGCGGACCGTCGGACGGCCTGGTTTCCCGGCGTTCTCGGCGTGCCCCGGGTGCTTCCTACCGGCAGGTGGACGCAGACGCACCCACGAGCCCCGGCCGCTCACGGCCTGCGGCCTGCGGCCTTCAGGCCGTGGCGGGGCCAAAGCAGTTGTGGGCGCCGCCCTCAGGCTGCGGCCCATGGCTGGGCCTGTGGCCCGGCCTGTGGCTGGGCCTGTGGGTCGGCCCATGGCAAGGCCTATAGCTCGGCCGCGGCAACAGCCGTCCGGGGCGGTGCCGCGGGTGCATGTGCGTCCACCTCGAGATCGGCGCCCTGTGAACCGGCGCTCGACTGCCGCTGTCACTGGCTTCCTGGCCGCGGGTGCGTCGGGCTTGATGGCAGGTGGACGCAGGCGCACCCAGCAGAAGCGTCGTCCGGTCGCGGGACAGTCTGGCGCCGACGCTGCCGCGTGAGCGCGTCGGCATGAGCAACAAGCTCTCGCGGGGCGTCCGTTCGACCCGCCGCCTCGCGGAGCGCGGGTGCCGCTGCATCCACCTCACGTGCGGGACGCGGCCGGCGGTGGGGAGCCCCGCGGGGTCGCGCGGATCTCTGGGACCCAGGCAAGTTCGGCCGGCGGTGGGTAGCCCCGCGGGGTCGCGTGGATCTCTGGGACGCAGACAGGCCCGGCTAGCGGTGAGGAGCCCTGCGGCGTCGCGCGGATCTCTAGGACGCAGACAGGCCCGGTCGGCGCAGGCGGACGCCGAGGCACCCGCGGCGAGGTCGAGCCGCGGTGTGCGTTGCCGTCGCGGGACCTCAGGAAGAGGCGAGTGAGGCGCGGATCTGGGCGAGCACCCACTCGGTCTGGTGAAGGACCTCGGGCCAGGTGAATCGCAGCACTCGCCACCCGGCGGTGCACAGCTGGTTGCTCGTGACCCGATCCTTGTCGGCGTCTGGGTGGTAGACCCGTCCGTCGGTCTCCACGACGAGCTTGGCCCGCTCGAAGCAGAAGTCCGTACGCAAGATGTAGACGCCCTGACGGACCACGACCCGCTGACTGACGAACCCGGTCAGCCCGTCCCGGAGCATGTGCACCCGCAGGACGGACTCCAGCACCGAGCCGGACCTCGGGTCCACCAGGCTCAGCACCGTCCGTACGCGCTCGGCGTCGGCGCGACCGGAAAGGTCGAGAGCCCGTGAACGAAGATCGTTCAGTGCAAGATCACCCCGTCGGAGCCCGCTGTCGACAGCCACGACTGCCTCGAGGAGGGACAGCTGGAGGCAGCAGCTGACCGCCGTCTCGACCGCGGTCGTGGTCCGGAGCGCAGACTGGCCGGCTCCGAGCAGGACGGGGTCGACCCGCAGGCTCCTGACCTGGACTGTCCGCACCCCGGCAAGCTGACGACGGCGCCGTCCGTGCGGGAGACCGACCTCGGTGAACCGCGGCTCCTCGAGCAGTCCCCACCCGCGAAGAACCGCGGCCGACCGGCCGACGAGCGCGGCTGCCGGCCCGAGCGCGAGCAGAGCAGCACGCGCGTGCAGCCGCGCCTCCCGGGCGACGACGTCCTTCACGATCAGGTACGTCGGGAGGTCGGGGAGCGGGGTGGCTGCGTACACACCGGTGTGCTGGCGCACCAGCCGGCCGTCCTTCACCGCGCGGGAGAGGGTGCCGGAGCTGAGACCGGCGGCGCGCAGGTCGGAGCGGGTGGCGAGCCCGTCCTGGGTCGCGCCAGCATGACGAAGGGCTTCGAGAGGCTGCACGAGACGAAGGCTGACCGTGCCGAACAGAGGCTGGGGGCGCCGTACGCAATCTGTGGACAACCGGGGCCCGTCGCGTTGCGTGTGGACAGACCGCACCAGCGCAAGACGTCACGCGGGTGCGAGAACGTCCACCTCGTTCCGGGGTCGAGCATCACGCGGGTGCAGGTGCGTCCACCTGAGGTTCTGGCCGTCTCGACACGCCGGATGAAGGCGGAAACGGCGGGGCCCCAGGGGCGCCACGGTGATGAGGTGGACGCAGACGCACCCGGAGGCGTCCGACCGGGCAGCGCCAGGTGGACGCAGACGCGCCCGGACGGCTGCGACGCCGACGCCGGCTGGGTAGGGTCGTCGTCATGCGGACGGTGGGGCTGACCGGCGGCATCGGGTCCGGCAAGAGCGCGGTGACGGCCCTGCTCGCCGGGCTCGGGGCGGTGGTGATCGACGCCGACCTGCTGGCCCGTGAGGTGGTCGCCCCCGGCACCAGGGGTCTTGCCGGCATCGTCGAGGCGTTCGGGCCGGAGGTCCTGCTGACCGACGGCACCCTCGACCGGCCCGGCCTGGCCCGGCGGGTGTTCAGCGACCCCGATGAGCTCAAGAGGCTCAACGCGATCGTGCACCCGTTGATCGGCGACCGCACCGCCGAGCTGACCGCGAAGGCGCAGGTCGAGGACCGGCCGGTGCTGGTCCACGACGTACCCCTACTGGTCGAGAACGGCCTGGACGGCATGTACGACGAGGTCGTCGTCGTCGCTGCTTCCGAAGCCACCCAGCTCGACCGCCTCACCCGGCTGCGCGGCATGACGCGTGACGACGCGCTGGCGCGGGTCCGGTCGCAGGTGTCGCTCGAGGACCGGCTCAGGGTCGCGGACCACGTGATCCAGAACGACGGTCCGATCGACGACCTCGAGCCCCAGGTCCGGGCGCTCTGGAGGGCACTGACCGGCTGAGCCGGCAGGAGCACGCAGGTCCGGGTCGAGGTTGTCGTACCCCCGGCTTACCGTTGGGGGGTGACCACGACGCTGCCCGCACACTCGGCGACCCCGACGATCGACCGTCTGTCCACCGATCTCAAGCGGAGGCAGAAGCGGTTCGAGGTGATCAGCGATTACCAGCCGGCGGGTGACCAGCCTGCGGCGATCAAGGAGCTGACGAGCCGGCTCCAGGAGGGCCGGCCCGACATCGTGCTGCTCGGCGCCACCGGCACCGGCAAGAGCGCCACGACGGCCTGGTTGGTCGAGCAGGTGCAGCGTCCGACCCTGGTCATGGCCCCCAACAAGACGCTGGCCGCGCAGCTGGCCAACGAGTTCCGTGAGCTGCTGCCCAACAACGCCGTCGAATACTTCGTGAGCTACTACGACTACTACCAGCCCGAGGCGTACGTCCCGCAGACCGACACCTACATCGAGAAGGACAGCAGCGTCAACGAGGAGGTCGAGCGCCTCCGGCACTCCGCCACCATGTCGCTCCTCACCCGGCGCGACGTGATCGTGGTGGCCAGCGTGAGCTGCATCTACGGCCTCGGCACGCCCCAGGAGTACGTCGACCGCATGGTCAAGCTGACCGTCGGCGACACCGTTGACCGCGACACCCTGCTCCGCAAGCTGGTCGACGTGCAGTACACCCGCAACGACCTGGCGTTCACGCGTGGCACGTTCCGGGTGCGCGGCGACACCGTCGAGGTGTTTCCGGTCTACGAGGAGCTCGCGGTCCGGGTCGAGATGTTCGGTGACGAGATCGAGCGGGTCATGACGCTGCACCCGCTGACTGGCGAGGTGATCGAGGAGCACGACGAGGTGTTCGTGTTCCCCGCTACGCACTACGTCGCAGGGCCGGAGCGCATGGAGAAGGCGACCAAGGGCATCGAGCTGGAGCTGGCCGACCAGCTGGCGACGTTCGAGTCGCAGGGCAAGCTGCTGGAGGCTCAACGGCTGCGCATGCGCACGACGTACGACCTGGAGATGATGCGCCAGGTCGGTTTCTGCAACGGCATCGAGAACTACAGCCGCCACATCGACGGCCGCGCCCCCGGCACGGCCCCGCACACCCTGCTCGACTACTTCCCGGACGACTTCCTGCTCGTGCTCGACGAGTCGCACGTCACCGTGCCGCAGATCGGCGCGATGTACGAGGGCGACCGCAGCCGCAAGAACACCCTGGTCGACCACGGGTTCCGGCTCCCGAGCGCCATGGACAACCGGCCGCTGAAGTGGGAGGAGTTCCTGCAGCGGGTCGGTCAGACCGTGCACCTGTCCGCGACCCCCGGACCGTATGAGCTCAGCCGGGTCCAGAACGACACGGTCGAGCAGGTGATCCGCCCGACCGGCCTCGTCGACCCGGAGATCGTCGTCAAGCCGACCAAGGGTCAGATCGACGACCTGGTCCATGAGATCCGGACCCGGGCCGAGAAGGACGAGCGGGTGCTGGTCACGACGCTGACCAAGAAGATGAGCGAGGACCTCACGGATTACCTGCTCGAGCTGGGCATCAAGGTCCGCTACCTGCACTCCGAGGTCGACACGATCCGCCGCATCGAGCTGCTCAAGGAGCTGCGGCAGGGCCACTTCGACGTGCTGGTCGGCATCAACCTGCTCCGTGAGGGCCTCGACCTGCCGGAGGTCTCCCTGGTCGCGATCCTCGACGCCGACAAGGAAGGCTTCCTGCGCTCGGGCACCAGCCTCATCCAGACGATCGGTCGCGCGGCGCGCAACGTCAGCGGCCAGGTCCACATGTATGCCGACCGCATCACGCCCAGCATGGCGAAGGCGATCGACGAGACGACCCGTCGACGTGACAAGCAGATCGCCTACAACAAGGAGCGGGGCGTCGACCCGCAGCCGCTGCGCAAGCGGGTGGCGGACATCCTCGACGACCTCGTGCGCGAGAGCGCCGAGGGTGAGCTGACCGGGGGAGCGGGCCGTCAGCAGTCTCGCGGCAAGGCGCCGGTCCCTGGAATGAGCAGCAAGAGCCCGGACGTGGGTAAGCACGCGAAGGCCCTCGCCGGGATGCCGCGCGCCGAGCTGGCCCAGCTCATCCAGCAGCTGCAGGACCAGATGCACGAGGCCGCGAAGGGGCTGTCTTTCGAGGTGGCGGCCCGGCTCCGTGACGAGGTCAGCGAGCTGAAAAAGGAGCTGCGAGGCATGGACGCCGCCGGTGTGCGGTGATCGACACGTGCGGTTCAGCGGTGATCGACCTCAGGTGACTCACCGCGGACCCGGCTGCGGCCCGATCCTCTCGTGCAAGGTCGGGCCGCAGGATTACGGGATCAACGCCCGTCGTCGACGCCCTCGGTGTCGATGTATTCCTTGCGCCCGTCCCCGGACACGGTCTGCTCGCCAGTCGCTGTCTCGGTCTCGAGGCGGCCACGCTCGACCGGGTGGGTCTCGGTCGAGACGACGGGCCTCTCCTGGGTGCGGACGACATCGTGCTCCTCCTCCGTCAGGTCCACGCCGCCGTCCGCCGCGTCGGCGTTCGCCTCGGTGACCGGCTCGCGGACGACGCGGACCTCCTCGTGGCTGACCGGCACCGTGATCGTGACCTGCTGCTGCTCGGTGACGATGTGCTTGACCAGGCGGGCCCGGCCGGTCTCGCGAGTCTCCACGCCGACGTTGAGCTGCTCTTCGGAGCGCGTCATCGCGTCGTCAGTTTCGGGACTGCGCGTGTCGTGCCCGGCGCCACGCACGTCTGTGCCGACGTCGGCCGTGGGCTCGTAGGCAGCGCTCTGGTCCACGTCGTTGCGGTCGGTGGTCGCACCCGCCGTCGCGGCAGCACCGGCGGTGGCGGCGTCGGTCGTCCCCGAGTGCGTCGTCCCTGTCGTGCTGTGCCCCTGGCCCGCGAGGTTGTAGTGGCTGTAGAGCCGGTCCTCCTCCTCGGCCGTGAGCTCCTCGTCGCTGTCGAGGTTGGGGGCGTCCTTGACCTGGTCCTTGGTGTAAGGGACGACCAGGTCGTCGTCGGTGAGGGTGGCCTCGGCGACGGGCACGAAACTGGCCTTGCCGCCGAACAGGCCGGTGGACACGGTGATGAACGTCGGGGTGCTGTCGTCGGTCGACGCGTAGACGTCCTGGACCTTCCCGATCTTGTCGCCGTCGGTGCCCTTGACGGTCTTGCCGGCCAGGGTGTCGTAGTCAGCACTGCTGATCATCGTGTTCTCCTTCGAGAGGGGTCAGGTGCGAGAAGACCGTCGGCCGGGCGGAGGAAGTGGTCGCGCCGGACGGGTTCGAGGGCCGGCGACTCCTTGAGCCGCTCGGACCGTCCAGGCCCGGATACCCGTTGTCGTGTCCGAGGAACCGGGTGACGAAAGAGCTGCGGTCGGTCGCGCCGGGCCGGACGGCTCAGACCTTGATCGCGTGCAGCAGCACCGTGTCGAGCTGTCGAGCGGCGCGCAGCCTGCCCAGCAGCTGCTGCTGCGCGACCGACTCCCGCCAGGCAGGGGTCGTCCCATGTTCCTGGGCCAGCAGGTCGGTCACCGCCTCCTGGCGGTTCTGCCAGTCGGTCGGGGGGGCCGGCAGCTCGTCGGCCCTCACCTCGTCGAAGATCTCCAGCCCCGCGTCGGCGAGCAGCAGTGCCAGCTCCGCGGGGCGAGGGAAGCTGTTCCCGTCCGGCTGCCGAGACAGCCCGCGGACCAGCTGCACCAGCACAAGCAAGCCCAGGCCACCGCCCGGGCGCAGCACGCGGCTGACCTCGCTCAGCAGCTCGCTCTTGCGCCGGGTCGTCGACAGCACCCCGAGGCACCAGACGCTGGCGAAGGAGTGGTCCGGGAACGGCAGCTGCTCCCCGAGGGCCTGCACGCTGGGGAGCGCGAACAGGTCGCGGGCAGCGCTGCAGGCTGCGGGCATCGGCTCAGCGAGGACCGGCTCGGCCCCGTATGTCTGGCGGGCCCACGCGGCGGGTCCGCCGATCCCGGCGCCGACGTCCAGCAACCGCGCGCCCCGAGTCAGCCTGAGCCGGGTGCCGAGCCAGGTCAGCGCCGCCGGGCTGCCGCTGCCACGGCAACCTGCCGGCACGGCGTGATCGCTGCCGAGCGCGGCGACGGCGTCCCGGGTCCAGCCCGCGACCGTGTCGAACTCGCTGGTCGTCACGTCGCTCATCCTCCACCAGCACCTCCGATCGCACTGTGGACTGCCCGATCAGGGGCGACCTACGCCCGCGTCGGGCACGTGACGCACGCAGGAGAGCGGCGTCACGCGTCCTCTCTGCTTGCGTCAGCTAGCGCCGGGCAAGCAGATGACATGACTGATAACGCCAAGATCATCGTCCAGCTCCGCACCCTCGTGCAGCTCACCCAGACCGAGGCGCAGATCGCTGAGGTCCGGGTCGCGCAGGCCCGTACGGAGGCCGTCCGGCGCGAGCTCACCCAGAACGCTCGCCACGCCGGCGAGCGCAC
>JBBSTR010000060.1:0-14335 GCA_038235705.1 Mycobacteriales bacterium
CGTTGAGCTTCGGCGCGCCGGACGCGTCGTTCTGGGCCGGTGCGGCGAAGGCCGGGGACACCCCGAGGCCGGCCGCGAGCCCGGAGCTCAGGAGGACCGCGAGCGCGCCCCTCGTCAGTGCAGTTCGTGCCACGTGTTCTCCTCGTCGACCCGGCCGGCCACGCGTTCGCGCGCCGGACAGGCATGTGTTGTAGGCCGTTCGGCCTGCTCGGTAGCCCGGACGGGTCAGTACACCGGGGTCCGGGCAGTGTCTCCGAGGTGCGCGTCGAGCGGAACAGCTCACACGTCACGATCGCGTTACAGACCAAGTTCAGATCCTGGCTGCTCTCCAGGACGTTTGGCGCACCCGGTTCCGGGCGGCGACCACGCCGAGCGACGACGCCAAGGAGCAACGCTGGCAGACTCGTCGGGTGCGCATCACGGCCCTCGCGGGCGGCATCGGCGGGGCACGTTTCCTGCAGGGGGTGAGGGCGGCCTATCCGACCGCCCAGCTCACCGTGGTGGTGAACACCGGCGACGACCTGACGCTGTACGGCCTGCGAATCTGTCCCGACCTCGACACCGTCATGTACACCCTCGGCGGCGGGATCGACACCGAGCGCGGCTGGGGCCGGGACGGCGAGACCTTCCGCGCCAAGGAGGAGCTGGCGGCGTACGACGTGCCCTCCGCCTGGTTCGGGCTCGGTGACAAGGACCTCGCCACCCACCTCGTACGGGCGCAGATGACCGCCGCCGGCTACGGCCTCACGGCGGTGACCGCGGCCCTGTGCGCCCGGTGGCAGCCCGGCGCCACCCTGCTGCCGATGACCGAGGACCGCTTCGAGACGCACGTGCTCGTCGAGCGGGACGGCACGCGGCAGGCGATCCACTTCCAGGAGTGGTGGGTGCGCCACCGCGCCTCGCTGACCGCCGAGGCGTTCGTCTCGGTCGGGGCGGACACGGCCCGGACCGGTCCGGGCGTGCTCGAGGCGATCGACGGCGCCGACCTGGTGCTGCTGCCGCCGAGCAACCCCGTGGTGAGCATCGGGACGATCCTGCAGCTGCCCGGGGTGCGCGAGGCGCTGGCCCGCGCGACCGTCGTCGGGGTCAGCCCGATCGTGTCCGACGCCCCGGTCCGTGGGATGGCCGACCGGTGCCTGTCCACGATCGGCGTCGCGACGACCGCCGAGGCGGTCGGACGGCACTACGGCGCCGACCTGCTCGACGGCTGGCTGGTCGACACCTCCGACGAGGGGGCGGACGTGCCCGGCGTACGGGTGCGCGCGGTGCCGCTGCTCATGACCGACGTCGACGCGGCTGCGCAGATGGCGCGGGCGGCGGTCGATCTTGCCTCCTGACCCGAACCTTGGTGATCTTGACCGGCGTCTCGGCCCGAAGATCACTAAGGGCCTGGACGGCACCGGGGGCTTCCGGGTCTTCGGCGTGCCCGGGCTGCCCGACGTCCGACCCGGCGACGACCTGGCGGCGCTGATCGCGGGCGCCGTCGAGCTGCTCGACGGCGACGTCGTCGTGGTCACGAGCAAGATCGTGAGCAAGGCCGAGGGGCGCCTGGTCACGGTGCCCGAGGGCACAGACCGCGAGCAGGTCCGGCTCGCCGCGGTCGCTGACGAGACGGTGCGCGAGGTGGCCCGGCGCGGGCCGGCGGTGATCGCCGAGACCCGGCACGGGCTGGTGATGGCCGCCGCCGGGGTGGACGCGAGCAACGTGCGTCCCGACGAGGTCGCGCTGCTGCCGCTGGACCCGGACGCCTCCGCGCAAGCCCTTCGCGCACGGCTGCGCGAGCTGTCCGGAGTCGACGTCGCGGTCGTCGTCAGCGACACGATGGGCCGGGCCTGGCGGGTCGGCCAGACCGACCAGGCGATCGGAGCTGCCGGGCTCGCCCCCGTGCGCGACGCCCGCGGCACCGCGGACACCTTCGGCGAGATCCTCGAGGTCACCGAGATCGCCGTGGCCGACGAGCTGGCCGCCGCAGCCGAGCTGGTGAAGGGCAAGAGCTCCGCCGTCCCGGTGGCTGTGGTCCGCGGGCTGGCGCTGCCCGACGACGGTCGCGGCGCTGCGACGCTGGTCCGGCCGGCCGCGCAGGACTGGTTCCGGCTGGGGACGGTCGAGGCGCAGCGTTCGGTGGTTGCGCTGCGGCGGACGGTCCGGGAGTTCTCCGGCGACCCGGTGGACCTCGGGCTCGTGCGGCAGGCGCTCGCCGCCGCCGTCACCGCACCGGCCCCGCACCACACGACGCCGTGGCGGTTCGTGCTGCTGGCCGAGCGGCGTGACGCGTTGCTCGAGGCGATGGCCGCCCGATGGAGCGACGACCTCGCCGCGGACGGGTTCGATCCCGAGCAGGTCACCCGTCGGCTCGCCCGCGGCGACGTGCTGCGCCGCGCCCCGGTCGTGGTCCTGCCCTTCCTCGTACGGGAGGGCGCGCACGCCTACCCCGACGCCCGCCGCAGCGCAGCGGAGGAGCGACTGTTCGTCGTGGCCGGCGGGGCCGGCGTGCAGTCGCTGCTGGTGCAGCTGGCGACCCTCGGGCTCGGCAGCGCCTGGATCAGCTCGACCATGTTCTGCGCGGACGTCGTCCGCGAGGTGCTGGAGCTGCCCGCCGACTGGGAACCGCTCGGTGCGGTCGCGGTCGGGCGCCCGCTGGCACCCCCGGCCCCCCGTGACCCGCGCCCGCCGGTCGTCCTGGAGCGCTGAGCCAGCAGCCGTCCGCGCAGGACACCGGGAGCAGCGCCGGTCAGGACGCGTTTCGCGCTGGTCCAGGCCGGTCAGGCCGCCGACGTCAAGCTCCGCGACATCGCCGAACAGCACGTCCGCAGCGGCTCTCTCACCGGCTGAAAGTCCGCGGCACGGCAGGTGGGGCAGACGGGCCCGCGCCTCCATCCCGTGCTGCGGGCCCGGCGCCTGGTGTTCACAAGCGCCGGACCCTGACCTGGGCCGCCGACCGGTCGACGGCCCGGCCTGAGCGTCCTGTGCCCACCACACCGCGACTTGCCCCACCGGACCGGCAGCGGTGACGACGCTAGAAGCTGCCGCAACGTCAAGCCTCGGCCCACGGTCAGGAGAGCGGCCACCACGTGGTCTCGACCGGCGTCGCAGGGTTGCCGATCGCGTAAGCGGCCGCCAGCAGCACGGCCGCGAGCGTCAGGACGGCCAGGGCCGGGAGCCTGGTCGCCGCGCCCCGCAACCGGGCACGGGTAGACCGCTGACGGCGGCCGGTCAGCAGCGCCGCGGTGCCCAGCCCGACGCCGACCGCACCGGCGAGCCCTGAGGCGTCGGCCAGGTAGAGCACCCCGCCGACGACAGCCGGGACGGCGAGCCAGAACAACGCGCTCACCAGCAACGACCCTGACGCCCGGAGCAGGTGCCAGGGCAGCGAGACCACGGACCGCAGGCCGTCGGTCGCGCGCGGTCCCCGGCGCTCACGCTGCAGCTGCCGGGCATCGGCGACCCGCACGGCGGTCGTGGCGAGCAGTGCGACGGCCAGCACGGCGGCCGCGGTGACGAGCGGCCAGCGTCTGCCGCACGCCACGGCGATCGCGAGCGTCGACAGGCCCAGCAGCGCTCCCGGCCAGCGCGGCAGACGAGGACCGGAGGGCTCGTCGTCGTCCGGTCGCTCGCGCCCGCCGTCCGGTCCCTGGACGTCAGGCTGCGCGTCCCGGGTGTGGGTGGATAGCACCCGGGGGATCTCGCGGGGCCGTTCGAGCAGCTCGGTACGCGGAGCCGGCGGACGGTGGTCGGCGAGCACGGAGGTGGCCTGGGGGCCGAGCAGCGCGGTGAGGTCGGTAGCGCTGGTCGGCAGACCGGTACGCACCGGCTGGGGCCCTGACCCGACTCCGACCAGCTCCGGGAGGGCAGCCAGACCAGACCCGATCTGCTGCGGTGTCGGGCGACGCGACGCTCGTTTGTCGAGCGCCGCGGCCACCAGACCGCGCAGCGCGGCGGGCACCCCGGTGAGGTCCGGCGCGTCGTGCACGACCCGGTAGAGCACCGCGTCCGGTCGACCGGTGCCGAAAGGTGGGCGCCCGGTGGCGGCGTAGGCGACGACCGACCCCCAGGCGTGCACGTCGACCGCCGGCGACCACGAGCCGTCGCTGACCTGCTCCGGCGCCAGGTAGCCGGCGGTGCCGAGCAGGAGCCCGGTGCGGGTCAGGGCGGAGTCGGCGAAGACCGCAAGCCCGAGGTCGATGATCTGCGGCTCGCCGTCGACCATGAGCACGTTGCCGGGCGAGAGGTCCCGGTGCACGACCCCGGCCCGGTGGAGCACGTGCAGACCCTGCGCGAGCCCGTCGGCGAGGCGCCGCAGCTCGGGCTCGGCCAACGGGCCCTCCTGCTCGACCTGCTCGTCAAGGCGCCTCCCGGGCACGAACCGGGTGACGATCCACGGCGTCCGCGAGGCGACGTCGCCGCCGAGCACCTCGACCAGGTGGGGCCCGCGCACCCGCTGCAGCGCGTCCAGCTCACGCTCGAACCGCGCGCGCCCGTCGAGGGTCTCGAGCCCGTCGCGCAGCACCTTCACCGCCACCGCCCGCTGCTCCTGGTCGAGCCCGAGGTAGACGGTGCCCATGCCGCCCTGCCCGAGCCGACCCAGCAGCGTGTACGGCCCGAGCGACGCCGGGTCGCGGTCCAGCAGCGGCGTCAGCGACACCGGTCGAGCGTACGGGCTGCCGCGCCGGCGACCGGGACGTCAGCGGCATGAAGCAGAGCGGATCAGTGCCGCCGGTGGTCCTGCACGGTCATCCGCGGTCCGAACCGGGGCTTGACGAAGCCGCTGCACTCGAGCAGGCGCACCACCCGGTAGCGGTGGGGCCGCCACGGCTCGAGCAGCGCGACCATGCCATCGTCGTCGACCGGCCGCCCCAGCAGGGCCCAGCCGACGTACGCGGACAGGTGGTAGTCGCCGACCGACAGCGCGTCGGTGTCACCGAGCGCCCGCTGCGCGATCTCCGCGACCGTCCACGGCCCGATCCCGGGCAGCGCCGACAGGCGGCGCGCTGCGTCGGCCGGGCTCATCGTGGCGACCTCCTCGACCCGGGCCGCGTAGCGGGTCGCCTCACAGATCGTGCGCGAACGCTTCGGGTCGACGCCGGCCCGGTGCCACTCCCAGCTGGGGACGGCGCGCC
The DNA here is from genome assembly GCA_038235705.1 of Mycobacteriales bacterium. Taxonomy (GTDB): domain Bacteria; phylum Actinomycetota; class Actinomycetes; order Mycobacteriales; family SCTD01; genus CANKBT01. The sequence continues at coordinate 5,118 of JBBSTR010000060.1, forward strand.
ACGCGGCGACCGTCGGCGGCTGACGCATCCCCGCCGGCGCCGGTCCGTGCGCGGGCTCGCCGAACCGCAGCACGAGCGTACGGAACGCGGCGAAGGCCTCCTTGCCGGTGACCTTCTGCTCGAGCACCGACGGGACCAGCGCCTCCATCACCCGGCCGGTGCGCACGACCCGCAGCCCGGGGTGACGGGCGTGCGCCTCGGCCAGCCGCGGGTGGCGGGGCTCGAAGCCAACCCCTGCGTCCCGGCCGCCGAGCAGGTCCGGGACCCCCTCGACCACTCGTGACGCGTCCGGCCCCCAGGCCTGCACGGCGATCTCGTGCGGGCCGCGCTGAACGACCCGGTAGGTCGCCCCGCAGACCGTGCGCCACACCACCCCGGGCTCGACGCGCATCGTCGGGTCGCCCGCCCCCCGCCGAAGCGGGCCAAGGGTGCGCCGCACGTCGACCGCGTGCGTGGGACGCCACGTCGTCTCGGCGTACGGGACGGCAAGGGTGGCGGTCACGGACGAGAGGTCGCGCGGCTCATCGGCTGAAGCTGTTCCCGAAGTCCCGGGCGCACTGGTCCTGGTCGGCCTGGGTCTGCGCCGCGTTCGTGCAGTCGGCGAAAGAGCCGAAGTCTCCGCGCGTCAGCGCGACGACGATCCCGACCCCGACGACGAGACCGAGGACGAGACCGATCGCCCCCGTGATGATCCCGGCCAGGGCGACCCCGCCGTTGTCGGCCTCACCCCGGCTCACCCGCTTGCGGCCGAGGACCCCGAAGACGAGGGCGAGCGCGCCGAGCACGACCCCGCCGACTGCGCTCCAGAACAGCACCAACGAGGCGATGCCGAGCACGAGGGAGGCGACCCCGAAACCGTTCTTCTTCTGCACTCCGTAGCCACCGGGCGGAGGCGGACCCTGGTAGCCGGGTGGCGGGCCGTACCCCTGGGGACCCTGCGGACCGACCGGAGCGGACCCCCAACCAGGCGGGGCCCCGTAACCGGGGGGCGGTTCATAGCCCTGCGGGGGTCGGCCCGGGGCGTCGGGGCGCGGACGAGGCTCGTAGGGGTCGGTCATCGTGGGTCCTCTCGGAGCGCGGCCGGCGGCGGACTCAGGCCAGGTGCGGGTGCTGTGCGACGACGAGGCCGTGAAGCTCTTTGACGCGCTGCGCCTGGTCTGCGGGCACGACCATCGTCGCCTCGGCAGTGTGCACGACGACGAGCCCCTCGCAGCCGACGAGGGCGACCAGGTGCCCGTCCTGCGACGACGCGACGACGCAGTCCCGGGTGCCGGACAGCAGCACGGTGTCGCCGCCGACCGCGTTGCCGTCCGCGTCGCGACCGAGCGCGTCGCCGTAGGCGGTCCACGACCCGACGTCGGTCCACCGGGCCGCCAGCGGCAGCGCCGCGACCACGAAGTCCTGCGACTGCGAAGCCGGTTCCATCACCCCGTAGTCGACGCTGAGCTTGTCGATGCCGTCCCACGCCGCGACGTCACCGGCGACCACCCGGTCGACGAGGTCGGCGGTCTTCGGCGCGAAGGCGCGGACGGCGGCCAGCAGCGTCGAGGCCCGCCAGACGAACATGCCGGAGTTCCACAGAGACCCGTCGGCGACGAACCGCTCGGCGGTCTGCAGGTCCGGCTTCTCCCGGAACCGCTCGACCCGTCGGGCGTCACCCTCGATCTGCTCGCGCAGCTCGAGGTAGCCGAAGCCGGTCGCCGGGTGGTCCGGCACGACGCCGAAGGTCACGAGCGCGTCGGGCCGGGTCTCGGCCAGGGCGTACGCCTGCTCGAGCGTCGCCGCAAAGCTGGCCAGCGGTTCGATCAGGTGGTCGGCGGTGAGCACGGCGACGACGGCGTCGGGGTCGGCCGCGGCGATGGTCGCGCAGCCGAGGGCGACCGCCGGCAGGGTGTCACGGCCGGACGGCTCGATGACCAGCCGGTCGGGGTGCAGGCCGACGACCGCCTCCACGGCCTCGCGCAGTGCCTCGCCGGCGCCGAGCCACACCCGTTCGGCAGGGACGACCGCGGTGGCGCGTTCGACGGCGACCTCCAGCAGGGACCGTCCGGCGAGCAACGGGACGAGCTGCTTGGGCACGTCCCGGGTCGAGTACGGCCACAGCCTCGTACCGCTGCCGCCGGCCAGGATCAGGGCGTGCCTCACGGATGCTCCAGAAGGTCGGCGGTGCGCGTCGGGGCCGCTCCCTCGCCGGCGGCGGGGACGCGGGCGGCCAGCAGGTAGCGGGCGGACAGCCCCGCCGCCAGCAGGCCGCGGACCGGAGCCTGCCACGGACGGGGATACTGGCGGGCGAGGTAGGTGTAGAGCGAGCGGTGGTGCGCCTTGAGCATCGGTCGTGGGTTGTGCTTGTACGAGTGCCCGCCGGTGTGCTCGACGACCGAGCCCGGCACGTAGACGTTCGTCCAGCCGGCCTCGGCGAGCCGCCGGCACAGGTCCATGTCTTCGCAGAACATGAAGTAGGTCGGGTCGAAACCGCCGACCGCCGCGAACGCCTCGCGACGCAGCAGCATGAGGGAGCCGGAGAGCCAGCCGACCGTGCCCTCGACCGGCGCGCCGGCCTCCGCCCGGTAGGAGCGCGTCCACGGGTTGCCGGGCCACCACCAGCCGGCGAGGGCGTGGCCGGTGCCGCGGCCGAGCGTCGGGAACGCTCGGGCCGACGGGTAGAGCTGGCCGTCCGGGGTGACGATCGCCGGGCCGAGGCAGCCCGCACGCGGCCAGCGGTCCCCCGCGTCGAGCAGCGCGTCCAGCGCACCCGGTCGCCAGCGCACGTCAGGGTTCGCCACCACGAGCCACTCGCCGTCCGCCCCGCTCGCTCCGAGGTTTGCCGCCTTGCCGTAGCCGAGGTTGCCGCCGGTCTCCAGCAGCCGAACGGTCGGGTCGTCCAGAGCGGCTGCCTGCGGCACGCCGTCGGTGCTCCCGTTGTCGGCGAGCACCACCTCGTACGGCCGGGTCGTCGCGGTCGCCAGGCTGGCAAGGAACGACGCCAGCTCTTCACCGGGGTTGTAGGTGACGACGACGACGCGGGTCCTGCCTGGACGCTGGGGGCCGGTCACGAGACGGAGGCGGCCGCCCGCTCGTACGTCTCGACGTGCTTCGCCGCGCAGGCGTCCCAGGTGAACAGCTGGCTGCGGGCGTAGCCGGCGTCGCCGAGCGCGAGTCGCCGCGCCGGGTCGTCGAGCAGTGCCGACATCGCTGCGCCGATGGCGTCCGGGTCGGGCTCGGTGTAGGCGACGGCGTCGCCGCCGACCTCCGGCAGCGCGAGCCGACGGGTGGTCAGCACCGGCGCTCCGCAGGCCATCGCCTCGAGGACCGGCAGCCCGAAGCCTTCGCCGAAGGACGGATAGGCGACCATCAGCGCACCACCGAGAAAACCCGGCAGGTCGGCCAGCCGCAGATAGCCCGGCCGCATCACCCGCAGGTGGCTCGGGACCTCGGCGACGGCCCGGTCGATCGTGTCGTCCCACCCGGCGCCGCCGGCGAGCACCAGCGTCGGCGGGTCGTCGCGGTCGGCGCACGCAGCCACCCAGCCGCGGATCAGGCCCGGCACGTTCTTGCGCGGCTCGAGGGTGGACAGGAACGCGACGTACTCCCGGCCGGCCAGCCCGAGGCGCGCACGCACCCGGTCCTTCTCCTGCTCCCGCGGCGGGTGGAACGCCGATCCCTCGACGCCGTGCAGCGCGACGTCAAGCGTGTCGGCGTCGGCATCGGCGACCCGGACCAGTTCGCTGCGGGTGGCCTCGCTGGGCACCACGCAGCGGGTCGCCCGACGCAGCGCGGTCTTGATCGCGGAGCGGAAGAAGGTGCCCTTGACCGTGGTGTGCATCTCCGGGTCGGTGAAGAAGGTGGCGTCGTGCAGCGTCACGACGACCGGACGGCCGCCGCGCAACGGCATCGTGTAGTGCGGGGAGTGGATGACGTCCGCCTCGACCTGGCCGGCGACCATCGGCAGACCGGTCTGCTCCCAGGCCAGCCGCGGCGGCCGGTGGGAGATCGCGGCGGGCGCAGGAATCACCCGGGCGTCAGGGGCCAGCCGTCCGTAGCGCTCGGCGTCGGCGCGTTGGCAGACGATCGCGAGCGGAGTCTCGGTGCGAGCCAGCGCGCCCACCAGGTTGTCGACGTAACGACCGACACCGCCTCGGTCGGTCGGTACGGCGGTGGCGTCGACCAGGACGCGCGGGGCGGTCAGCGTGGATCCCTGGGCACCCTTTGACCCTAGCCCGCCAGCGGGTCCAGGAGCAGGCGAACACGCGCGGCCGCACCCGCCCAGGTGAAGGCCGCGGCGCGCACCGGACCCTCCCGTCGGAGCCGGGCCCGCAGGGCGTCGTCGGTCAGCACCGTCCGGAGCCCGTCGACGAGCTCGTCCAGAGGCACCGCGAGCGCGGCACCGCCGGCGACCTCGACCAGTGCCGGCGCGTCGCTGGTGAGCACCGGCAGCCCGGCCGCCATGCCCTCGAGCAGCGGCAGCCCGAAGCCTTCGGCCCGGCTCGGGACGACCAGGGCTTGTGCCCGGTCGAGCAGCACCGCGAGGTCGGCGTCGGGCACACGCCCCAGCAGCCGCACCTGCTCCCCCGCCAGCGCCACCTCGCCCCAGCCCTGCTGCCCGACGACCAGCAGTGGCAGGTCGGTGGCCTGCGGCAGCGCGGCCACCAGCTCGGCCAACCCCTTGCGCGGCTCCAGTGTTGCGACGGCGAGCAGGAAGCGCTCGGGCAGCCCCAGCCGAGCGGCACGCTCGTCCGCGTCGCGCGGCAGCGTCAGGTCGGCGCTGACGCCCTCACCGACCACCTCGACGCGGGGCAGCGCCAGGTGGCGGGACAGCTCGTCGGCGACCGCACGGGTGGGCACCAGGACGAGGTCGGCCTCGGCGGCGGCGCGGACGATCGCGCGCCGGTGCCAGGCGACGCCGCGCGGGGTCAGGGTCGACGGGTGCGTCCAGGGGACCGCGTCGTGCACGACCACCACGAGCGGGGTCCCCCGGCGGGGCGGCGCGAGCGGGGTCGGGGCGAGCACGACGTCGCCGGTCACGCGGGGGCCGGTCCCACGCTCCCACGCAGCGGCCAGGGCGCGCCGGCCGAGCGGGAGCCGGCGCGGTCCTCCTACGCCGGGGACGTGCGCTGCCGTGACGTCCCGGTGGAGAGCGACCACCCCGTCGACCGGTCCGGTGCACGCGAGCGCGCCGGCCAGCTCGCGGCTGTAGCGACCGGTGCCGCCAGGGACCGGGGCGAGGCACTGCTCCAGCAGGAACCCCAGGCGGGGCCCGGTCAGGGCAGCGGGGCGGGAACAGTGGTCGGCGGCACCTGCGCCGCCTGACCGACGGCGGCGAACAGGTCGAGCGTCCGCGCGAGGAAGCTCGCCATCTGGTCTCGGGTGACCGCGGCCCCCGGGACGTAGCGGCCGTTGCTGCCACCGGTCAGCCCGGCACCGGCGACCCGGTTGATGTCGGCCTCGTGCACGCTGGCCGCGTCGTCGGCGAAGTAGTCGGCACTGACCGGCAGCGCCTGCCCGGTGCGGTACTGCACCGCCCGAGCCAGGAAGGACGCCATGGCCTCGCGGGAGACCGGCGCGTCGGGGCCGTAGGTGCCGTCCGCGCGGCCGCTGACGATGCCGGCCTCGCGCAGCCGGTCGATGTTGGGCTGATGGCGGCTGGTGGCGTCGTCGGCGAACCAGTCCTTGCTGGCGGTCGGGAGCGTCGATCCGGACTGGGTGAGCGCGTTGGCGACGAACGTCGCCATCTGCGCCCGGGTCACGGTCCCGGCAGGGGCGTACGAGGTGCTGCTGCGGCCCTGCGCGACCTTCCACCAGGCGAGGCAGTCGATCGAGCCGGCGTGCACGTTGCTGGGCGGCACGTCCGCGAAGCCCGCGGACGGCACCTCACCGGGCGGGCAGGCCAGGTCGGTGGAACGGATCACCGGGACCGCGGTGCTCAAGGGCGGCGGGCTGCTCGGCGGTGCCGTGGGCGGCGGGCTGCTCGGCGGTGCCGTGGGCGGCGGCGTCGGGGTTGTCGGCGGGGGGGCCGGGGCCTGCGCGCGCGGCTTCCACCACTGGTGCTTGAGCCCGTCCGGGACGGCCGGCCAGGTGCGCATCAGGTAGATGCCCCTGCCGGTGGTCGCGACCTGGGTGGGCGCACCGTCCTTGAGCCCTTCCAGCACGACGTCGCCGACCCGGCCGCCCCAGTCACCGTTGCCGTCGCGCGAGGTGATCCGGAGCCCGGTGAGGTAACCGAGCGCGGGATAGGTCCGCTCGATCACGTCGACCGGCAGGTTGGCGACCCAGCTGTGCACGCTGTTGGTCGTCACGCCGTCCCAGGGGTCGGCCTTGGCCGCGAGGTAGGGAACGCTGCCGGCGGTCGAGAAGCCTCCGTTGCTGCTGCTGAACTCGGCGAGGATCGCCTTACCGTTGTAGGTCCGCACCACGCCCGCGGTGGCAGCGACGGCGACGTTCGTGCTGGCCGGCTCGAGCTCGGTGACCTTGCCTGCGGCGTCCTTGACGCGGGTGCCGCCGAAGACCTGGCAGGCGGTGGTGTCACAGATGTCGGCGTTGCCGGCGCCGCCGACCCGGTCACGCTTGTTGACGCTGTAGGACCGGGCGGCGATGGCCTGCGCCTTGAGCGCCTCGGGCTCCCACGAGGCAGGCGACTCGCGGGGCACGACGCCGCGCAGGTAGTCCTCCAGCGGCAGGTGGTCGACGGTGGCGAGGTTGGCCGTCCCGGTGCGTACGGAGAAGACCGACCCGCGGTAGTCCCGCCAGATGTTGCCCGGCAGGTCGACCCGGACCGTGTCACCCGCCCGGTAGAAGCGGGTCGGCCCCTGGAAGGTCATGGCGCCGCCCGGGACCGCCTGCGTGGTCCACACCTGCCCGTCCTGGGTGCTCTGCAGCAGCAGCACGCCGTCGGCGGCAACGGTGCGCCAGGCGATCGGCCCGGTCGGCAGGCCGACCTGCACGCCGGAGGCCTGGTCCTCCCAGAACAGCCCGTCCTGCGGCTCGACCTTGGTGTCGATCTCGTCGTCACTGTCGATGAGCACCCGGATCGTCGTGTTCGGCGCCGAGCCCTTCTGGGTGTTCGGGTAGTAGGTCGAGGTGATCTCGTCGGCGCTCTTGCCGAGCTGAGCGGCACCGCGGGCGCCGTACTGCGACAGGCCGCGGCCGTGGCCCCAGCCGTGCCCGTCCAGGACGTACGTCCCGCTGGCCGGCCGAGGGTAGAGCTCGTCGGTGCCGGCTGCCTGGGCCGGGCCGACCGCGGACACGACACCGGCGGCCAGGAGGGCGGCGAGCGCAGCCCAGGACGTACGGCTGGTCAGGACGGACATGGACGGCACCTCGGGCTGGGGAACGGCTGCCGGTCACACTAACCACACCAGTCACACACACCGGGTAACGATCCCGTCACTCTCCGGCGGATCGCTCAGGCGTTCGGTGACGCCCGTGATCGCACGATGAGGTCCGCGAGCAGGGCCAGCGCCGCGATCTGGAGCCCGGTCAGCACGATCAGCACGGTCGAGCCGGGCACCCGGAAGCCGAACCGGAAGACGTCGACGAACAGCTTGAGAAACCCGGCGCCCAGGATGACCAGCGCCACCGGCATCAGCACCTTGAGCGGGTTGAAGTACATCACCATCCGCAGCACCTGCAGGAGGTAGCGGTAGGCGTCCTTCACGAAGTGGAACTTGCTCGAACCCTCGCGCTTGTCGTAGTCGATCGGCTCGTAGACCACCTCGTGCCCGTTGGACAGAAAGCTCACGGTCAGGGTCGTGACACAGGAGAACCCGGCGGGCAGCAGCGGCAGGTAGGGGATCGCCACGTCACGCCGGAACACCCGCATGCCGGAGTTGAGGTCGGGGATCTTGGTGCCCGTCAGGTAGGAGGCGATCTGCCGGATCGTCCACTTCGCCGGTACGCGCAGGAACTTGTACGTGCCTTCCTCGGTGCGCCGCGCCCCGACCACCTGATCGGTCAGCGGATCGTTCTCGAGCATCCGCGCAAACTCCGGGATGCGTTCGTTCGGATAGGTCATGTCGGCGTCGGTCCAGGCGACCAGCGGGCCGCGGGCGTGCTGGCTGCCGATCCGACGGATGGTGCCGGAGCCGCCGTTGCGCGCCCGGGGCACGTACCGCATCCGCGGGTAGGCCTTCTCCTCGACCAGCCGAGCGAGGATGTCCCGGCTGCCGTCGGTCGAGCCGTCGTCGTACACGTCCAGGTCGTAGACGTAACCGCTGGCGTCCAGCGCGGCGACCGTCCGGGCCAGCTCGCGCTCGAGGTGGCCGGCCTCGTTGTAGACCGGGAGCACGACGGTGAGCTCGACCTGGTCCTCGACCTCGTCGCGCAGCTGCTCGGCGGCGGCGGCGACCCGTTCCACGGCACGCACGGTCGGTCGCGCGCCGGTGGTCGTCATGGCCTCAGGCTAACGGCGGGGTGCGGCGCAGCGGGGACGTCGGCGACCTGCGCCGGACGCCTGCTCTGCCCCCTCGCATGATCAACAGGGGGAAGACGTTGCGACACGCCGGCGTGTCATGGCGTTGAGCCGCTGTTGATCATGAATGGGCAGCAGCGAGGCCCACACGCTCGTGCTCCAGCAGCCACCGCTTGCGCCAGAGGCCGCCGGCATAGCCGGTCAGCGCCCCACCGGTGGCGACGACCCGATGGCACGGGACCACGATCGCGAGCGGGTTGGTCGCGTTGGCCCGGGCCACCGCCCGCACGGCGGTCGGGCGTCCGAGATCGGCGGCCACTTGCGCATAGCTGCGGGTGGTGCCGGGCGGGATCGTGCGCAGGTGCGCGTGCACCTGCCGGGTGAACTCCCCGCTCGCCACCGCCACCGGGGTGGCGAAGGTCTTGCCCGTACGGCAGAAGTACGCGCCCAGCTCGTCCCGGATCGACACCGTGGGCGCCGGGCTGCCGATGCCGATCGTCCCGACGCGCGCGCGCAGCGCCGCCAGCTGCGCCGGCAGGGTGCGCTGGTCGAAGAACTCCAGCAGGTGGAGCCGCTCGTCGTCGGCGATCGCGATCATCGGCCCGAGCGGGGTGTCGACCCAGTCCGCGCCGAGCACCGAGGGCCCGCGTAGCGCGCTGGGGCTGCCGCCGAGCACCCGTGCGAGCGCGTCCCGGAACCCACTGGCCGAGTCGAATCCCGCGTCCTGCTGCGCGTCGATCACCGGCTCCCCCGCCGCCAGCGTCGCGGCCCCGTGCCGCAGCCGGCGGACCCTCGCGACCTGCAGGAACGTCGC
>JBBSTR010000061.1:0-13591 GCA_038235705.1 Mycobacteriales bacterium
GTGCAGGAGAGCGACGGGCTCGCGCTCTGGGTCAACAACGCCGGCCTGCTCTACACCGGCACGTCGTGGGGGCACCCGGCGGCCGAGGTCGACGCGATGTTCGCGGTGAACGTGCGGGGCCTGATGAACGGGACCTGGGCGGCGCTGGAGCAGATGCGCCCCGCCGACACCGGCCACGTCCTCAACATCGTCTCGCTCGCCGGCCTGTCCGCCGCCCCGGGGGAGACCGTCTACGCGGCGACCAAGCACGCGGCGCTCGCGTTCAGCACCGGCACGCTGCAGGACCTGCGCGAGGTCGGCTCGCGCGGGATCGCGATCAGCTCGCTGTGCCCGGACGGCATCTGGACGCCGATGCTGTTCGACAAGGTCGACGACCCGAACGCGGCGCCGTCCTGGACCGGCGTGATGCTCCGCCCCGAGCAGGTCGCCGCCGAGGCGATGCGCCTGCTCGACTCCCGCGCGCCGGTCCGGTCGGTTCCTGCCTGGCGGGGGGCCCTGCTCAGGGCGTACGCGGCGTCACCGCGCCTGGCCGTGCGGACGACGCCGTTCGTGCTCGCCCAGGCACGTAAGCGTCAGGCGGCGTTCGGCCGTAAGCACCCGCGCCCCTGACGCCTGCTGCCCACCGCGCCGAGCCGCCCTGCCTCCCCCCGGTGGGTCAGCAAGATCACCGGAGTCTTCGGGCCTCGAACGGCGCTGGATGCGGGGTCGTGGACGGGCAGACGCTCCGGTGATCATGCGGCGGGAAGCGGGCGCCGGGCAGGGGCTCAGACCGGGGTGAGCTCCCGCTCGGCGGGGGCGGCCTCGGAGCCCTCGACCGACAGGCGCGGCAGCGACTTGTCCAACCAGCGCGGCAGGTACCAGTTGGTCCGCCCCAGCAGGAACATGATCGACGGTACGAGCACCATCCGCACGATCAGCGCGTCGAACAGCACCGCGACCGCGAGTCCCACGCCGAACAGCTTGATGATCACGTCCGGGGCGAGCGCGAAGGAGAAGAACAGCAGCACCATGATCGCGGCAGCGGCGGTGATGGTGCGGCCGGTGTGGGCGAGCCCGGACCGTACGGCCCGAGTGTTGGCGGCACGCCCGTCCGCCCCCTCCTTCAGCCACTCCTCGTGGACCCGGGACAGCAGGAAGACCTCGTAGTCCATCGAGAGCCCGAACAGGATCGCGAACAGCAGCACCGGCAGGAACGACACGATCGGCCCGGTGCGATCGACCCCGAAGACCGACGACAGCCAGCCCCACTGGAAGACGGCGACGACGACCCCGAAGGCCGCGCCGGCCGACAGCAGGTTCATCAGTGCGGCGATGGCGGCGACGACCACGGAGCGGAACACGGCCGTGAGCAGCAGGAACGACAGCAGCACGACGACGCCGACGAACAGCGGCAGCTTCGCCCCGATCGCCGCGTTGAAGTCCTCGAAGACGGCGGTGGCCCCGCCGACGTACAGCTGCTGCCCAGCCGGAGCGCCCGCGAGGGCGGCCGGAGCGAGCTCGCCCCGTACGCGCTTGACCAGGTCGCTGGTCGCCTTGTCCTGCGGCGCGCTCTTGGGGTAGACGGTCGTGACCGCCGCTCCGCCGGCGACCGGCTTCGTCGGGTCCGGCCCACCGAGGAACGCAGTCGGGCCGACGTCGGCGACGTCGGGGTCGGCACCGACGGCCTTCACGAGCCGCTGGGTAGCGGCCGGGTCGGGGGTGTCGCCGAGCTTGGTGACCAGGAGCAGGGGGCCGTTGAAGCCGGGACCGAACCCCTTCGCGAGCAGGTCGTAGCCCTGACGCGTGCTGGAGCCGGCCGGGTCGCTGCCCTGGTCGGTCGAGCCCAGCCGGATGGCGCCGAGCGGCAGGGCCAGCGCGACCATGACCAGCAGCGCGACGCCACCGAGCAGCACCGGGTGGCGCTCGAGCAGCCCGGACCAGCGCAGCCAGCCCTTGCTGATCGGCTCCTCAGCGACGATCCGGTCTTGGGCGGCCAGTCGGGCCCGCTGCTTCTTGGGCAGCACCTTCATCCCGAAGAACCCGAGCAGGGCGGGCAGCAGGGTGAGCGCGGCGACCACGGTGGTGGCGACGGCGAGCGAGGCGGCGACCGCGACCCCGTACAGGAAGGACAGCTGCAGGGAGAACAGCCCCAGCAGCGCGATGCAGACGACGATGCCGGCGAACAGGACCGCCCGACCGGAGGTGTCGACGGCGTCCTCGGCGGCCTGCTCGGGGGTGCGGCCGGCCAGCAGTCCCTGGCGGTGGCGGGTGACGATGAACAGCGCGTAGTCGATGCCGACACCAAGGCCGAGCAGCACCGAGAGGGTGGGAGCGAAGGTGGCGATGGTGAACACGTTCGCGAGCAGGCCGACCGCGCCGAGGCTGACCAGGATCGACAGGATCGCCGTGAGCAGCGGGACGCTCATGGCGACCAGGGAGCCGAAGACCAGGAACAGCACGATCGCCGCGGCGACGATCCCGATTGCCTCGGCGGGGCCCTGGGAGGGCTGAGCCTGGGCGGCCGCGCCGGTGACCTCGATCTTGACCCCGTCACCGGCGCTCTTGCGAAGGGTGTTGACCAGGCCCTTGACCTTGACGCTGTCGATGTCGTTCGGCACCCTGCCGGCCAGGGTCACCGTCGCGAACGCGATCTTGCCGTCCGGGGCGATCTGCGCGGGGTTCTCGTACGGCGAGCTGACGTTCGCCACCAGCGGAGACGCCTTGGCGGCGGCGAGAGCTTGGCCGAACCGCTCGCGCGCGGCCGGGTCGGTCACCGAGCCCTGGTCGACCGCGACGACGGCGGTCACCTGGTCACCGGCGGCGGCGGGCGAGACCTTCTCCAAGAGGGTGAGGACCCGGCTGCTCTCGGTGTCGGGCAGCGAGAACTGGTCGTTGTAGCCGGTGCCGACCACGCCGACGCCGATCCCGACGCCGAGCAGCGCGAGGAGCCAGACGGCCAGGACGAGACGACGTCGCCGTACGGCGAAGCGGGCGAGCGTGCGCATGAAGGCTCCGAGCTAGGGGGTGACAGGGTGCGCCGGCTGCTTACCTACGGTCAAAGTAAGGTCGGTCACAGACGGAGACCGTCTCTCCGGTCCCGGGTAAGGCAACGCGCGGGCCGCGGGAAGCATGCCCGCCCACGGATGGTTGCCTTCCTGCGGGGCAGGATCGACTGGCCACACCCGCTTCTGAAGGGACGTCACGTGCAGGCACGGCTCGCGAACCTCCGTCCGCGACGGGTCGCCGTGCTGTCCGTGCACACCAGCCCCCTGGCCACCCCGGGCACCGGCGACGCCGGCGGGCTCAACGTCTACGTGACCGAGACCAGTCGTCGTCTCGCCGAGCTCGGCGTCGAGGTCGAGATCTTCACCCGTGCCACGAGCAGCGACGACGCCCCCGTCGTCGACCTCGCACCCGGCGTGACGGTGCGACACCTCACGGCGGGGCCCTACGAGGGGCTCGACAAGGACGACCTTCCCGCGCAACTGTGCGCACTGACCCGTGGCGTCCTGCTCGCCGAGGCCAGCCGCCCGCCCGGCCACTACGACGCGGTGCACTCGCACTACTGGCTCTCCGGCCAGGTCGGCTGGCTCGCCGCCGAACGCTGGGGCGTCCCGCTCGTGCACACCGCGCACACCCTGGCCAAGGTCAAGAACGCCTCCCTGGCGTGCGGGGACACCCCCGAGCCGCTCCGACGGGTCGTCGGCGAGGAGCAGGTCGTGGTCGCGGCCGACCGGCTGGTCGCCAACACCGCCGACGAGGCACGGCAGCTGATCGAGCTGTACGGGGCCTCGCCCGATCGGGTCGACACGGTGGCACCGGGTGTGGACCTGGACTTCTTCACCGCCCGGCCGGGTGCGCGCGGCAGGGTCGGGGTCCCCGAGGACGCGCTGCTGCTGCTGTTCGTCGGCCGGCTCCAGCCGCTGAAGGCGCCGGACGTGCTGCTGCGCGCCGCGGCCCGGCTCGACCCGGCGGTGCGGGCACGGACGATCGTGGCGGTCGTCGGCGGGCCCTCGGGCAACGGTCGCGAGACGCCCGCCGCTCTGCACGCGCTCGCCGCGGAGCTGGACCTGCCGGTCGTCTTCGAGACGCCGTCCTCCCGCGAACGGTTGCGCGACTGGTACGTCGCGGCCGACGTCGTCGCGGTGCCTTCGCACAACGAGTCCTTCGGGCTGGTCGCCCTGGAGGCCCAGGCCTGCGGCACCCCCGTCGTCGCCACCGACATCGGCGGGCTCCGGACGACCGTCGCGCACGGGGTCAGCGGGCTGCTCGTGCCCGGCCACGACCCGGACGCCTGGGCGGCGGCGCTGCTGAAGGCGCTCGAGCAGCGGACGCTGCTCTCGCTCGGTGCGGTCGAGCACGCGTCGCAGTTCTCCTGGAGAGCGACCGCGGCCGGGCTGCTGGACACCTACCGGGCGGCGCTGGCACCGGTCTCGATCCCCTCGATGGCGGTGGCACAGTGACCGACGAGGCAGCGGCGTCCCCGGCGGAGGTCATCAAGGCGTCGCTCGACGAGGCGCTGCTGCAGTACGACAGCCCGGGCGAGGGGCAGTTCTTCGTACGCCTGCCGGGGGAGCACAAGCTCGCCACCAACTGCTGGCTGGTGGTCGGCGCGCACGCACTGCTCGTCGAGGCCTTCGTCTGTCGTAAGCCGGACGAGAACGAGGTCGAGTTCCACCGGTTCCTGCTTCGACGCAACGCGCGCCTCTACGGGGTCGCGTTCTCGGTCGACGCCGTCGGCGACGTGTATCTGCGCGGCCGGCTGCCGCTGCACTCCGTCACCCCCGACGAGATCGACCGGATCCTCGGCGCCGTGCTCGAGTACGCCGACTCGACGTTCGACCCGCTGCTGGAGATCGGCTTCGCGTCCTCGATCCGGCGGGAGTGGGCGTGGCGGGTCAAGCGCGGCGAGTCGACCCGCAACCTGGCGGCCTTCGCGCGGTTCGCCGACCCGGACCGTGGCGCTCCTCCTGAGTAGGTCGGCATGAGCGACGTGATCTGGCAGCTGGACGGCCGGCTGCTCGACGCGCTGTCCGAGCTGGGGGCGCAGATCGAACGGGTCGAGGCCGGGGCGTACGTCGTGACCCTCTCCGGTGACCGTCGTCGCTCCACGCTGGTCTGGCTGATCGCGGGCGAGCACGCGGTGGCGGTCGAGGCGTTCGTCATGCACGTCGTCGACGTCGACGACCCGCGGCCGCTCTACCGGCACGTGCTCGGCCGCAACCTGCGGCGGCGGACGGTGCACTACGCGATCGACGACGTCGGTGACCTGTTCCTCGCCGGGTCGCTGCCTCACGCGTCCTGCGACGCGGACGGGATCGACCGGGTGCTCGGCGAGGTGCTGCAGTCGCTCGAGGACGACCAGGAGTCGCTGCTGGCGCTGGCGTACGGCACCCGGCTGGCGGGGGACCCGTCGCTGGCCTGGAAGGTGTTGGCCGACGGCGCGGGCCGCCGCCCGGCGGGGACGCCGCTGTGGGCGCCGCACCGCGACGTACGGCGCTAGCCGGACCTGGCAGGATGCCGGGCATGTCGACGCTGGTGCTGCTCCGCCACGGCCAGAGCACGTGGAACGAGAAGAACCTGTTCACCGGTTGGGTCGACGTCGACCTCACCGCGAAGGGGGAGGCCGAAGCGCAGCGCGGCGGCGAGCTGCTGACCGAGGCAGGTGTCCTGCCGGACGTGGTGCACACCAGCGTGCAGAAGCGCGCCATCCGCACCTCCGTGCTCGCGCTCGAGAACTGCGACCGGCTCTGGGTGCCCGTCCGACGCAGCTGGCGCCTGAACGAGCGGCACTACGGGGCGCTGCAGGGCAAGGACAAGGCCCAGGTCAGGGCGGAGTTCGGTACGGAACAGTTCATGCTCTGGCGTCGGTCCTACGACACCCCGCCGCCGCCCATCGAGCCCGGCTCGCAGTGGGACGACGCCCAGGACCCGCGTTACGCCGCGCTCGCTCCCGACGTCGTGCCGGCCACCGAGTGTCTCAAGGACGTGCTGGAGCGCATGCTGCCCTACTGGTACGACAGCATCGTTCCGGACCTGCGCGCCGGCCACACCGTGCTGGTCGTGGCCCACGGCAACAGCCTGCGTGCGCTCGTCAAGCACCTCGACGGCATCTCCGACGGCGCGATCGCGGGGCTCAACATCCCGACCGGGATCCCCCTGCGCTACGAGCTGGGCGAGGACCTCAGGCCCACCAGCTCCGGCTACCTGGACCCGGACGCGGCCGAGACCGCCGCGGCTGCTGTCGCCAACCAGGGCAAGTAGCCCTCGGGCCCCTGGCGCTGCACGATCACCGGACGATCTGACCGCCACGGGGCCCGGAATCCGGTGCTGGCTACGGTCAGAGACTCCGCTGATCTTGTTGCCGAGCGTCTCAGGTGGCGGCGGACGACGGGAAGGCGAGTGGGCGGCGGCGGACGGCGGCGAGTGGGCGGCGGCGCAGGATCTGTGCACCGCCTAAGCCCGGCGTCGGGCTGAACCGGTGCACGGTTCGCGTAGGCGGACCGTCGGCGTGCTCGTCGGGACGGCGACGGGCCTCGTACGGGCTAGCTCTGCTCGTCGTGCCGCTCGCCGGTCACCAGGTAGACCACCCGCCGTGCGACCGAGACCGCATGGTCGGCGAAGCGCTCGTAGTAGCGCCCGACCAGCGCGATGTCGATGGCCGCCTCGACCCCGGCCGACCACTCCGGCGCGAGCATCGTGGTGAACAGCTGCCGGTGCAGCCCGTCCATCACGTCGTCGTCCTTCTCGAGCTCGAACGCCATGGCGACGTCTCGCTGGGCGATGACCGAGCCGGCCTTGGCGACGATCTCCTCGGCCGCGTGACCCATCTGCAGGATGATCGCCCGCAGCTCGGGCGGTACGGCGGAGGACGGGTAGCGACGGCGGGCGACCTTGGCGACGTGCAGCGCGAGGTCACCCATCCGCTCGAGGTCGGCAACCATCCGCAGGGACGTGACGATCTGACGGAGGTCGGTCGCGACCGGCTGCTGGCGCACCAGCAGGTCGAAGGCCTTGGCCTCGGTGTCCCGGTAGAGCGCGTCGATCGCGTCGTCGTTGGCGATCACCCGCTCGGCCATCTGCAGATCGGCGTCCAGCAGCGCGGTCGTGGCCCGCGACATGGCCGAGCCGACCAGGTTGGACATCTCGATCAGGACGTCGTTGATGGCCTCGAGGTCGCTGTGGAAGTCTGCGCGCATGGCTGCACGGTATCGGCGCCGTCGTCGGCCCCCGTGAATCTCTGGCGTACGTCACGTGAACACCTGCGCCGCAGCCGTCAACGGACCCCCGCCCGCCTAGCATCGGAGGCGTGACCCTGCTGGTAGCGGCGCTCGGCCTCGTCGTCGGGGTGGTGCTCGGGCTCCTGCTCCGCCGGCCGGCTCCGCAGCCGGAACCGAGCCCTGAGCCCCCGACCGCTCCGGTGCCGAGCTCGGCCGACCTCATCCTTGCGCTGCCGGTCGCGATCTGCGTGCTCGACGGCAACGACGAGGTGGTGCTCGCCAACCGTGCGTCGCTCGAGCTCGGCGTGGTCCGCGATGAGCGCGTCCCGGTCACCGAGCTGCGTCGCCTGGTCTCCGACACCCGCCGTTCCGGTACGGCGCGCGAGGCGGAGGTGGAGATCGGCGCCGGGCGGCTGGGTCGGGTCCCGGAGGCGGTACGGGTCAGGCTCGCCCCGGTCGGCGGCGCCGGCCACGTCGCGATGCTGGTGGAGGACGTCACCGAGGCGCGCCGGGTCGAGGCGGTGCGCCGCGACTTCGTCGCGAACGTCAGCCACGAGCTGAAGACCCCGGTCGGCGCGATGGCGCTGCTGGCCGAGGCGCTGCAGGGCTGCAGCGGGGACCCGGTCGCGGTGCGCCGCTTCGCGGGACGGGTCGAGCACGAGGCCGACCGACTCGGGCGGCTCGTGCAGGAGCTCATCGACCTGTCACGCTTGCAGGGCGCCGACCCGCTGCCCGACCCGGTGCCGGTCGACCTCGATCGGGTGGTCGGCGAGGCGATGGACCGTACCCGTACGGCCGCGTCGGCCCGGGGCATCGAGCTGGTCCGCGGCGGTCACCGGGGGCTCTGGGCACGAGGGTCGGAGGCCCAGCTGGTGACGGCGCTGGTCAACCTGCTCGACAACGCCGTCGCGTACAGCCCCGACCGGACGCGGGTCGCGGTCGCGGTGCGCCTGGTCGAGGGTGCCGTCGAGATCGGCGTCACCGACCAGGGCATCGGGATCCCGGAGCGCGACCTCGAGCGGGTCTTCGAGCGCTTCTACCGGTCGGACCCGGCTCGCAGCCGGGCGACCGGCGGCACCGGGCTCGGTCTCGCCATCGTCAAGCACGTCGCCACCAACCACGGCGGTGAGGTCGAGGTGTGGAGCGTCGAGGGCTCCGGGTCGACCTTCACCCTGCGGCTGCCGGCCGCCGAGCAGCCCGAACGACAGCCTGTCCCAGACAAGAGTGGAGCCCTGGCGTGAATCCCCCTCGCGGAGTCCCAGCACGTGTGCGAGCAAGAGCTTGACGAGGGTCCTGCTGGTCGAGGACGAGGAGTCCTTCTCCGACCCGCTGAGCTATCTGCTGAAGGCCGAGGGCTTCGAGGTCACGGTCGCCCAGACCGGGCCGGCGGCGATCGAGGAGTACGACCGTACGGGCGCTGACCTGGTCCTTCTCGACCTGATGCTGCCTGGTCTCTCGGGGACCGAGGTGTGCCGGCAGCTGCGCGCACGGGGTTCCGTACCGGTGATCATGCTGACCGCACGGGACTCCGAGATCGACAAGGTGGTCGGCCTGGAGCTCGGTGCGGACGACTACGTCACCAAGCCCTACTCGACACGGGAGCTGCTGGCGCGGATGCGGGCGGTGCTGCGACGCCGTGCGGAGCCGGAGGAGACCGCGGGGGCGACGTTGTCGGCGGGGCCGGTCCGGATGGACGTGGAGCGGCACGTGGTGACCGTCGTCGGTCGGAACGTGTCGTTGCCGCTGAAGGAGTTCGAGCTGCTGGAGCTGCTGCTGCGCAACTGCGGCCGGGTGCTGACCCGCGGGCAGCTGATCGACCGCGTCTGGGGCGCCGACTACGTGGGTGACACCAAGACCCTGGACGTCCACGTCAAGCGTCTGCGGGCCAAGATCGAGCCGGACCCGGGCGCCCCGAAGCACCTGGTGACCGTGCGAGGGCTGGGTTACAAGTTCGAGGCCTGACGCGATACCGTCCGATGCATGACGATCGTCGTGGGCTACGTGCCGGACCCGACGGGTGCTCTCGCCCTCGACCAGGCGCTCCAGGAAGCCGGTTGGCGGGGCACGTCCGTGACCGTGGTCAACGTGATCGGCACGGCCGGCTACCGGTCGCCGACCCTTGCTGCGGAGAAGGAGCTCGACGCCGTCGAGGCCCGCGTCCGTGCGCTGCACGACGACTCCTGCGTGCTGCACATCAACCTCCCGGAGGGTGAGCGGGTCTCCGACGTGCTGCTGCGCGTCGCCGAGCAACGGTCCGCCGTGCTCGTCGTGGTGGGCCTGAAGCGACGTTCCTCGGTCGCCAAGGTCTTGCTCGGCAGCACCGCGCAGAGCGTCCTGCTCGCGTCCCGGTGCCCTGTGCTCGCCGTCCGGGCAGGCTGACCGCTCGGGAAGGTCAGGCCTTGGCCCGCCCGGTGGCCGGGTGCGGGGGGAGCGCCGTGCGCTCGGCGCAGAGTACGGCGAGGGCGTCGTACGCGGGCTGACCCAGCAGCGCGACCAGCTCGGCGGCGTAGGAGAGGTAAAGCGGTGCGAGCCCGACGTGCGCGGCCGGTGAGCCCGTGCACCACCAGTGGAGGTCCTCCCCGCCCGGGCCCCAGCCGCGCCGGTCGTACTCCCCGATCGAGGTGACCAGCAGCTCCACGTCGTCGGGTCGGGTGACCCGCTCGTGCGAACGCCGCACCGGCAGCTGCCAGCACACGTCCGGCTTGGTCTCCAGCGGGTGCCGGCCCTCGCGCAGGGCCAGCGCGTGCAGCGCGCAGCCGGCGCCGCCCGTGCCGTGCTCCTGAGCCCAGCCGGTGCGGTTCAGGAACAGGCAGGCGCCGTTTACGGTCGCCGTACGACGGGCCGGCTCGCCCTCCAGCTCGTCGTCGGTGGAGATCTCCGGCCTGAGGTGCTGCCAGTCCGCCGCGGTCAGCCGCGAGGCGGCTTCGACCACCCGCTCCTCGTCGTCCGTGTCGGAGTAGAAGGCCCCGTGCGAGCAGCAGCCCAGCTCGGCGGAGTCGCTCCCTGCTGCGTCACCCGAGATGCCCGCGCACCCACGCCCGTAGATGCAGGTCCACGCGGACAGCAGCCACGTCACGTCTGCCCGGATCAGGTGGGCCGCGTCGGCCGGGTCCGGCAGCTCCACCCAGTCCCGGACGTGGTCGGGGTCGACCTCCCGCATGGTCGGCATGCCGAGCTGGGTCACGGGACCGGTCACGAGACCACTACAGCAGGCGTACGACGAGCAGCGCCACGTCGTCGTCGCGCGCGTGTCCGTCCAGCACGCGGAGCAGCGCGTCGCAGACCGCCTCGGCCGGCAGGTCGGTGGGGAGCGCCTCGACCGCGACCCGCAGCCGCTCCGGCCCGACGTCGGGGTCCACGCCCCGCTGCTCCACGAGGCCGTCGGTGTAGAGCACGAGCATCGATCCTGACTTCAGCCGTACGGTCGCGTCGTCGCGGGTGATCCCCAGCGCCGCCCCGACCAGCACCGACCGCGCCCCCTCCAGCAGCCGCGCGGAGCCGTCGGGCTCACGCAGCACCGGCGGCAGGTGGCCGGCGTTGGAGAAGATCAGGGCGCCGGGTTGCTCGGAGGTCGGCAGGCTCAACCGGGCGTAGAGCGTCGTGGCCAGCTGCGCCATGTCCAGGCCCTGGACGAGCTGGTCGAGGTGGTCCAGCACCAGCGCCGGGCGCTCGCCCTGCCAGGCGTACGAGCGGAGCACCGACCTCAGCTGCCCCATCGCGACGGCGGCGGTGAGGTCGTGCCCCATCACGTCACCGATCGCGATCCCGATCTCGGAGCGCACCGCTGCGCGACGCTCGACGTCGACCGCCGCTCGGCGCTCCCGAGGCGGCAGGCGAAACAGGTCGTACCAGTCGCCGCCGACCTGCGCGGCCGTCGACCCGGGGAGGTAGCGGGCGGCGACGTCGAGCCCGTCGATCTCCGGCAGGTCGGGCAGCAGGCTGCGCTGCAGCGCCTCGGCGACGTCGTGCTCCCGGCTGTAGAGCCGGGCGTTGTCCAGGGTCAGAGCGGCCCGCCGGGCGAGGTCGGCGGCCATCGACAGGTCGTCCTCGTCGAAGGTCCGCCCGGACCCGTCGCACATCAGGGTCAGCGCTCCGAGCACCTGACGCCGGGCTTGGAGCGGCACGATGATCGCCGAGTGGCAGCCGAGCCGCTCGTACGCCTCGACCATCGCCGGGTCGCCGATCCGCTCCTCGAGCAGGGCGAGCGTCACCTCGCGGATCAGCACGGGCGGGCCGCCGGCCAGCACCGCCCGGGTCGCCGACCCGTCGCTCAGGCTTTCCCAGCTGCTTCGCTCGACCGACTCGAGCAGCTGCTGCCGGTCCGGGTCGCGATGGGCGGCCACGGTGCGGCCGGGGCTGGTCTCGGTCCCCAGCAGATGCACGGTGCACCAGTCAGCGAGCACCGGGACGACGAGCCGGGCCAGCCGCTCCAGCGACTCGTCGATGTCGAGGGTCGCGGCCAGGAGCGAGGTCGCCTCGGCGAGCAGGGCCAGCCGCCGCTGGGCGGTCTCGGCGTTGGCCCGAGCCACCTGCTCGGCGGCCAGGTGACGGGTGCGTTCGCGCTCGGTCGCCACCCGGCTGGACACGTCGGCCTGGATCCCGACGTAGTGCGTGAGCGTGCCCGACTCGTCGAGCACCGGGGAGAGCGACAGCTCGTTCCAGAACGGCGTGCCGTCCTTGCGGTAGTTGAGCAGCGTCACCAGCACCTGCTCCTCGCGGGCGAGCGCGTCCCGGATCTCCTGCACCCGCGCGGGGTCGGTGCCCGCCCCCTGCAGGAACCGGCAGTTCTTCCCGATCACCTCCGCGGCGCCGTAGCCGGTCGTGCGCTCGAAGGCCGGGTTGACGTAGATCAGCGGGGCGTCGGGCTGCCCCGGGTCAGAGATCGTGAACGAGAGCCCGGCGGCGACCACGGCACGGTCGCGGATCTGGCTCGCCGTGAGCCCGCTCTGATCGACGGCAGGGTCCGGAGCCTTGCAGCAGCCGACCGCTCCCCCCGGGGGCGCCTCGTCGTGCGTGCAACGGTTCATGCCACCCCTTCGAGACGCGCGCCGTACCTCCGGCGGTCCGGCGGTGCGCGGGGGCGTCCGTCGACCTTGCCGCATGGTGCGACGCGTGTCGACCCCCCTGCGTCACGACTCGGTACCGTCGTCGCATGCGGCTCGGCGTGCTCGACGTGGGGTCCAACACGGTTCACCTGCTCGTGGTCGACGCCCACCGCGGCGGGCATCCCGACCCGGTCCGATCGCACAAGGCCGAGCTGCACCTCGCCGAGCTGCTGCAGGCCGACGGCAGCCTCGGGGCGGACGGAGCGCGGGCGCTCTGTGACGCGGTCTCCGACGCACGCGCCGAGGCCGAGGCCGAAGGGGTCGAGGACCTGGTCGCCTTCGCGACCTCGGCCGTCCGTGAGGCGACCGACGGCGTGTGGGTGCTGGACCAGGTGCGGCAGCACGCCGGGGTGTCGCTGGTCGTGCTGCCGGGTGCCGACGAGGCGCGGCTGACCTTCCTCGCCGTACGCCGCTGGTTCGGCTGGTCCTCCGGTCGTCTGCTGTGCCTGGACATCGGCGGCGGGTCGCTCGAGCTGGCGACCGGTCGCGACGAGGCGCCGGACGTGGCGCTGTCCGTGCCGCTCGGGGCCGGGCGGCTCACGCGGCAGTTCGGTGAGGCGACGAGCAAGCGCACGGTCGCGGCCCTGCGTTCCTTCGTACGGGAGACCCTTGCCGCCGCCGTGCCGTCCCTGGCTGCGGCCGGCCCGGCAGACCGAGCGGTCGTGAGCTCGAAGACCTTCCGGGCGCTGGCCCGCCTCGGGGGTGCCGCCCCCTCGTCCGAGGGGCCCCGGGTGCCGCGTCGTTTGACGCTTGCGAGCCTGGAGGAGACGGTCACGCTGCTGTCTCGCACCCCGGTCGCCGAGCGGTCCCGGCTGCCGGGTGTCTCGGAAGGGCGGGCGGCCCAGCTGCTCGCCGGCGCGATCGTCGCGCAGGAGGCGCTCACGGCGTGCGGCCTGGCGTCGGTCGAGGTGTGCCCGTGGGCGCTGCGCGAAGGCGTCATCCTGTCGCGGCTGGACTTCCTCGCGGGTGGTTGAGGCGGTCCTACGCCGATAGGATCGTGATCGTGCTCCCCCGCGTGCCGTCGGCCAAGATCGGGCTGCAGACGGCCAGCGTCTACCCCGAGCCGACCGCGGCGGCGTTCGAGCTGGCGGCGACGCTCGGCTACGACGGCGTCGAGGTGATGGTCTGGGGCGACCCGGTCAGCCAGGACGTGCGGGCGCTGCGGGGCCTGTCGGACTTCCACGGCGTGCCGATCCTCGCCCTGCACGCGCCCTGCCTGGTGATCAGCCAGCGGGTCTGGGGGTCCGACCCGTGGGCCAAGCTGCTGCAGGCGAAGGACGTCGCGGA
>JBBSTR010000062.1:0-13490 GCA_038235705.1 Mycobacteriales bacterium
AAGCACAGCAGGTCCGGCACCACGTCGTCGTGCTCGACCGCGAACCACCTGCCCGACCGGCCGAAGCCGGCCATCACCTCGTCGGCCACGTAGAGGATCCCGTAGCGGTTGCACAGCTCCCGCACCCCGGTCAGGTAGCCCGGCGGGGGCACCATGATCCCGGCGGTGCCGGGGATCGACTCCAGCACGACGGCGGCGATCGTCGCCGGGCCCTCCAGCTCGACGACCCGCTCCAGGTGCGCCAGCGCCCGCTGGCACTCCTCGTCCTCGGTCGTCGCGCTGAACGCGGTGCGGTAGAGGAACGGCCCGAAGAACCGGACCACCCCGGCAGCACCCTCGTCGTTCGCCCACCGCCGTGGGTCGCCGGTCATGTTCACCGCGAGCTGGGTGCCGCCGTGATAGCTGCGGTGCTGGGTGAGCACCTTGCGCCGGCCGGTGTGCAGCCGGGCCATGCGCACCGCGTGCTCGATCGCGTCGGCGCCGCCGTTGGTGAAGAACACCCGGTCCAGGTCGCCCGGGGTGTGGCTCGTGATCAGCCGGGCTGCCTCCGACCGGGCGCCGTTCGCGACGGTCGGGGCCAGCGTGCAGAGCGTTGCGGCCTGCTCTCTGATCGCGGCGACCACCCGTGGGTGCTGGTGACCGAGGTTGGTGAAGACCAGCTGGGAGGTGAAGTCGAGCAGCCGGTTGCCGTCGTCGTCCCAGACGTAAGAGCCCTCGGCCTTCGTGACGACCATCGGGTCCAGGTGGGCCTGCGCCGACCAGGAGTGGAAGACGTGGGCGCGGTCCAGGTCATAGGCGCGCTGCGGGTCGTCGAGCCCCTGCAGGTCACTGTCAGTCATTGCGGGGAAACCCCAGCTCGACGCCGCGCGGACCCTCGGCAGGGTCCGGCCAGCGGCTCGTGACCACCTTCGCGCGCGTGAAGAAGTGGATGCCCTCGGTGCCGTAGGCGTGCGTGTCACCGAACAGCGAGGCCTTCCAGCCGCCGAACGAGTGGTAGGCCACCGGCACCGGGATCGCGACGTTGACCCCGACCATGCCGACCTGGGCGTCTTCCTCGAACCGGCGGGCCACGCCGCCGTCCCGGGTGAAGACGGCCACCCCGTTGCCGTACGCCGAGGAGTTCACGAGCGCAAGGGCGGCGTCGTAGGAAGGCACCCGCACCACCGACAGCACCGGCCCGAAGATCTCCTCGGTGTAGATGTCCATCTCCGGGGTGACCTGGTCGAACAGGGTCGGCCCGAGCCAGAAGCCGTCGCGGTCGAGGCCGCGTCCGTCCACGACGACCTTGGCGCCGGCCTGCTCGCCGCCGTCGATGAGCCCGACGACCCGGTCACGGTGCGCCCGGGTGATGAGCGGACCCATGTCGCTGTCCCCGTCGCCGGTGACCAGCGCGCGGGTGCGTTCGGCGACCCTGGCCACGAGGTCGTCACCGACCGGGTCCACCACGACGAGCACGCTGATGGCCATGCACCGCTCACCGGCGCTCCCGAAGCCCGCTCCGACCACGGCGTCGGCGGCCAGGTCGAGGTCGGCGTCGGGCAGCACGACCATGTGGTTCTTGGCTCCGCCGAGGGCCTGGACGCGCTTGCCGGCCGCGGTGCCCCGCTCGTACACGTAGCGAGCCACCGGGGTCGAGCCGACGAAGCTCACCGCCGCGACGTCCGGGCTGTCCAGCAGCGCGTCCACGGCGGTCTTGTCGCCCTGGAGCACGTTGAAGACGCCGTCCGGCAGACCGGCCTCCTGCAGCTTCCGGGCGATCCACAACGCGGCCGACGGGTCCTTCTCGCTCGGCTTGAGCACCACCGCGTTGCCGGCCGCGAGCGCGAGCGGGAAGAACCACATGGGGACCATGGCCGGGAAGTTGAACGGGCTGATCACGGCCACGACGCCGAGCGGTTCGCGTCGGGAGTGCACGTCGACGCCGGTCGAGACCCCCGGGGAGTGCGCACCCTTGAGCAGGTGCCCGACGCCGCAGGCCAGCTCCACGACCTCCTGGCCGCGGGCCAGCTCGCCGAGCGCGTCGGCGGTGCGCTTGCCGTGCTCCTCGGTCAGGATCGCGGCCAGCTCGTGCGCGCCGGCGTGGAGCAGCTGCCGGAAGGCGAACAGGACCTGCGTCCGGCGGGCCAGCGAGGTCGCGGCCCACTGCTTCGCACCCTGCACGGCAACAGCGATCACGTGGTCGGCGTCGGACGTGCTCGCGAGCGCGACCTGGCCGGAGACCTGACCGGTCGCCGGGTTCGTGACGTCCGCCCAGCTGTCGGCGGTGCCCTCCCACGCCTCGCCGTTGCTCCAGTGCGGGATGCGCGGGGTCATCTGATCTCCTTCGGACGGTGGGGGTCCATGAACCGTCTCACGAGGCGCCGGGACGATGTTCTCCGGCTCACAGCTCTGCGACGGCTCAGCTGCTCGTCATGTCCACGAAGCGGCTGTAGTGGCCCTGGAAGGCGACGGTGATCGTGTCCGTCGGCCCGTTGCGATGCTTGGCGACGATGAAGTCGGCCTCGCCGGCGCGCGGGCTCTCCTTCTCGTAGTAGTCCTCGCGGTGCAGCAGGATGACCATGTCGGCATCCTGCTCGATGCTCCCCGACTCGCGGAGATCGGACAGCTGTGGCCGCTTGTCGGTGCGCTGCTCCGGCCCGCGGTTGAGCTGGCTCATCGCGATGACCGGGACCTCGAGCTCCTTGGCGAGCAGCTTGAGGTTGCGGGACAGCTCGCTGACCTCCTGCTGACGGCTCTCGGCCTTCTTGTTGCCGCTCATCAGCTGCAGGTAGTCGATGACGACCAGGCGCAGGTCGTGACGCTGCTTGAGGCGACGGGCCTTGGCGCGGATCTCCATCATCGACAGGTTGGGGCTGTCGTCGATGAACAGGGGTGCGTCGGCGACCTCGCCCATCCGGCGGGCCAGCTTGGCCCAGTCGTCGTCGGTCATCGTGCCGGAGCGCATGTTGTGCAGCCCGATCCGTGCCTCGGCTGAGAGCAGACGCATCGTGATCTCGGTCTTGCTCATCTCCAGGGAGAAGATCGCGCTGGTCATGCCGTGCTTGACCGAGCAGGAGCGTGAGATGTCCAGTCCCAGCGTCGATTTGCCCAAGCCTGGACGGCCAGCGATGACGACGAGCTGACCCGGGTGCAGCCCGTTCGTCAGACGGTCGAGGTCGGCGAAGCCGGTCGGGACGCCGGTCATGCTGCCGGCCCGGGTGGAGATCGCCTCCATCTCGTCCATGGCGGGCTGCATGACGTCGGCCAGCACGACGTAGTCCTCGGAGGTGCGCCGCTCGGTGACGTCGTAGATGGCCTGCTGGGCTCGGTCGACGAGGTCATCGACCTCGCCACCGTCGCTCGCGTAGCCGAGCTGCACGATCCGGGTGCCGGCCTCGACCAGGCGCCGCAGGATGGCCCGCTCGGCGACGATCCGGGCGTAGTAGCCGGCGTTGGCTGCGGTCGGCACGCTGGACAGCAACGTGTGCAGGTAGGGGGCGCCGCCGATCCGGCCGATCGCCCCGGTGCGGGTCAGCTCGCCCGACACGGTGATCGCGTCGGCCGGCTCGCCCCGCCCGTAGAGGTCGAGGATGACGTCGAAGATCGTCTGGTGGGCCGGCCGGTAGAAGTCCGTCGAGCGCACGACCTCGACGACGTCGGCGATCGCGTCCTTGTGCAGCAGCATGCCGCCCAGCACGGACTGCTCGGCCGCGACGTCCTGCGGTGGCGTGCGCTCGAACTCCGCGCCGCCGTAGCCTCCGGCCCCTCCCGGGCCGCCTGCGGTGCTCTGCCTCGGCAGCGCGATGACCTGCTCGCTCACGTCTGTGCCCCTGCCCCTGCTCCGACTGCTCCGGACCCGTCCGCCGCGGGTGCGGTCGTTGCTCGCGCGACGCCCCCGAGTGCGCGGACGAGCCGCGTCGGCTGGGTGCCGGCGCCCGTGTCTACCGGGCCGGAGCCACCTGGCGTGGGCGTGTCGCGGCGCGAGTTGTCCGCTGCTGTGGACACAGCTGGGGACAGGGTGTGCACGCGGCGGCCTGTCGCTGTGGACGAACAGCTGCCCGCCTGGGGACGTCGGTGAGGGGGCGCAGGCGCACCCCTGCTGACCTGCCCACAGGGTTGTCCACCGGCTGTGGACAAGAAAAGATCGTCCATCAGGCCCCCAGCGCCAGGTGGGCCCGACCCGTCCGGAGCAGCTCCACGCAGGCCCCGCAGAGCCTGACCTCGCGAGTGACGAAGAACGACCCCTCGCCGGGGCAGGACGCGCACACCGGCGTGACCGGTGCGGTCGTCACCGAGCGAGGCCGCGGCGGGAGCCCGAGCGACCGGCGGGCGTGCGCCACCCAGTGCGCCTTGACCTCGTCGCTGGCAACCGGCTCCGCGGCGGCAGCCCGGTCGCGGCGCTCCTGGTCCTGCGCCGCCCGTGAGGCTGCATGCTCGTCGGCCGGGCTGTCGCGCTCGAGCAGGACCTGCAGAAAAGCCACCACGGCGGTCACCGTGGCCGCTGGGCCACCAGCTGCCGGGAGCGCACCGACCCGGGCGGCGAGCTGTGCGGGCCGCCATCCACGGGCCAGCAGCGGCCGCACGGCGGCGGCGATCTCCGGCACGTGCAGGGCCTGGGCGTCGCGCCACGGCAGGTGCCCGAACAGGTCGTCGTGCTGGGCGCGGGTCAGTCTGCCTGCGGGCGGCTCGAACAGCGGCGTCTGCCCCGTCGCGGGCGCGAGCGCCGGGCCGGTGGGGTGCGTCGTCGTGGTCATGACAGGAGCAGACCACCGGGCTCCGACAATCTCGGGCGGCCGCCTGGATCTGTGGACAGCGGCTGCGCGCCCCGTACGCCCAAGGTCTGGTCGTCGGTGGGCAACGCAAAGGCCCGGCCCCGTCCAGCGGGCCGGGCCTTCAGCGGAGCAGCTAGGCCTTGATGACGTCGACGTCGAGCGTGACCTCGACCTCGGGGTGCACCTTGACGCTCACCTGGTGGCTGCCGATGCTCTTGATCGGTGTCGGGACGGTGATCAGGCGCCGGTCCAGGTGCGGACCGCCGGCCTCCTCGACCGCGCTGACGATGTCGGCCGTGGTGACCGAGCCGAACAGTCGGCCTCCGTCGCCCGAGCGGGCCTTGAGCTTGACGGTCAGACCGGTCAGCTGGGCCTTGATCTCGTTGGCGTGACCGAGGTCGCGGACCTCGCGGACCTCGCGAGCCCGACGGATCGTCGCGATCTGCTTGTCGGCCCCCCGGGTCCACCGCTGGCCGTAGCCACGGGGGAGCAGAAAGTTGCGGCCGTAGCCGTCCTTGACCTCGACGACGTCACCGGGGGCGCCGAGGTTGGCGACGTCCTGGTTGAGGATGATCTTCATGGTCGTCGCTCCTCTACCGTGCGCTCGAGGTGTACGGCAGCAGTGCCATCTCGCGGGCGTTCTTGATCGCCACGGCGATCTGACGCTGCTCCTGGCTGCTGACCCCGGTCACCCGACGGGCACGGATCTTGCCGCGGTCGGAGATGAACTTGCGCAGCAGGCCCAGGTCCTTGTAGTCGATATAAGTGATCTTGTCCTTGTAGAGCGGATTGACCTTCTTCTTCGGCTTGCGGGGAGGCGGCTTCGCCATCGTGAGCTCCTGTAAGTGAAAAGTTGAGGGTTAGAAGGGCGGTTCGTCGGACCAGCCGCCGCCGCCACCGGCCGGGGCGCTCGTCGCCCACGGGTCGTCCTGCTGGCTGCCACCGCGCTGGGCGCCGCCACCGCCGTTGCCGCCACCGCCACTGTTGCCGCCGCCGCCGCCGGAACCACCGTCCCAGCCGCCGCTGCCGCCGTCGGAGCTTCCTCCGCCGTAGCCTCCGCCACCCCCGCCTCGGCTGGTCTTGTTGACCTTGGCCGTGGCGTACTTCAAGGACGGGCCGACCTCGTCGACGTCGAGCTCGTAGACGGTGCGCTTCTCGCCTTCCTTCGTCTCGTACGACCGCTGCTTGAGCCGGCCCTGGACGATGACCCGCATCCCTCGCTGGAGGGACTCGGCGCAGTTCTCTGCTGCCTGACGCCAGATCGAGCAGCGCAGGAAGAGCGGGTCGCCGTCTTTCCACTCGTTGGAGCTCTTGTCGAGCGTGCGCGGGGTGGACGCGACGGTGAAGTTGGCGACGGCTGCGCCGCTCGGGGTGAAGCGCAGCTCGGCGTCGGCAGTCAGGTTCCCGACGACGGTGATGACGGTCTCGCCGGCCATGGCGATCTCCTCGAGAGAGTGAGCGGGTGGAGGGCTGCTAGCGCAGCTCGGGACGCACGACCTTGGTGCGCAGGACCGACTCGTTCAGGTTGAGCTGGCGGTCCAGCTCTTTCACCAG
Source organism: Mycobacteriales bacterium (assembly GCA_038235705.1). Taxonomy (GTDB): domain Bacteria; phylum Actinomycetota; class Actinomycetes; order Mycobacteriales; family SCTD01; genus CANKBT01. Next base: position 6,306 of record JBBSTR010000062.1, read on the forward strand.
GTCGGGCTCTGCGTGCAGGTCGACGATGGCGTAGATGCCCTCGGCCTTCTTGTCGATCTCGTACGCCAACCGGCGACGGCCCCAGATGTCGACCTTGTCGACGGTGCCACCGCCGTTCTTGATCACGTTCAGGAACGTGTCGAGGGAGGGAGCGACGGTGCGCTCCTCCAGGTCGGGGTCGAGAATGATCATGAGCTCGTAGTGACGCAAGGTGACCCACCTCCTCCTGTGGACTCATCGGCCACGGAACGTCCGTGGCAGGAGGGTGTTCGCGTCGACGAACGGGGCGACGCTACCAGCCGCCTCAGATCAGCCTCGTCTGCGGGCGGAGGACGTCCCGGTGGAGTGCTCGGCCAGCGCGACCCGACCGATCAGCGAGAACAGGCCAAGCACGAGCACGACCGCCAGGGCGACAGGCAGCCCGTAGCGGCGAGGGCTCGACGGCTGGGTGAGCCCGGTCCTCTGGTCGGGCGGCGTGAGGGCGACGGGCTCACGGGGCAGGCCGAGGGGCGTCTGGCGGAGCAACCGCTGCGGGCCCACGGTCGTCTCCGCGGGAGCGGCGTGCAAGGAGGGTTGCGCGGGAACGGCCGCCCCGGTGCTCGCCGGCGCCGGCGAGGGGTGCGCCAGGAGCAGGGACGAAGGCAGCACGAGAGCCACGACCAGCGCGTAGGGGGTGAACCGGCGCAGCATGCCGCCCAGCGTGCCACCCCGGCCTGCGGATCAGCCGACCCAGCGGCCGCTGGTGAAGGTGAGCACGCCGAGCGCCATCAGCGGGGCGGCGACCCAGAGATATCCGGTCCAGACCCAGGAGCGGCGTTCGCCGGCGGCCGCGACGATCAGCCACAGCGGCCACCAGAGCAGCGTCGCCCGCGCCACCGAGAGGTAGTAGGAGGAGGTGGCGAGCGCCGCGACCGACAGCCCGACGTAGGTCGCCTCGCCCCACCGGGCGCGGCGCAGCAGGCACACGGTCAGGGCGAGCCCGACGCCGACCGCGACAATCTCGGCCGTGAAGCTCCACGCGTACTCCCGGCCCTGCAGCGGGTCCCGGGCCGCTGCCACGGTGGTGGACAGCGCCTGCCAGGGCGGCGTGAGCGAGCGTCCCCAGTAGTCCTGTTGCACGTGGAACCAGCGCAGCGGGTCGCCCGTGATCGCGCCGAGGTAGCCGAAGAAGCCGCCGAGCACAGCGAACGGGGCGAGCAGCCACAGCGCGTCCCGGCCCAGCCTTCGCTCGGCGGTCACGTACTGGACGAGCAGGCCGACGGCGAGGAAGAGCCCCGTGATCCGTACGCCGGTGGAGAGCGCAACGAGCAGGCCCGCCGACGCCCAGCGACCCTGACGGGCGCACCACCAGGCGGGCAGCGCGAGCGCCAGGAACAGCGCCTCGGAGTAGCCGGCGAACAGGAAGACGGCGTACGGGGAGAGCACCAGCGCAGTCACGGCCCGCGTACCAGGGAGGCCCTCCAGGGCGGCGAGCCGGGCGAGGAACACCGAGGCGACCGCGCCGGTCACGAGCGAGACCAGGAGCCCGGCGGCGGTCCAGGACGGGACGACGACGTGCACCGTGCGCAGCACCAGGGGAAAGCCGGGGAAGAAGGCCTCGGTCCCGCGGTCGGGGTAGTCCTGCGGGAAGCCCTGATAGCCGAAGGCAGCCACCTTGGTGAACAGACCGACGTCCCACCGGTCCCAGGCGGGCAGGAAACCGGGCGGCTCGCCGGCCAGCAGCCGGCCGCCTCCGAGGGTGAGCAGCACGACGGTCAGCCGGGACAGGACCCAGGGCACCAGCGCCCGGAGATCCTCGCGGTCGACCCGTCGCCGGGGCGGGGCGAGCAGCACGCTCACGCCCGGACGAGGCGACGCGGCCCCTCGCCGGGGTGATCGCCCCCCCAGGCGTCCGGGGCCTCGTCCAGCACCCCTCCGGCCGGGTCGTCCAGCTCCCTGCTGGCACGCACCGGGTCGTGCTCGGGGCGCCAGATGTCGCGCACGACGTAGGCGCAGACCAGGACGAGGGCCAGGTCGCGGACCAGGACCGCGCCGACGAACCAGCCGACGTCGATGCCCTCTGCCGTCCGGGCGCCCTCGCCGGACGGCAGGCCGACGAAGTAGTAGAACCGGGCGAACAGCAGGGCCGCCTCCGTCGCCTGCCAGGCCAGGAACGGCCCCCAGCGCGGCCGGGACAGCGCGACGAGCGGCAGCAACCACAGCACGTACTGCGGGCTCCAGACCTTGTTGACCAGCAGGAACCCCACCACCGTGAGCAGGAGCAGCGGAGGAAGCCGGGGGCGCCGCGGGGCACGGAGCGCGACCAGGGCGACGCCGGCGAGCACGGCGACGGTGAGCAGGGCCGAGAGCAGGTTGAGCGTCGACGTGCGGGTGAGATCGTCGAGCCGGTCGGCGAGCCACCCGTCGGCGAGCCGTGCGCGCAGCTGGGTGGCGGCGTAGCCGAGCGAGTCCCAGTCGGCGGGACGCCTGCTGTTGAGCTCGACGAACCGCCAGACCCCGTTGACGCCGGTCTCGCCGGCCACGGTGGTGTGCGGGGCGAAGGCGGCGAGCCCGTCGGCGCCGAGCCGGGAGAGCGGGCTCCCGGCGATCCGCACGAAGGTCCCGGACCGGTCCGCGAACGTCGGGCTCACCGTGTAGACGGCGCCCGTCATCAGGCCTGCCGTCACGACCAGGGCCGCCGCCGCCTGGAGGCCTTCGCGCATCCGGTCGGCGCGCCAGCAGAGCGCGAGCAGCGCGGGCAGGAACAGCACCGGGTAGAGCTTGGTCGCCGTCGCGATCCCGAGCAGCGCCCCGGCGGCGACCGGCGCACGCCGGGCCCAGGCCAGCAGGCCCAGCCCCGCGAACCCGACCGCGAGCAGGTCCCAGTTGGTGCTGCCGTGAAGCGCGAGCATCGGGGCGGCGGCGACCAGCGCCGCGTCCCAGACCCTGCGACGACCGGCCAGCCGGGCCGTCGTCACCGTGACGACGACCGCGAACAGGGTCATGAGCGCCCAGGTCAGATCGTAGAAGCGGTACGCCCCCAGCTTGGCTCGGGCGCCCGCCTCGGCGGCGGCGAAGGCCGGCCGGTCGGTGGGCGACGCTGCGGCGGTCGCCGCCTCGGCGTCGCGTACGCGCTGGTCCGGGAAGGCCTCGGCGAGCGCGTCCGAGAACGGGCGGACCAGCGCCATGGCGGCCCCGATCCCGACCGGGTACTCGACCGGGTGGTCCAGGTAGGGGACGTCGCGCTGGTCGAGACCCTCGGCGTAGTAGAGCGCGAGCACGTCGGTGTAGCAGACCCTCGTGTACTGGTAGTCGTGGTCCCACTCGTGCACACGACAGGGCGACTTCTGGGCCCAGCCGAGTGCGCAGGTCAGCAGCGTGATCAGCACGACACAGCGGATCGGCGTCATGAGGCGCCGCTCGCCGACCCTGGCCCGGGCGCCTGGCGGCCCGCCGAGCGCGGTCACCGCGCCGCGGACGAGGTCGTCGTCGGTGGACGGGAGGACGGGTGCCGTCACGCCGTGGTCACCGGGGGTCGGTCGCCCGGGTCAGGGGGTCGGGGTCGTGGTGGGTCGCACGGACGGTCGCACGGACGGGCGCACGGACGGGCGTGCCGACACGCCGGGGCCGACCGGTCGGCTGGTGCTCGGAGGCCCGGTCGAGGCCACAGGCGGTGGGCCGGTCGAGGCGACCGGCGGGGGCCCGGTGCCTGACGGGCCGGCCGGCGTCTGGGAAGGGGTCGCGGACGGCGTGCTGCTGGGTGTCGGTGAGGGCGTGCGCGTCGGGGGCCGCGAGGTCGAGGACGTCGGTCCGCCCAGGGACTTCCCGACGTTGGCGCGAGGCGGGAAGTTGATGTCCTTCATCCCGTCGGTGGCGACGCTCATGTAGGACTTCCAGATGCCGGCGTTGATCCCGCCGCCGGTGGCCTGCCGGAAACCGGGCAGGTCGATCGGCTTCGGCGTGCCATAACCGATCCAGGTCGCGGTGACCAGCTGCGGCGTGAAACCGACGAACCAGGTGTCCTTGTTGTCGCTGGTCGTGCCGGTCTTTCCGGCCACCTCACGGCCGGGCAGACGCGCGGCCGTGCCGGAGCCGCCGAGCACGACCTGCTCCATCGCGTAGGTCGCGTCCGCGGCGACGTCCGCGCTGATCGCTCGGCTGTTCTTGGTCTTGCCCGCGTAGACCTGCTTGCCGTCGCGGACCACCTCGGCGACGAACACGGGCGTCGCCGTGATCCCGCCGGAGGCGAACGTGCCGTAACCCACGGCCTGGTCGATCGGGCGCACCGGGTAGGCCCCGAGCGCGATGCTGCCACCGGTCGCGCCGTTGTCGGCCAGCGGGTTGGAGCGAGCCACCCCCATGGCGTACGCGGTGTCTCGCACCTTGTCCGGCCCGACCTTCTGGCCGAGCGCGTAGTAGGGCACGTTGATGCTGTTCCTGGTCGCGGTGACCAGGTCGACGTTGCCGTAGCTGGCGCCGCCGAAGTTCATGATCTTCGCCCCGTCCGGGAACGTCGTCGGGCTCTTGCCGCTGAACGTGCTGTTGAGCGAGATGCCCTGCCCGAGCGCGGTCGCCAGCACGTACGGCTTGAAGGAGCTGCCCGGCTGGCGGGGCGTGTCCGCGTAGTCGATGCCGCTGCCGCTGCCCGCGCCGCCGTAGTAGGCACGGACCACGCCGGAGCCCGGTTCCATCGAGACGAGCGCGCCCTGCAGGCCGTCGCCGTTGACGTCGCTGCCGGTGATCTTCTGGACCGCCTTCACCGCGGCGGCCTGGTCGACCGGGTCGATCGTCGTGCGGATCGTGAACCCGCCCTGCTCGAACGCGTCCTGGTCGAGCACGCCCTTCAGCTCGTTGCGGACCTGCTTGACGATCGCCCCCGACGGTCCGGACAGGTCGGTCGCGCCGTTCGCCGTGCCGGTCTTCTGGACGGCCGGGTAGGGCGTGCTGCGGTCGCTCTCCGGGATCTCGCCCGCTTTGATCATCCCGTCGAGCACGTACGCGTACCGGTCCTTGGCCCGCTGCGGGTTGGTCGCCGGGTCGTAGCCGGCCGGGGAGCGGATGCTGCTCGCGAGGACCGCGGACTGGGCGACGGTGAGGTCCTTGGCCTGCACGCCGAAATAGGTCTTGCTGGCCGCCTGGATGCCCGACGCGCCGCGCCCGAAGTAGATCGTGTTGAGGTAGTCCTCGAGGATCTGCTCCTTGCTGCGCTCGCGGGTCATCTTGAGCGCGATGAACACCTCTTTGATCTTGCGGCTGTAGGTGCGGTCGGAGGTCAGGAAGGCGTTCTTCGCGTACTGCTGGGTGATGGTGGATCCGCCCTGCTGGGATCCGCCGCGCACATTGGTGAGCAAGGCCCGGCCGATCCCCCGCGGGCTGATCCCCGGCTCGGAGTAGAAGCCGCGGTCCTCGGCGGCGATCACCGCCGCCTGGGCGCTCGGAGCGATCGCGGAGAGCGGGACGATCTCGCGGTTGGTGCCGAACCGGGCGAGCTCACTTCCGTCCTCGTAGAGGATCTTCGTCGACTGCGCTGTGCTCACGTCGCTCGGCGGCGGGATGGTCGTCCGCGCGTACATCACCCCGCCGACGACGACCAGGGCGACGAGCAACAGGAACGGGGCGAGGAGCAGCGTCTTCCAGCCGGGGCGTCGGCGACGACGGGGGAGCCCGCTCCCGGTCTCCACCGCCTTGCGGCGCTGCTTCGCCCGCCGGCGGTTGTCCTTGCCGGACATGATCTTGCGCGAGGCCGGCTGCACGCGAGGGGGTGGACCTGACCCCTGCGAGGTCGCGCGTCGCCGCGACGCTGCGTCGCCGGTGCCGTCCTGGTGCCTGTCCATGGCGTCCAGAGTGCCAGCACCGCCTGTACGGCGGGTGTGAACGGCGGGCCCGTCCATGCCACGGCCACCTGCTGTTTGCGTGCCGGATCACGGCGGCGTAGTGTCTGGCCTTCCGGTGCGATGTATCGCCGCGATACATCGCAATGACAGCCCGCACGTTCTTAGCGATCAGGAGGCCAGGGTGCTCGAGCTCGCCGTCCTCGGTCTGCTCTCCGATGCGCCGCTCCACGGCTACGAGCTGCGCCAGCGGCTCAAGGCCACGCTCGGCGCGTTCCGGGCATTCTCCTACGGCTCGCTTTACCCCACGCTGCGCCGCATGAGGGCCAACGGCTGGATCGTCGAGCAGGCCGGTGACTTCGCGGTCGTCGCCGGGGCGCCGGCACTGACCGGCAAGCGGGGCAAGGTGGTCTACCAGCTGACCGCCGAGGGCAAGGAGCACCTTGCCGACCTGCTCACCGAGGCCGGTCCGACGGCCTGGGAGGACGACACCTTCGGGGTGCACTTCGCCTTCTTCGCCAAGACCTCGCCCGAGGTCCGCGTCCGGATCCTTGAGGGTCGTCGCTCCCGGCTCGAGGAGCGACGCGAGCTCTCCAAGACCTCGCTGTCGCGCACCCGGTCGCGGCTGGACCGCTACACCCTGCAGCTGCAGGAGCACGGCCTCGAGTCCGTCGAGCGCGAGGTGCGCTGGCTCAACGAGCTGATCGAGACCGAGCGCGCACGCCCCACCGTCACACCGCCCAGCACCACCCCCCAGACCCCCTGAACGACCCACACCAAGAGAGCGAGTCCCGCAGCATGACTTCTGCCCGTACGCCCATCCGCGTCGCCATCGTCGGCGTCGGCAACTGCTCGGCCTCCCTCGTGCAGGGTGTCGAGTACTACCGCGACGCCGACGCCTCTGCCCGGGTGCCGGGCCTCATGCACGTCGAGCTCGGCGGCTACCACGTCAGCGACATCGAGTTCGTCGCCGCCTTCGACGTCGACGCCAAGAAGGTCGGCCGCGACCTCTCCGAGGCGATCTTCGCCTCCGAGAACAACACCATCAAGATCGCCGACGTGCCGCCGATGGACATCACCGTCCAGCGGGGGACCACCCTCGACGGGCTCGGCAAGTACTACCGCGAGACGATCGAGGAGTCCGACGAGGCCCCGGTCGACGTCGTTCAGGCCCTCAAGGACGCTCGCGTCGACGTCCTGATCTGCTACCTCCCCGTCGGGTCCGACGCGGCGGCGAAGTTCTACGCGCAGTGCGCCATCGACGCGAAGGTCGCCTTCGTCAACGCGCTCCCGGTCTTCATCGCCGGCACCCCGGAGTGGGCCGAGAAGTTCCGTGCCGCGGGCGTCCCGATCGTCGGTGACGACATCAAGAGCC
>JBBSTR010000063.1:0-12516 GCA_038235705.1 Mycobacteriales bacterium
ATGCTGGCCCGTCAGCGGTGGCAGCTGCGCATGACGCTGCTGTCGACGGCCCTGGTGCTGCTCGGTCTGCTGGTGCCGGCACCGCTCGGCCTACGCCTGGTCTTCGTCGTCGTCGGCGCGCTGGTGCCGGCCGCGGTCGGGGTCGTCGTGCTCGGCCGACGCGGCCGCTGAGCCTCAGGCCCGACGGGCCGTGATCTCCCCCAGCATGCGCAGCACCTGGTCGGCCGGCACACCGGCGACCTCGGCGTGGGCGAGCAGTGCGGTCGCCGCCAAGTAGGTGAGCCCACCGACCAGCGCCCGGGGGTCGTCCTCCGCCTCGTCCAGGAGCCGGTAGTAGGTCTGTTGGTCGTGGTGCACCCAGGCCGTCAGGAGCGCCATCGCCCTCGGTCCGTCCCAGCCCGGACCGACCGAGCCGCGTCCGTCGTCCTCGGCCCGGCTCACGCCAGGCGGTCGACGTCTGCCAGCCCGGACCGCACGGAGCGTCCGAGCTGCCACGCCACGACGTTCGCGAGCCCGGGGACGGCTGCCCCGAACGAGATGAGGTAGCGCAGCTGGGTGCCGGTGCCCAGCGGCGAGAGGTCGAGCTGGCCGCTGTGCCCGCGCAACGGGCTGCCCTGGGTGATCCGGTAGACGATCCGCCGGTCGGGCACCGCCTCGACGACGGTCTCCTCGAACCAGGGCAGCGCAGCGACCCGCAGCCGACGCACCGAGCCTGCGCCGTTGCGGCTGTCGAACCCGTCGCGGACCCGCTCGACCGTCGCGCCGAACAGCGGGCCGAGGTTCTCGTGCTCGGCCAGGTAGGCGAAGACCCGGGCCGGCGGGAGGGTGAAGTCGTGGGTGATGTCGACGCGAGCCATGGCCAGACCCTAGGTCCCCCCGGCCGGTCGGGAGATCCTCAGGCCGGGCGGGCGAGCCCGGCGGCCAGCAGGGTCGGGCAAGGGCTCGGCGCGCCACAGGCGGCGCAGCGAGGCCGGCCGGTGAGCCGGGTGCGGCGCGGCGCGTGCACCGAACCGACCTGCCGGAGCCGGCGGGTCAGCTCGGCGATCCGGTCGACGGCCTCGTCCAGGACGGCGTCGGGCGAGCCCTGTCGAGGGGTCGGGACGGAAACCAGCGAACGGGTCTGCAGGACGGTCTGCACAGCCATGGGGCACCTCCACGACAGACCGTAGGGTGGCGCCAGCGTCCCGTCGAGGGGCCCCGGTGGACGGTGCCGGACCGCGGTGGGGACCGACCGGCGCGCCCCTGTGATCGCGGTGTGCGCCCCTGTGGACAACGGTCTCACCGCCCTCGCGGGCCAGCGCGCGCAGCTGTGGACAGCAGAAAGTCAGCCGCCGAAACGACGACGGCCGGTCTGCGCGACCGACAGGGCGACGAGCGCCCCGACCGCGCCGACGGCGAAGCCGGCCCGACCCCCGGTGGCGTCGGCCACCGCGCCGGTTACCGCAGAGCCGACGGCCACCCCCACCCCGAGCCCGGAGTTGAGCACCGTGAAGCCCTCGGTCCGGGCGCGCAACGGCACCAGCGTGTCGACCAGGCTGAACGAGCCGATGAGCGACGGGCTGATCGCGATGCCGGCCAGCAGCCCGGCCGGCGCGATCCAGAGCAGCGACGGCGCGAGCAGCAGCGGCACGACGCCGACGGCGAGCCCGAGCAGCGACAGGACGTAGCGGCGCGCGAGCGGCGTGCTCCAGGTGTGTGCTCCGTACGCCAGGCCGGCTAACGCGCTGCCCAGCGCGACCAGCGCGAGCAGCGGACCGGCGGCTCCCTCGTTGCCACGCTCGCCGGCAAACGCCACCATCCCGACCTCGACCGAGCCGAACACCACGCCCACGAAGATCATCGTGACCGCCAGCACCCCCACCCCCGGCAGACGCAGCGGTGAGCCCTGCCGCCGGTCGTGCACGGCGTGCGTCGGCGGCTCGGTGCCACGTTGGGCGGCGAGCAGCAGCGTCCCGGTCGTCCCCAGCGTCAGCGACAGCAGCAGCCCGAGGACGGGGTCGACCAGCGCGGCGAGCACGATGAGCAACGGTCCGAGGACGAAGACGATCTCGTCGGCCACCGACTCGAGCGCGAAGGCGGCCGGCGCCTCGAGCTCACGTCCCCGGGCGGTCAGCAGCGCGCCCCAGCGGGCCCGCACGCAGGATCCCAGCGGCGGCAGCAGGCCTCCGGCGACCACCGCCGGCAGGAGCAGCAGAGGGCCCGGCACGCTCGTCCCGACGAGCAGCAGCAGCGCGACCAGCCCCACCGCGTGCCCGACCAGGGCCAGCGGCAGCACTCGGCCCTGGCCGTGGCTGTCGACCTGGCGGGAGACCAGCGGGTTGAAGGCGGCCAGGCCCAGGGCGTAGGCGGCGGCGACCGCTCCTGCCAGCGCGTAGGAGCCGCGTCGGTCCTGGACCAGCAGCACCGACCCGATCCCGAGCATCGCGATCGGCATCCGGCCGAGCAGCGCGGCTCCGCTGAAGGCTGCGGCGCCGGGGGTGCGCAGCAGTTCTCCGTACCCCGCACCGCTCGCCACCGGACCAGCCAACCAGGCGTGACCGCCGCGTAACCCGACCAGCGCTACGGGAAGCGCACGCCCCAGGCGAGCGAGAGGAGCACGGCCACCGCGGCGACGCCGAGGCCGGCACCGGCCCAGCGCGGCGTGACCTCGGTCTTCTCCGTCACCGTCCCGACCTGGCTGCCGATGTCGTCGTAGACCTTCTCGAGCGACTGACCGCTCTCGGCGATGTAGGAGGTGCCGTCGGTGTCGGTCGCCAGCCGGGCCAGGGCGGCGCGGTCGACCGGCACCGGGATGAGCTGCCTCTCGACCTCGACGACACCGCTCTGGGTGCCGAACGCGATGGTCGAGACCGGGACTTTCGCGGCGCGGGCTGCGGCCACCGCCTCGGAGACCGGGCGTCCGACGGTGTTCGTGCCGTCCGAGAGCAGGACGATCCGCGCCGGCGGCGCGTCGGCCCCGCCGGACACCGGAAGGCTCGCGATCGCCGACAGCGAGGTCTGGACGGCCTCGCCGATCGCCGTCCCCGAGCCGAGGGTCAGGTCCTGGACGGCCTGGGCGACGCGGGCGTGGTCCTGGGTCGGGGTCTGCACGAGCGCGGCCCCGCCGGAGAAGGACACCAGACCCACGTTGAACCGGGCGGGAAGACCCTGGATGAACCGGGTCGCGGCCCGTCGCGCGGCCGCGTCGCGGGTGGGCGAGACGTCCGTGGAAGCCATCGACAGCGACGTGTCGAGCGCGACGATGATCGTCGCCCGTTCGCGCGGGACCTGCTGGGTGCCTTGCGGCCGGGCGACGGCCACGGTGAGCAGCGCCATCGACGCCAGCAGCAGCACGACCGGGACGTGCTTGCGCCACTGCGGCCGGCGGGGGGCGAGGTCGGCGAGCAGGGCGAGCCCGGGCAGCCGCACCGCGTACGGACGCCGTCGGGTCTGGGCGAGCACATAGACCAGCCCGAGGGCGGCGATACCGACCAGAAGCCAGAGCCACCGCGGGTCGACGTAGGTGTCCGGGATCACCGGACCACCCCCCGGGTGCGCCGACGGGTCTGCAGGTAGCGGCCCAGCTCGGCGAGCCAGTCGGTGTCGGTGCGCAGCAGGACGTGCCCGGCGCCGGCCGCCCTCACCAGGTCCCGGTGCTCGGCCCGCCGCTCCTGAGCCGCGGCGGCATAGCGCTGCCTCAGCGTCTTGCTCCGGGTCTGCACCTCGATCTGCTTCCCGGTCTGCGGGTCGACCAGTCGCAGGACTCCGACGTCGGGCAGGGACAGCTCGCGCGGGTCCGCCACCTCGACGACGATCACGTTGTGCCGCTGCGCCAGCCGGGCCAGCGGCTGCCGCCAGGGCGCCTGTCCACCGGTGACCGGCTCGGACAGGTCGGAGACGACGACCGCGAGGCCACGCCGTCGCGGAGGTTCGTTGACCGCGGTGAGCGCGGCCGACAGGCCGGGGCCGGGAGCGTCACCGCGCGGCACGGCGAGCAGGGCGTGCAGCAGCGCCAGCACCGACTCCCGGCTGGAACGCGGGGGAAGGCGCCGGATCCCGTCCGGGGCGTTGACCACGGCGCCGACCCGGTCGCCCGGCCCGCTGGCCAGGTGCGCGAACGCCGCCGCGACCGAGATGGCCAGCTCGCGCTTCTCCCAGCGGGTCGTGCCGAAGCACATCGAGCCGCCGAGGTCGACGATCAGGTTCGTCTCCAGCTCACGTTCGGCGACGGCGTCGCGGACGTGCACCTCCTGCACCCGCGCGGTGACGGCCCAGTCGATCCGTCGTACGTCGTCACCCGGGAAGTAGCGGCGGGCCTCCGCAGGCTCGGAACCCGGGCCGGGCAGCAGCCCGAGGTGGTCGCCCTGGAGCAGCCCGTCCAGACGCCGACCGACGTCGAGCTGCAGACGCCGTGCGGCGCCGGGGTGCAGCTCGGCGGGGGCGCCGACCGGGCGGGTGACCGTCCTCACGGAACTCATGCGCTCCGGCGGCGGGAGCTGTCCAAGGTCTCGGTGCGGCCCATCTGCTGGACGCCGTGGTTCTGCGGACCCTGCTGGTGTGCGGGCGCGATCGCCGGGCCCTCGACCACCTCGAGCAGACGCTCGACCACCCGGGTCGGCGGGACGGCGTCGGCGAGCGCCTCGTAGGACATCACGATCCGGTGGGCGAGCACGTCGACCGCGAGGTCGTGGACGTCGCCGGGCAGCACGTAGTCGCGGCCGCGCAGCAGGGCCAGCGCGCGCGCGCCCTGAACCAGGCCGAGCGAGCCGCGGGGCGAGGCGCCGTGCGTGATGAGCGGCGCCAGCTCCGGGACGCCCCAGCGCACCGGGTCACGGGTGGCCATGACCAGGCGCACGGCGTACTCCTGGACCGCGTGGTGCACGAACACGTCGTCGACGGCGCGCTGCACCTCGATCAGCTCGTCCAGGGTGAGCACCTGCTCCGCGTGCGGAGGACGCACCGACATGCGGCGGACGATCTCCATCTCCTCGCTCATCGACGGGTGACCGACGCTGACCTTGAGCAGGAAGCGGTCGCGCTGAGCCTCCGGGAGCGGGTAGACGCCCTCGCTCTCGATCGGGTTCTGCGTGGCCAGCACGATGAACGGGGTGGGCAGCCGGTGGGTGACTCCGCCGAGGCTGACCTGGCGTTCGGCCATCACCTCGAGCAGCGCCGACTGCACCTTGGCCGGCGCTCGGTTGATCTCGTCGGCGAGCACGAGGTTGGCGAAGACCGGCCCGAGCTCGGTCTCGAAAGCCTCCTTGCTCGGCCGGTAGACCCGGGTCCCGACGATGTCGGACGGCACCAGGTCAGGCGTGAACTGCAGGCGCACCGACGAGCCGCCGACCACGGTCGCCAGGGTCTCCACGGCCAGCGACTTCGCGACCCCGGGCACGCCCTCCAGCAGGCAGTGACCGCGGGCCAGGAGCGACACGAGCATCCGCTCGATCATGCGGTCCTGGCCGACGACGACCTTCTTGACCTCGAACAGCGCGCGCTCGAGGTCGTCGGTCGCGGTGTCCAGTGCACGGGAGGAAGCCATGGGTCCAGCATCGCAGCCACCGCGTGAGCCTGCCGTCAGCACCGCCTGTGAGACGGCAACCAGCCAGCGTCGGCCTGAGAGGGCAGGCTGCCGTCAGCGGCGACCTGCGGGGTTTGCAAGATCACCGGAGTCATCGGCTGATCGGCGGACGATATGTCCGCGCAGGGGGCAGCCAGATCTTCCGATGATCTTGCAGGCACGGCTACGGCTCCCGTTCGCCTCCACCGGGAAGGACCGGGATCAGCGTTGTCGGACCGGCCGCGGCCCGTGCAGACGCTCCTCGCGCTCGGTCTCGGTGATCCCGCCCCACACGCCGTACGGCTCCCCCATCTGCAGGGCGTGCACGGCACACTCACGGCGTACGGGGCAGCGGGCGCAGAGCGCTTTCGCCGCCGAGTCGCGCTGGGACCGGGCCGGCTCCCGCTCGCCGTGCGGATGGAAGAACAAGTCGTCGCAGCCGCGGCAGGCCGCTGCCAGCTGCCAGTCCCAGCGCCAGGTCTGCGCGCCCGGGGGGTGGGCGGTTCCGATCACGTCAGGCATGAAGTCATCATCTACTACACGTCGTAGAACTTCCAACGGAACGCACCCGCGCGAGGCTGCCTCGACGCTGTCGGCAGGGCCCGTACGTCCCCGCTGCCCTGCCGGACGCGTTCCACCCGCCCGCGGCAGGACGAAAGGTCGCCGGCGATCTACCGTGGAGGTGTGACGCGCTCTGGTGACCTCGAACGAGCGGCCATGGACGTGGTGTGGACGGCCCACGGTCCGCAGACCGCACGCCAGGTGGCGGACGCGTTGGCCGGCAGGGACCTGGCGTACACGACCTGGCTCACCGTGCTCAACCGGCTGGTCGGCAAAGGCCTGCTCGTCCGTGACGACACCGAGCGCGCGCACACCTACGTGGCCGCGGCCTCGCGCGCCGAACACACCGCCGTGCTGATGCGCGAGGCGCTCGGCCAGGCCGACGACCGTCAGGCTGCCCTGGCACGGTTCGCTCGTGCGATCACGCCGACCGAGGCCGACGCGTTGCGCCAGGTGCTCGCCGACCTCGGTTAGCCCGCCGTGCTGGCGATCGCGGTCGCGCTCGCCCTGGCGCTCCTCGGGCTGGCTCTCGGCGCGGTCCCCCGGCTCGCCGCCAGCCGCTGGCAGCTGCGTGCCCCGTTTGCGGCCCTGGTGCTCTGGCAGGCGCTCGGGCTGACCGCTGGCCTGCTCACGCTGCAGGTGCTGCTGACCGTGTGGCTGTCGGCCTACGGTCGTACGCCGTGGGGCGCCCTGGCGTCCTGGGACGCCGGCGGTCCGTGGTGGGCCTGGCTCGCCCTCGTGCTCGCCCTGCTGGTGCTGCTCCGCCTGCTGGGCGCACTGCTCGCCAGCGCCGTCCGGACGGTCCGGGCGCGGCGCCGCCACCGACGGGTGCTCGACCTCGTCGCCGCCCGCAACCCGCTGCTGCAGGGCACGCACGTCGTCGACCACGCCGTGCCGGTCGTCTACTGCCTGCCGGGCGTACGGCCGGGAGGTGCCCGCGTCGTCGTCTCCCGGGGCGTGCTGACCGCGCTGGACGACCGCGAGCTGCAGGCGGTGCTCGCCCACGAACGGGCCCACCTCGCCCAGCGGCACGACCTCGTCGTGCTGCCGTTCGTCGCGCTCGGGGCCACGTTCCCGTGGCTGCCCCCGGTCCGCTGCGCCGAACACCAGGTGGGACTGCTGGTCGAGGTGCTCGCCGACCGGCGGGCAGCGGACAGGCACGATGCCCGGGTGCTGGCGCGTGCGCTCGCCAAGGTCGCCGGCGGCCTGCCTCCAGCCGGCGGCCTGGGAGCCGGCGGCGCGGGTGCTGCCGGTTCTGGGGGCAGGGGGTCGGGTGCTGACGGTTCGGGTGCCACTGGCTCGGGCCCCTCCGGTTCTGGGGGCAGAGGGTCGGGTGCTGACGGTTCGGGTGCCACTGGCTCGGGCCCTCCCGGCCCGGGTGTTGCCGGCGACGTGCTCCTTCGCGTCGACCGGCTGCTGCACCCGCCTCCCCCGTTGTCGGCCGGCCGGACCTTGCTGGTGTGGCTCGCCGCGGTCGGCGTGCTTCTCGTGCCCGTTCTCGGCTTCCTGGCTCCGGCTCTGGTGTAGTCGGCGGACCCGCCGCTGGTCAGCGTCGACCCTGTCCGGTCAGCAGGACTCGCGAAGGGCGGCCTCGCGTCCCGGCATGACGTCCGGGGCCCAGGATCCATGATCAGGTGGTGTCCCGGACGAACCAGCTCGGAGCCTGGGCGTCGCGCGCCTGAACCGGCCGGCTGATCCTGAAACAGGACGCGCCGTATCGCCAGCCTGGCTCCAAGCATGATCAACGGATGTTCTGACCCTTGCACGGGCGTGCTTTATGGCTCATCGAGCGGCAGACGCTCCGGTGATCTTGCGGCAGCCGGGCGCGGGCGGGGCGCAGCCGCGGCAGACGCTCCGGTGATCTTGCGGCAGCCGTGCGCGGGTGTGTCGCAGCCGGGCAGACGCTCCGGTGATCTTGCGGCAGCCGGGCGTGGGCGGGGCGCAGCCGGATGCAAGGCGGCCGCTCAGGGATGGATGCTGCGGCCCTCGGAGTGATCCAGGTGCGGGCGATGGGTAGGCAGCTGTTGTGACCGCCATCCAGGAACGTCCTGACGAGACCCGTGTCGAGACCCCCGCCGACCACGCTGTGGCCGCGCCGGACCCGAAGGCGTTGCAGGCGGTGCTGGACGGCCCGCACGCCGAGGTCCGCGCGCAGACGCTGGCCGCCCTGTGCGCCCTCGACCTGCCGGAAGGCGACGGGCTGCCGCGTGACGCGTACCGGGACAAGGTGCTGGACTGGGCGCGCTCTCTCGCGCACGAGGGGACCGGAGCGCGCAGCTTCCCCGTCGAGTACGGCGGGCAGGACGACCCGGCCGGCCGCGTCGCGGGCTTCCAGGAGCTGGCCCACGGCGACCTCAGCCTAGCGATCAAGGTCGGCGTCCAGTTCGGCCTGTTCGGCGGGTCGATCCACCGGCTCGGCACGAAACGGCACCACGACGCCTACCTCAGGGACACCGGCACGCTGGACCTTCCCGGCTGCTTCGCGATGAGCGAGAGCGGCCACGGCAGCGACGTGCGCGGGATCCGTACGCAGGCCCGTTACGACGCGGAGGCCGGCGAGTTCGTGCTCCACACCCCGGACGAGACCGCCCGCAAGGACTGGATCGGCAGCGCGGCCATGCACGCGCGGCTGGCAGTGGTGTTCGCCCAGCTCGACGTCGACGGGAAGCAGCAGGGCGTGCACGCGTTCGTCGTACCGATCAGGAACGAGGACGGCTCGGACCGCGAGGGCGTCGAGATCGAGGACTGCGGCGACAAGATGGGCCTGAACGGGGTGGACAACGGTCGCATCCGCTTCTACGCCGTACGGATCCCGCGCGCGGACCTGCTCGACCGCTACGGCACGGTCGACGCGGACGGCACGTACGACAGCCCGATCCACTCTCCCGGCGCCCGGTTCTTCACGATGATCGGCGCTCTGGTCGAGGGCCGGATCTCGATCGCGGGCTCGGCGCTGTCGGTCGCCCGCAACGGGCTGACCACGGCGGTCCGCTGGGGCGAGCGGCGCCGCCAGTTCGGCACCGGCATCGAGCAGGACGTGCCGCTGATGGACTACCTCACGCACCAGCGGCGACTGCTGCCGCCGATCGCGGAGTCGTACGCGCTGCAGGCGGCATGGGACGTCCTGCTCGAGCAGTACGCCGAGACCCTCGACGGGACGGGCGACACCCGTGACGTCGAGAAGCAGGCCGCGGGGCTGAAGGCTCTGTGCACCTGGCACATGACCGGGGCGCTGCAGCAGGCCCGCGAGTGCTGCGGCGGCAAGGGCTACCTGTCGGAGAACCGTTTCGCGGCCTGGCGCGACGACTCCGACGTCTTCGTGACGTTCGAGGGCGACAACACGGTGCTGATGCAGCTCGTCGCCAAAGCGCTGCTCAGCGAGCACGCCGGCCAGTTCGAGGAGCTGGACGTGCTGGGGATGGCCCGGCACGCCACCACCCGGACGGTCTCCCGGCTGCTCGGCGAGACCGGACCGCTCGGTCGGCTGACCCGGGACAAGGTCGAGCTGCGTGACCCCACCTGGCAGGCCGAGGCGCTCGCCTTCCGGGAGGAGCGCATGGTCGACGCGCTCGCCCGTCGGCTCAAGAAGCTCATGGAGGATGAGGGTTTCGGGTCGCAGCAGGCTCTCTCGTACGTCCTGGACCACGTTCTCGGCGCCGCCAACGCGCACCTGCGCCGGCTGGTCCACGAGCGGTTCACCGGATGCGTCGACGCCCACCCGGAGCTGCCGGTGCTGGCGCACCTGCGTGACCTCGCCACGCTGTCCGAGCTCGAGGCGGACCGGGCGTGGTTCCTGGAGCACGGCTACCTCAACGCCGACGACTCGCAGGCGTTGGTGACCGAGGTCAACGAGCTGTGCCGCGAGCTGCGGCCGCACGCGCTCGCGCTGGTCGAGGGGTTCGGCGTGCCGGACGCCCTGCTCAGAGCGCCGATCGGGCTGCTCGAGGTGCCCCAGCACGCCCCTGCCGGCACGGACTGACCTCCGCGAGACGTGTCAGTTGGCGGCGGCGGCGCAGTCGTTCAGGCCGTAGCCGGACAGGAACGTCTTGTCCACCTCGGCCTTGGGGCCGGCCTCGGCGATCGGGTCCTTGAGGTCCTTGAACGCGGCCGTCGGGTCGTTGCTCTCGACGGCTTTCTTGATCTTGGGCTGAGCGTCCTTGAGCGCGCTGAGCCGCTCACCCAACGGGTCGGTGAGGGCCTTTTTGATCTTGTCAGCGTCTGCGGAGGGCGGGTCGAGCTTTTTCAGCTTGTCCACCCCGTCGGCGAAGACGCTCAGGCTCTTGTCGAAGAATTCGTTGACCTTCTCCGGGCTGGTCGGCGGTTCGATCTTCTGGAGGTCGCCCGTCAGCTGCTTGCAGATGGTGGTCGCCTGACTGACGTAGTCGGCCTTGCTGAGGCCGCTGCCGCCGCAGGCGGTCAAGGCGATCAGTCCAGCGGCGGCGAGCAGGGCGGGGCGGGTTGCGTTCATCCCGCGGACCTTAGGCCACCCGGGCCTACGCACGGTCACGACGAGGTCGCGACATCGACACGGTGCGTCCTCCCGTACGACCGAGGAGACCCGTCCCGTCAGTCACGGCGCCCCACCACCCAGCAGGCGATGGCGGCGGCAGCCCCGACGTTGAGCGAGTCGACGCCCGGGGCCATCGCGATGCGGACCCGCTCGACCGGGGCGCCGAGCGCCTCCGGCGTGAGCCCCGGACCCTCGGCGCCCAGCAGCAGTGCC
This sequence comes from Mycobacteriales bacterium, assembly GCA_038235705.1. Lineage (GTDB taxonomy): Bacteria > Actinomycetota > Actinomycetes > Mycobacteriales > SCTD01 > CANKBT01. The sequence continues at coordinate 10,824 of JBBSTR010000063.1, forward strand.
ACGCGGTCCTCCGGGGCGAGCACGACGTCCTCCAGCCGGGTCGCCGCACCGTCCGGCGTCAGTGCCAGGGTCCGCCAGCCGGTCGCACCGAGCCGGGCCAGCGCGCCGGGCCAGTCGTCCAGCCACGCGTAAGGCACGTTGAACACCTCTCCCATGCTCACCCGCACCGCCCGGCGGTAGAGGGGGTCGCAGCAGGTCGGCGAGAGCAGCACCGCGTCCATCCCCAGCCCGGCCGCGCTGCGGAACACCGCGCCGAGGTTCGTGTGGTTGTTCATCGCCTCCAGGACCAGCACCCGGCGGGCGGTCGCGAGCAGCTGCGCCGGTGGCGGTGTCGGCAACCGGCCGAACGAGGCGAGGATGCCGCGGTGGACGTGGAAGCCCGTGAGGTCTTCGAGCATCGCGTACGGCGCCACGTAGACCGGGCAGTCCAGCGCGGAGATCTCCGGCGACAGGTTCTCGAGGCGCTGCGGCGACACCAGCACCGACCGGACCGGGAAGCCGGCGTCGGCGGCCCGACGGACAACCTGATCGCCCTCGGCGATGAAGAAACCGTCCTCGGGCCGGTGCTTCATGCGTCGTACGCCGTCGGTCAGCCCCACGTAGTCCGCAGCCCGCAGGTCGTGCGCACCGTCCAGCGGCACAGGCGTCACCACCGCAGCCTAGGATGACCCGCAAGCAACCCCTGAGGAGGGCGTACGACATGGCGGAACCGCAGGCAGAGGTGGGCGCAGGCGTCCACAAGACCAAGACCAGCTCCTGGGTCACCGTCGGCCTGATCGTCGTGGCGGTGATCATCCTCGGTGTGGCGCTGCCGGTGAAGTCCCTCGCGCTGGCGATCGTGGGCGGGGTCATCCTGGTGATCGGCATCATCGCCGGTGCGGCCGGCAAGATCATGGACGACGTCCACTAGCCGGTCCAGTCGCTTCGGCACCCCGCCCGTCTCGCGGTCACACAGACCGCCGTCACCGGCGCTGCGACACGGGCGCCGTCACCGGCGCTGTGCCGCCTTCTGCGCCCAGGTGCGCAGCATCTCCACCCGGTCCTGCAGCTGAGCCGCGGTCGCCTGTGCCGTTGCAGGACCCCCGCATGCTGTCCTCAGCTCAGCGTGGATCACCCCGTGCGGCTTCCCGGTGCGGTGGTGCGTCGCACCGACCAGGCCGGTCAGCTCCTTGCGGATCGCCTGCAGCTGCTGGAACGTGCTCCTGACCTGCTCCGGCGGTGGGGCGACGACCACCTTCGCCGAGATCTGGGCCTGCTGACGCGAGGCCAGCAGCTGCCGCACCTGGTTCGGGTCCAACAGGCCCGGCAGACCGAGGAAGTCCTCCTCCTCGGGTGAGCCGGGAGCGGCGCCCGTGCCGTACTCCCCGCCGTCGTAGATCACCCGGTCCAGGTGTGCGCTGGCCTGCAGGGCCGTGAAGGCGGGTTCCTCGTCCAGCAGCTCGTCCTGCTCGCGGTTGGCCGCCGCGAGCAGCTCGTCGGCGAGGAACTGCTCCTTCGCCGCGCCGTCCAGGGCGTGGTCGCGCTCCAGCTCGAGCTGACCAGCGAGCGCCATGAGCACCGGGACCGAGGGCAGGAACACCGACGCGGTCTCCCCGTGCGGGCGGGCCCGTCCGAACCGGCCGACGGCCTGGGCGAAGAACAGTGGCGTCTGGGTCGACGTGGCGTAGACCCCGACCGCGAGCCGCGGGATGTC
>JBBSTR010000064.1:0-12410 GCA_038235705.1 Mycobacteriales bacterium
CGCGGTCTTCGCCGCGTTCGTGCTCAACGGGTTCGTCTTCGCGTCGTGGCTGGCCCGGCTGCCTGCGCTCAAGGACGACCTCGGGCTGCAGACCAGCCAGATGGGCCTGCTCCTGCTGTGCACCTCGATCGGCTCGGTGGGCGCGTTGCTCACCGCCGGAGCGGTCGTGGCCCGCATCGGCCCGGCCCGCACCGTGCGGCTCAGCGCCGTCGTCGGCGGGGTCGCGCTCTGCGTCCTCGGCACCGCGGCCGGCATCGGCTCCCCGGTGCTCGCAGGGTTCGCGCTGTTCCTGTTCGGGGCCGGCGTCTCGCCCTGGGACATCGCCATGAACGTCGAGGGGGCCGACGTCGAGCGTCGGCTCCGGCGCACCCTGATGCCGCGGTTTCACGCGGGCTTCAGCGTCGGCACGATCGCTGGCGCCGGCGTCGGCGCGCTGGCCTCCACGCTGTCGGTCGCCCTCGTCGGTCAGCTGATCGTCACCGGGGTCCTCACCGCGGTGGCCGTCGCCTTCGTCGTCCGGGCGTTCCTGCCGGTCACCCCGCACGGCGAAGCCGGCCCGGTCGGACGGGTGCGTGACGCCTGGCGAGACCGGCAGACCCTGCTCATCGGGCTGTTCGTCCTCGCCTTCGCACTGACCGAAGGTGTCGCCAACGACTGGCTCGCCCTGGCGTTGGTCGACGGGCACGGCACGACCGAGGCCGTGGGCGCCCTCGGCTTCGGGGTGTTCGTGACCGGCATGACGCTCAGCCGGGTGAGCGGCGGGGCCCTGCTCTCGCGCTTCGGACGTGTGCCGACGCTTCGGACGGCGACCGGGGTGGCGCTGGTCGGGCTGCTCCTGGTCGTCTTCGCCGGCCCCCTGGTCCTGGTGATGGTGGGCGCGGCCCTCTGGGGTATCGGCGCGGCTCTCGGGTTCCCGGTGGGGATGAGCGCCGCCGCCGAAGACCCGACCCGTGCTGCCGCCCGGGTCTCGGTGGTCTCGGCCATCGGCTACACGGCCTTCCTTGGCGGACCACCGCTGGTCGGGTTCCTGGTCGGCGCCAGCGGGGTGCTCCGGGCCCTGCTGCTGGTCGTGGTCGCCTTGGCGGTCGGCGGCCTGCTGGCCGGCTCGACCCGCGAGAGCGGGCTGGCCGTCCGCTGATCGTCCTCGGCTCCTGCCGACGCAGGACGCCCGCGCTCCCCACGCCCGCGATCGTGGGCGCCGGGCGAGGACAGCTCGCCCGGCCGTCATGATCGTCGACCTCAGCGCAGCAGGTCAGGCACCCGCCACGGCTCGCCGTCGACGTGCCAGGCGAGGAACGCCAGCACCGTCTCGTACCAGAGGCGAGCGTGCTGCGGCGTCAGCACCCAGTGGTTCTCGTCCGGGTAGTAGAGCAGGCGGTGCGGGTTGACCGCCGGGTCCTGGACACGGGACATCAGGTCCCACCACAGCCGCAGCCCCTCGCCGATCGGCACCCGGTAGTCCTTGTCGCCGTGCACGACGAGCATCGGCGTGGTGATCGCGTCGGCGTGCCGGCTCGGGCTGTTGTCCCGGGTCATCTCGGGCGTCATCTCGCGCGACCAGTAGTAGGCGCCGTCGGTCGTGCCGCCGAACCCCTCCAGGTCCCACAGGCTGGCGTGCGTGACGATCGCGGCGAACCGGTCGGTGTGCCCGGCGACCCAGTTGGCCAGGAAGCCGCCGAAGGAGCCGCCCATCAGCGCGGTGCGGGTCTCGTCGATCTCGGTGCGCTGCTCCGCCGCGTCGGTCAGGGCCATCACGTCGGTGTACGGCTCAGCCCCCCAGGCGCCCCAGCCCCGCCGCACCATGTCCCGTCCGTAGCCGGTGGACAGCCCCGGGTCGGGCAGCAGCACGGCCCAGCCTCGGGCCACCATCAGCCACGGGTTCCACCGCCAGGACCAGCCGTTCCAGCTCGACAACGGTCCGCCGTGCACCCACACCACCAGCGGGTGCGGGCCTGCGCCGGCGGGCATCGCGAGCCAGGCACGGATCTCCGTCCCGTCCTGCGCTGTCGTGCTCAGCTCCTCGAGCCGGCCTGGCGGGGCCGGGGCGTCCGGCCCGCGGAGGGGCTGCGGCACGCCCGGGGTGCGGGCGTCCAGCCGCACGGGCGCGGGCGCGGCGTCGATCGCGTCCCGCAGGGCGTACGCCGTCGTGCCGTCCGGAGTGACCTGCACCGAGGAGTAGTGCGCGTCATCGGCGGTCAGCCGGGTCACCCGACCGTCCTCGACCCGGAAGACCGGTCCGCGTCCGCCGTCGTCGGCCGTGACCAGCAGTGACCCGTCCGACGTCCAGACATGACTCGTGGCCCACCGGTCCCAGCCCGGGGCCAGCTCGTGCGGCTCCTCCGATCCGTCCAGCGGGACCACCATCAGCCGCGTGTCCGGCGGGTCGCTCGGCGAGCTGCGGGTCTCCCTGATGAAGGCCACCAGCCGGCCGTCGAGGGAGATCTTCGGGCTGCTGTCCTCGCTGGCGCCGTCCATCGGCAGCTCGCGACGCTCCCCCGTCGCCGTGTCGATCGCCATGAGCGTGGTGCGGCGACTCCCGTACGCCTCCCTGCGCGCCCAGGTGGTGACGACGGTCCGTCCGTCGGCGCTGATGTCCAGCGACGCCTCGACGAGAGCCCGGGCGGGCTCCGGCGTGAGGTCGCGCCAGACCACCGGTCGGTCCCCGAGCTGCCCCACGAGCAACCGGTCAGAGCCGACCCCGAGGTCGTGGTCCCAGAAGCGCACCGGGTAGCCGTCGTGCAGGACCGCGTTGACCTTGGCGTCCTTGCGAGCCTTGCGGCGCTCGGCGTCGTCGTCCGTCGAGCCCGGCAAGGTGTTCGAGAGCGCAACGACCACCGGCGCGCCTCGGGCCGCCTTCACACCACCGATCCCACCCGCGCGGACGCTGATCTGCTCGGCCTCACCCGTGACCGGGAGGCGCCACAGGGCGGCCGGCTCGTCGTCCTGCTCGTCGGGCCCCGGCCGCGCCGAGGTGAACAGAAGGCTGCCGTCGGCGGCGAACACCGGGCCACCCTCGCCCTTGTTGCTCCGGGTCAGCCGTCGCGCCGGGGCTTGTCCAGCAGGATCGACCTCCCAGACAGCGGTGACGAACCGGGCACCGTCCTCGTCGAGGCCGGTCACGGTCGTCACGAGCCGCGCCCCGTCTGCGCTCAGCTGCAAGCCCGAAGCCCTCGGCAGCCCCTGAAAGGCCGCAAGGTCGGCATATGGGTCGATGCTCTGCTCGGTCACCACCAAACCCTGCCACGAGGGTCCGACAGGCTCAACGCTCGGGCACCCGAACGGCCTGGCTTTCACTGCTTATGGTGGCAGACGCTCACGTCGCTGCACGGGTCGGTGCGTGATCTTCGCGTCGCTACTTGACGGGGGCGGTGACCTCACCGGTCGAGAGCGCGGCGATGAACGCCTCCTGCGGCACCTCGACCCGACCGATCGTCTTCATGCGCTTCTTGCCCTCCTTCTGCTTCTCCAGCAGCTTGCGCTTACGGCTGATGTCACCGCCGTAGCACTTCGCGAGGACGTCCTTGCGGATGGCTCGGATGTTTTCCCGGGCGATGATGCGCGCACCCATGGCCGCCTGGATCGGCACCTCGAACTGCTGACGCGGGATCAGCTCGCGAAGCTTGGTGGTCATGCTCGTCCCGTACGAGAACGCCTTGTCCTTGTGCACGATCGCGCTGAACGCGTCGACGGCCTCGCCCTGCAGCAAGATGTCGACCTTGACGAGGTCGGCCTGCTGCTCACCGGTGATCTCATAGTCCAGCGACGCGTAACCGCGGGTGCGCGACTTCAGCTGGTCGAAGAAGTCGAAGATGATCTCGCCGAGCGGCAGCGTGTAACGCAGCTCGACCCGTTCCGGGGACAGGTAGTCCATCCCCTCGAGCGTCCCGCGGCGGCTCTGGCACAGCTCCATCACGGCGCCGATCGCGTCGGCCGGCCCGAGCACGGTGGCCTTGACCGTCGGCTCCCAGGTCTCGGCGATCTTCGCGCCGGTCGGCCAGTCGCTGGGATTGGTGACGATGTGCTCGACGCCGGTCTCGAGCACGACGCGGTAGACCACGTTCGGCGCGGTCGAGATGAGCGACAGCCCGGCCTCGCGCTCGAGCCGTTCGCGGACGATCTCCAGGTGCAGCAGCCCCAGGAAGCCGCACCGGAACCCGAACCCCAGCGCCACCGACGTCTCCGGCTCGAAGGTCAGCGACGCGTCGTTGAGCTGCAGCTTTTCCAGCGCCTCGCGCAGCACCGGGTAGTCGCTGCCGTCGAGCGGGAAAAGCCCGGAGAACACCATCGGCTTGGCGTCCGCATAGCCGCCGAGCGCGACGGTCGCCCCATGGCGGGCGGTCGTGATCGTGTCCCCGACCCGGGACTGCCGGACGTCTTTCACTCCGGTGATGAGGTAGCCGACCTCACCCACGCCGAGCGTCTTCGTCGGGTTCATCTCCGGGCTGATGACGCCGACCTCGATCGCCTCGTGCGTCGCGCCGTTCGACATCATCTTCACCTTCTCGCGGCCGACCAGCTCACCGTCGATCACGCGCACGTAGGTGACCACACCGCGGTAGGAGTCGTAGACGCTGTCGAAGATCAACGCGCGGGCCGGGGCGTCCGGGTCACCGATCGGCGACGGGATCTGCTTGACGACCTCCTCGAGCACCTCGCGCACGCCCTCGCCCGTCTTCGCGCTGATCCGGAGAACGTCGCTGGGCTCGCAGCCGATGATCCCGGCCAGCTCCTCGGCGAACTTGTCGGGCTGCGCCGCGGGCAGGTCGATCTTGTTGAGCACCGGGATGATCTGCAGGTCGCTGCCCAGCGCGAGGTAGAGGTTCGCCAGCGTCTGCGCCTCGATCCCTTGCGCTGCGTCGACGATGAGGATCGCGCCCTCGCAGGCGGCGAGCGAACGGCTCACCTCGTACGTGAAGTCGACGTGGCCCGGCGTGTCGATCATGTTCAGCACGTACGCCTGGCCGTCCGCCGACGTGAAGGGCAGCCGCACCGCCTGCGACTTGATCGTGATGCCGCGCTCTCGCTCGATGTCCATCTTGTCGAGGTACTGCGCGCGGGCCTCGCGTTCACCGACGACCCCGGTGATCTGCAGCATGCGGTCGGCCAGCGTCGACTTGCCGTGGTCGATGTGGGCGATGATGCAGAAGTTGCGGATCGCCCGCGGATCGGTGGTCGGCACCTGCGGAGTCTACGGAGCCACGGCACGGCCACCTCTCCGACGTTGGTGATCTTCGCGCCGGATTCCGCGCCAAGATCACCGATGATCTTGCACGCAAGGGCGCAACAGCGGGCTTCCGAGAGGTCGACCGCGCGCCGCTACTGCAGGCGTGTCACCTCGACCGTGACCCCCAGCTTCTGCGAGCCTCCCCCGGCGTAGACCCCCTTCAGCGGCACGACGTCGGTGTAGTCACGTCCGCGGGCGACGATCACGTGGCGCTCTCCCGCCGGGCAGGCGTTGGTCGGGTCGTAGCCCCACCAGCTGCCGAGCCACGCCTCGACCCAGGCGTGCGACTCGCCGGTCACGGTCTCGCCGATGGCGGCCTGCTCCCCGCCCGGGTGCAGGTAGCCGGACACGTAGCGCGCCGGGATCCCCACGGACCGGAGCAGCGCGAGGCTGACGTGCGCGATGTCCTGGCAGACGCCGGCCTGCAGGCCCCACGCCTCGTTGGCGCTGGTCGACACACCGGTGCTTCCGGGCTTATACGCGACCCGGTCGTGCACCGTCTCGAGGATGGCGAGCGCGGCCTCGTACGGCGAACGCCCCGCGACCAGCTCGATCGCCAGGTCCTTGAGCGTGTCGTCCGGCACCGTCTTGGCGCTCGGGACGAGCACCTCGATCCACCGGTCGCGCACCCGGTCGCTGCGTAGCAGCTCCCACGTCGCCGTGTCCGGGATCGGCTGGGCGTCGCCGGTGTCGACGACGCTGACCGCCTCGATCTCCAGCTGGGTGTGCGGGAGGTGCACGTCGAAGCTGCTGACCTGCGTGCCCCAGTAGTCCCAGTAACGCTGCTGCCGGGTCTCGGGCCGGGTCGTCACCGTCGACTCGAGCGTCAGCTGGTCGAGACCGGTCTGCGGGATCAGCCGGGCCTCGTTGTAGGACGCGGTCACCTCGCTGTCGTACCGGTAGCCAGTGGTGTGCCGGATCCGCATGCGCCAGCTCATGCGTCCGCCTCCGCGCGCCACGAGAGCGCCATGCCCTGGTGGAAGTAGCGCTCCGAGAGGGCGTCGCCGGCTGCGCCGACCGAGCGCTGCAGCATGTCGAGCATCTCCGGGAGGTCGTCGAGCATCTCTTGGCGGGTACGAAACTCGAGGTCGGTCCTGGCCCGTCCGAGCAGTCGCCGGGAGGCGTCGACGAGGCCGGATCGGCCGGAGCTGGGGTCGAGGTCGTTCAGGCACGCCTCAGCCTGGACGAGCGCCGCGTAGACCGAGCGCGGGAACAGCCGGTCGAGCACCAGGAACTCCACGACCCGCTCGGGCTCGATCGCAGCGTGATAGGTCCGTAGGTAGGCCTCGTGTGCGCTGCAGCTCTGGAGGAGTCCCGCCCAGCCGCTGCTGGTGCCGGGCTGGCCGGCCCGCGACCAGAGCAGCCGCGTCGTCATGTCGACCCGTTCCAGCGAGCGCCCGAGCACCAGGAAGCGCCACCCGTCGTCGCGCGGCATCGTCGCGTCCAGCAGTCCGCCGATCACGGCGGCGCGCTCCTTCACGTAGCGGAAGAACGGCGCCGGACCCTGCCGGGCGGCCGCGTTCTCGTGCGCCGCGAGCGAGTGGTAGGTCGCGTTGAGCGCCTCCCACAGCTCGGACGAGAGCGCTTCCCGTACGCCACGGGCGTTCTCCCGGGCAGCGATGATCGCGCCGGCGATCGAGCTGGCGTCACCACGCTTGAAGCTCAACCGGTGCGCGAGCGAGCCGGTGTCGAGCTCGTTCGGCTCGCTGGTCATCCCCATGACCCCCATGAGGTCCGTGGCAGCGGCGACGGAGTCGATCCAGGGGTCCTCGATGAGGGCGTGCACGTGCACGTCCAGCAAGCGGCTGATGTCCTCGGCCCGCTCGACGTAGCGACCGATCCAGTAGAGCGACTCCGCGACCCTGCTCAGCACGACGACCTCCCCTGCTGCTGCTGCTGCTGTTGCTGCTGATCGCCCACGCCCGGGCCGTCCTTGGGCTGCTGTCGCGTCGCCGGCGGGGGCAGCAACGGCGGACGGCCGTCGTCGCCCTCGGTGTCGGTGTCGGCGGCGGACGCCAGCACCCAGGTGTCCTTGGACCCTCCGCCCTGGCTGGAGTTGACGACGAGGGAGCCCTCGGGCAGCGCAACCCGGGTCAGCCCGCCGGGCAGCACCGTGACTTTCTCGCCGTCGTTGACCGCGAACGGGCGCAGGTCGACGTGGCGCGGCGCCAGCTTGTTGCCGACCTGGGTCGGGCTGGTCGAGATCTGCACGACCCGCTGGGCGATCCAGCCGCGCGGGTCGGCCAGCACGGCCTTCTTGAGCGTCGCCAGCTCCTCGTCGGTGGCCTGCGGGCCGATCACCAGCCCCTTGCCCCCGGAGCCGTCGACCGGCTTCAGCACCAGCGTGTCGAGGTTGGCGATGACGTGGGCGCTGGCCTCCGGGTCCTCGCACCGATAGGTGTCGACGTTGGGCAGGATCGGCTCTTCGCCCAGGTAGTAGCGCACCAGCTCCGGCACGTAGGTGTAGAGCAGCTTGTCGTCGGCCACCCCGTTGCCGACCGCGTTCGCGATCGTCACGTGACCTGCCCGCGCGGCGTTCAGAAGCCCGGGACAGCCCACCAGCGAGTCGGGACGGAAGTGCACCGGGTCCAGGAAGTCGTCGTCGATCCGGCGGTAGACGACGTCGACGCGCTGCTCGCCGTACGTCGTGCGCATCCAGACCACGTCGTCGCGCACCGTCAGGTCACGGCCCTCGACCAGCTCGACGCCCATCATCCGGGCGAGCAGGGAGTGCTCGAAGTACGCACTGTTGTAGACGCCGGGGGTCAGCACGACCACGACCGGCTCGTCGACGTCGCGCGGGGCTGCCGCCCGGAGCGCAGCCAGCAGCAGCTCCGGGTAGTGGGCGACCGGCCGCACCCGGTGGGTCGCGAACAGCTCCGGGAACACCCGGGTCATCGCCCGCCGGTTCTCCATGACGTACGACACGCCGCTAGGCGTACGCAGGTTGTCCTCCAGCACCCGGAAGGTGCCCTCCTCGTCCCGGACGAGGTCTACGCCCGAGACGTGGACGCGCACACCGTTGGCCGGGACCACCCCGTGACCGGCCCGCGAGTGCGCGGTGCTGCTCATCACGACCCGGCGCGGCACGATGCCCTCGTTGAGCACCTCGCCGACGCCATGGATGTCGGCGAGGAAGGCCTCCAGGGTGCGTACGCGCTGGGAGACCCCCCGCTCGATGGTCTCCCACTCCTGCGCGTCCACCATCCGCGGCACCAGGTCCAACGGGAACGGCCGCTCCTCGCCGGACAGGCTGAACGTGATGCCCTGGTCGCGAAAGGCCCGGGCCAGCGCCACCGAGCGGCCGTCCAGGTCCTCGGTCGACAGCGACCGAAGCGCCTCGTACAGGCTGGCGCTGCTCGGCCACGGGTCGCCGACGGCCCGGAACAGCTCGTCGTAGGCCCCGTGCTCCTGCAGCCGGTAGCCGTGGAACAGGTCGGTGGCTGAGGGGGAGGACGGCTGTGGCGGCACGGGCGGCTCCGGGCTCGGTGACAGTGAATAGTCCTGCCAGCCTTGCACCTCACTGCCCCAGGACGGACGCCGGCCTTCGACTGCTAAGGTCGGTCTTCGCGTCGGCCGCAGCCTGCGCGCCCCCGATCACCCGAGGTTTCTTCCGCGTGGCAAACATCAAGTCGCAGATCAAGCGCAACAAGACCAACGAGAAGGCCCGGATCCGTAACAAGGCCGTCCGTAGCGCCCTGAAGACGTCGGTGCGCAAGTTCCGCACGGCGGCAGAAGCCGGCGACGCGGCTACGGCCGGGGCTGCCCTGCAGGTCGCCTCCCGTCAGCTCGACAAGGCCGCCAGCAAGGGCGTCATCCACGCCAACCAGGCGGCCAACCGCAAGTCGGCCATGGCTAAGCGCGTCGCTGCGCTCGGCAAGGCCGCTTAGCCCTCCGGCTCCAACGACGCCGGGTCCCTGCGGGGGCCCGGCGTTCGTGCTGTCCCGGGCCCGGACCGATCCTGGGTGTTCTGTCGCCCCAGCTCGCCCGCGAGCATGTCGTTGGCCTTGACCAGCAGGGCGACGGCGACCGGGAGCACCACGATCACCCAGGCGCTCGCGACGTCGGCCAGCGTCAGCAGGATGCCGACCACCACGGCGCCCTCACCGAGCAGCGCGCGCTGCCAACCGTTCGGCTGTAGGTGCTCGATCCCGAGCAGCCGCAGGTAGAGGGAACGGTGCGCGCGCCTGGGTCGGGCGCCGTACCCCGCCGGCTCTGGTTGCTGCGGATCCTGTTGGTGCGCGCTGGGTCCCGGTTCCGGTGGGCCGGTCGCGCTCACCGGCGGGTCCCGCCGGCCGTCGCGCGCGCCGTGACGACCGCGACCAGCATCGTCTCCACCGCTGCCTGAGGGTCGACCGATCGTCCCTTGACCTGTCCGTCCGCCGCAGCGACCGCCCTGAGCGCCATCGACAACCCGTCCGGGTGCCAGCCGCGTGCCTGCTTGCGACACTTGTCGATCTTCCAGGGCGGCATCCCGAGCTGGCCGGCCAGGACGTTCGACGACGCGTTGCCGGAGCTGGCCACCCGAGCCACCGAACGCAGCCCGTCCGCGACCGCGCTGGTCACGAGCACGTGCGCCAGCCCGGACGCGGCACCGAACCGGGTCAGCTCCAAGGCGCCGGCCAGGTCTCCTTCGACCACCCGGTCCGCGACGTCGAAGCCCTTCAGCTCGGCACGTCCGCCGTAGTAGCGGCCCACCGTCGTCTCGTCCAGCGACCCCTCGACGTCGGCCCGCAGCTGCTCCACCGCCGACACCAGCTCGCGAAGATCACCGCCGACTGCGGCGAGCAGGAGGTCGACGGCACCCTCGCTCATCCGGTGCCCGCCCTTCAGCTCCTGCATCAGGAACTGCCGCCGCTCGGCCGGCCTGGTGACCTTGGCCGCGTCGACCCGGCGCACCGGTTCCAGCGTCACCGGCTTCGCGTCGGCGGACTGCTTGCCGACGGGCTTCTGCTGGTTGTCGGCCAGCCGGGTCAGCATCCCTCGGCCCTTGTTGCCCCCGGCGTGGCACAGGACGAGGGTGGTGCCGTCCGCCGGCTCCCTCCGGTAGTGCTGGACGTCGTCGAACGCCTTCTCGTCCAGGTCCTGCGCGCCCCGGATCACGACGGCCCGCGGCTCGCCGAACAAGGACGGGCCGAGCAGCTCGGGGAGGTCGCCAGGCCGCACCTGGTCGCCAGACAGCTCGCTGACCTCGAGCCCTTGTTCGGGGGCCTGGTCGCGCACGGCCTGCAGCACCCGGTCGATCTCGCGACGGACCAGCAGGTCCTCCTCGCCGACGATCAGCGTGAGCGGAGCCGTCGGCCCCAGCTCGCCCCTGTCCGCCGTCGACCCGGTCGTCGCCCCCGACCGCGAGCCACCCCGTTGACCTGCCACCCCACGATGTTGCCACGCCGAGGAGGGGCAGTCCTGAGCGTGGCGACGGTCGAAGGCCTGTGACTTCACGTGGCCGCTCCTGGACCGAGCTCAACCGGTCGAGCCGGTGCCGGATCGAGCCGTGACGGTGAGAACTCCGTCGCGCAGTGCGAGCGCGGTCGCGCCGTCCAGGTCGGTGCGATAGCTGCGCGCGCCGGTCCGGGTCAGCAGGCCCAACGTGTCCGCGGACGGGTGGCCGTAGGTGTTGCCCGCCCCGACGCTGGTCAGCGTCACCCGTGCCCCGACCGAGGTGAGAAAGGTCGGCAGCTGATGGTTCGAACCGTGGTGCGGCACCTTCAGGACGGTGGCCCGGAGGTCGACGCCGGACGCGACCAGGTCGGCCTGAGCCTCCGGCTCGACGTCGCCGGTGAGCAGGACCGAGAAGCCCTGCCCGCCCCCCACCTGCATGCGCAGCACGATGCTGTCGTTGTTCGGGTCCGAACGCGTCCCGGTGTAGAGGCGTCGCGGCCCGAGGACCTCCCAGCTCACGGCACCGACCGCGCGTCGCTCGCCGGGTGCGGCCACGACGATCGGGACGTCAGAGGTCGCCGCCCAGTCGGTCACCAGCTCGACCTGCGCCTCGGGCTCGTCGCCCGGGCTGACCTCGATCGCGCCGACCGTCCGCCCGGCGAGCACGCCCGGCAGCCCACCGACGTGGTCGGCGTGCGGGTGGGTGAGCAGCACGAGCGGCACCTGACGCACGCCGAGGTCGGACAGGCAGCCGTCCACGGCCGCCGGTTCGGGTCCGGTGTCGACGACCAGCGCCGACCCAGGGCCGGTACGCACCACGAGCGCGTCGCCCTGCCCGACGTCACACATCACCAGGGCCCAGTCCTGTGGTGGCCAGCCGGGCGCCACCTCGCGCAGCCCGACCAGCGTGACCGAGACGACTGTGCCGACGATCAGCAGCACACGCCGCAGCCGAGGACGACCGCTGACGACGAGCGCGCCGACGCTGAGCGCGGCCAGCACGAGCGCCCCGCGACCGCCGTCCGGCCAGGGAAGCACCGCGCCGGGCAACGTCACCCCGATCTTGGAGATCAGCACGAGCCACGCGGTCGGGAGGTAGGCCAGCCACGCGAGTCCCTGGGCCGCGGTCATGCTGACCGGCGCGGTGAGGGCGACGGCGACCCCGAGCACGGTGGCAGGGGCGACCGACAGGACGGCCAGCAGGTTGGCTGGCACCGACAGCAGCCCCAGCTGACCGGAGATCGCCACGATCACCGGGCCGCAGGCCAGCTGCGCGGCTGCGGGCACGGCGATCGCGTCGGCCAACCAGCCCGGCACGTGAGCCGCCAGCCTCTCCCGCCAGGGTGGCGCCAGCACGAGCAGCCCGCCGGTCGCCAGGACCGACAACGCGAAACCGGGGCTCGCCGCCAGGTCAGGACTGACCAGCACGAGGACCAGCACCGCCCCGGCGAGCGCGGGCACCGCCCGGCGGGTGCCGCCGGTGGCCAGTGCGAGCAGCCCGACCACGCCCATCGCCCCGGCACGCAGCACGCTCGGCGACGGGCGCGCCAGCACCACGAACGCGAGCAGTCCCAGCCCACCGAGGACCGGCCCGGCCCGGAGTCCCAGCCCCAGCCAGCGGGACAGCAGCAGCACGGCCGCCAGCACGATCACCACGTTGGAGCCCGAGACAGCGGTGAGATGCGTGAGCCCGACCGTACGGAAATCCTCTCTGGTCTGTGGCAACAGCCTTGTCGTGTCGCCGACCACCAGTCCGGGAAGCAGCCCCGCCTCGGCGTCCGGAAGCACATCCACCGCCTCCCGA
>JBBSTR010000065.1:0-12383 GCA_038235705.1 Mycobacteriales bacterium
GCCGCCGTACAGCTCGTCCTCCACCAGCGCGGCCGTCAAGCCCCCTCGAACGACTCGGTCGGCGACGTTCTCGCCGGTCGACCCGCCCCCGATCACGATGACGTCGAAGGTGGACTCAGGCATGGGACTCCTCGGTAGGGCGGTGAGACCGTCCTGCCCCGCCGGTCGACGTCCACCCGGAATGGCTCCGCCGAGCCTGCTCAACACGCACGGTCGTGAGACGGTGACGAGCAACCCGAGGCCGCTGGGTCCTGCGGCGTCAGGACCGATCACGGCACCTCCGACCCGTCCACCACCCCCTGATCCCGGAGGACCTGTGACCACCGAGCTCGAGAACCATCTCGGACCGACCGCGATGCGCGACGCGCTGGAGGCAGACGTCCGCGCCGGCCTCGGGGCCACCCCGAAGACGCTGCCGCCGAAGTGGTTCTACGACGCCCGTGGCTCGGACCTGTTCGACCAGATCACCCGCCTCCCGGAGTACTACCCGACCCGCTGCGAGGCGGCGATCCTCACGGCCCACGCGCCGGAGATCGCCCAGCTGTCCGGCGCGGAGACCCTGGTCGAGCTGGGCAGTGGCACGTCGGAGAAGACCCGGATGCTGCTCGATGCACTCTCCCGCGCAGGGACGCTGCGACGTTTCGTCCCGTTCGACGTCGACGAGTGGGTGCTCTCGATGGCGGCCAAGCAGGTCGGCGCGGAGTACGAGGGCATCGACGTCCACGCCGTGGTCGGCGACTTCACCGAGCACCTCTCGCTCCTCCCGCGGGAAGGTCGCCGGATGGTGGCGTTTCTCGGCGGCACCATCGGCAACCTCGAGCCCGGCCCGCGTGCCGCCTTCCTCGCCGACCTCTCGGCGACGCTGGTGACCGGTGACAGCGTGCTGCTCGGCACCGACCTGGTGAAGGGCGCGGACCGGCTCGTCCCGGCGTACGACGACGCCCTGGGCATCACTGCCGCCTTCAACCTCAACGTGCTCGCCGTGCTGAACCGTGAGCTGGAGGCCGACTTCGACCTCGACCAGTTCCAGCACGTCGCGCTCTGGGACGAGGCGGAGGCCCGGATCGAGATGCGCCTGGTGTCCCGGCGCGACCAGACCGTGCAGATCAGAGGCCTCGACCTGACCGTCGAGTTCGCCGAGGGTGAGCAGATGCGCACCGAGGTGAGCAGCAAGTTCACCCCGGACCGCGTACGCAAGGAGCTGTCCGCCGCCGGGCTCGACGTCACCCGCACCTGGACCGACGACGACGGTGACTTCCTGGTGACCCTGGCCCACAAGCCCTGACCTGACGCCGCACCGTCGCGATCGGGAGCGTCGAGGCGCAGTCGCACTCCTGACGGCCATGATCTGTAGTTCTTGTGCTTGGTGCTTGACACAAGGAGGCAGACGGGCCAGGTTCGTCCTTGTCTCCATTCATTGACACAAGGAGCGTCCTGTGGTGACCGTCCTGCCGCTCGCGGTGCTGATCCTGCTGCTGACCGTCACGGTGGCGGTGCTGGCCACGCTGACAGGGGTGCGCGGCCGAACGTCCGTCGCCTCGACCGGCCGGCTGGCCGCCGTCGCGGTCACGACGGGTCGCGGGCGTCTTGCGGGCCTGTTGGTCGGTGTCGTGGTCGGCGTCGTCGCTGCTCGGCAGGGTTTGCTCGGGCGCGGCCCAATGCTTGCGGCGCCGCTGCTTGCTCTGTGCGTGCTGTTGGGCGTGGTCGTCGGCGAGCTGCGGGTCCCACCACCGCAGGGGACCATGCGGGCGGCCGGGATCGAGGTACGGCGCGTCAGCGACTATCTGCCTCGCGTGCTCGGGCCAGCGGTCGCGGCGGGGACGGTCCTGCTCGGCGTGCTGCTGGTTCTCACGTCCGCCTGGGGGAGCGAGGACGACCTGGGACGGCCCGGCCGATCACTAGCGCGAGTGTGCTCGGCGACGGCGGGGGAGGCGCGTGGTCCGTGGCCCGGCAGCTACTACTCGCTTCCCCTGGCAGGTGTGGTCCTGTTCGGGCTCGTCGTGGCAGGGTTCGCCGTCGCGAAGGTGGTCGTCCGGCCTCGAGAGGGCGAGAACGCTCAGCTGGACGACGCCCTGCGGCGATCCTCGGTGACGACCGTGACCGCCGCGGTCGGGCTGCTGGTAACCGTCCCGCTGGTGGGCGCCGGTGCCTTCGCAGCGAGCGGACTGCTCGGGATCTGCGCCCCGCCGGTCATCTGGTCGGTCGTCGGTTGCGCCTTGCTGGTGGTGATCCCGCTCGCGCTCGGGCTCGGCCTGTGGTGCGCAGCCCTGCTGCTGGTGCCCGCCCGACCTGTGCCGGCGGGCGCCGTCCGTTGACGACACCCTCGCTCGTCGTCGACACGACCGACCCGACACCGCCCTACGAGCAGCTGCGTCGTCAGCTGACCGACCTGATCGGCGGGGGGACCCTGCGGGCGGGGGCGCGGCTTCCGCCGCTGCGGCAGCTCGCCGCCGACCTCGGGCTCGCCGTCGGCACGGTCGGGCGGGCGTACGCCGGGCTCGAGGCGGCCGGGCTGGTCACCTCTCGGCGGGGCGCCGGCACGAGGGTCGCCGACGTCGTCCGGCGCCCAGCGGCTGAGCTGCGCCGCTCGCTGGACCGCCACGCCGAGACGTTCGTGCGCGACGCCCGTCTGCTCGCAGCGGACGACGACGAGGTCCGGGCTGCGCTGCGCCGCGCCTTGGACCGCCGTGAGCAGGCTCGCGCCACCTGATCACGGAACCGGGGCTGGGCGTGCGTCTCCAGGCGTGAGCAGGGACATCCCGGCACAGCGTTCCCGCCGCTCACCCCCTGGGCAAGGACCAGCCGTCACCCCCTGCCCCGAGGAGCTGCACTGTGCCCACCGTCCACGCCCGCGCCACCCCCGGACCCGGAAAGCCGTTCGAGGCCATCACCATCGAGCGGCGTGAGCCGGGCCCCAAGGACGTCGTGATCGACATCGCGTACGCCGGCATCTGTCATTCCGACATCCACACCGGCCGCGGCGAGTGGCACGACCGGGTCGCCTACCCGCTGGTGCCCGGGCACGAGATCGCCGGCACCGTCTCTGCGGTCGGGAGCGACGTCACCGGCTTCGCGGTCGGTGACCGGGCGGGTGTCGGCTGCATGGTCGACTCGTGCGGGCAGTGCGACCAGTGCGAGGCCGGCCAGGAGCAGAACTGCCGCAAGGGCAACGTCGGGACGTACGACGGGAAGCTCGACGGCAGACCGACCGACGGCGGCTACAGCGAGAGCATCGTCGTCACCGAGGGCTTCGTCGTGAAGGTCCCGGAGTCGATGGCGCTGGACCAGGCCGCGCCGCTGATGTGCGCCGGGATCACGCTGTTCTCCCCGCTCAAGCACTGGGGCGCCGGCCCGGGCAAGCGGGTCGCGATCGTCGGGATGGGCGGCCTCGGACACATGGGCGTGCAGATCGCGCACGCGATGGGCGCCGAGGTGACGGTGATCAGCCGTACGCGGAGCAAGGAAGAGGACGGGAAGCGCTTCGGGGCTGACCACTACGAGGCGACGAGCGAGGACGGGACGTTCAAGCGGCTGCGCAACCGCTTCGATCTGATCGTCTCGACGATCTCGGCCGGCAGCGACGTGGCCGACTACCTCGGGATGCTGGACGTCGACGGCGTGTTCGTCACCGTCGGCGCGCCGCCGGAGCCGTTCACGGTGCCCGCCTTCGCCCTTATCGGCGGTCGGCGCTCGCTCGCAGGCTCGAACATCGGCGGGATCGCCGAGACCCAGGAGATGTTGGACTTCTGCGCCGAGCACGGGATCGCCGCACAGGTCGAGGTGATCGACGCGGACGACATCGACAGCGCCTGGGACCGGGTCGTCGGCTCCGACGTCCGCTACCGCTTCGTCATCGACACGGCGACCATCGCTCCCTGAGCGGCGTCGGTCCCTGATCAGGGGGTTCCCTGATCAGGGGCCGGATCATCAGAACGTCCCCTCGCGCCCTCTCGATCATCGGTGGATCGCCTGATGAGAGGGTTTGTGCGTGAGCAGACCAGAAGCGCCTGACCCGAGGACCCTTCCCGCCAAGGGCTGGGCGGCGTCTCGGGTTCCGTGCGATGTCGTGCACCTGGACGTCGCCGCGTGCGGGCGGGTGTCGACCGCCGTGCTCGACGCCGAGGTCGCGCACCTGCGGGCGGAGGCGGCGCACGGCGGCTATGTCGCGCAGTCGGCTGCGGACGACGGGCGGGCCGTGCTGGAGGGCTTGCTCGGCGGGGCGCCGGTCGCGTTCAGCGACAACGCCGGTGACGCCTTTGCCACCCTGGTGCGTGCATGGCCCTTGCCACGGGGGTCGGCGGTCGGGACGGTCGGCAGCGAGTACGGCGGGAATGCGTACGTCCTGGCCGAGGTGGCCGCCGAGCGTGGGTGGCGGCTGGTTCCGCTGCCGGTCGACGATCTCGGCCGCGTCACCGGCGTCCCGGACGGGCTCGACCTGCTCACGTTCCCGCAGATCGCCTCGCAGCGCGGCGTGCTCCAGCCGGTGACGGACGTCCTCGGCAGCGGGGTGCCGCTGCTGCTCGACGTCGCACAGTCGCTCGGGCAGGTCACCGTGCCAGCCGGCTGCGCGGGCTATGTGGGGACGTCCCGCAAGTGGCTGTGCGGGCCGCGCGGGGTGGGGTTTCTCGCTGCCGACCCGCACGTCGAACCGCACCTGCTGGCGCCGCCCACGCTCAACCGGACGCTGCCCGGCATGCTGAGGTTCGACAGTGCAGAGGCGCATGTCGCCGGGCGGGTGGGGCTGGCCGTCGCCGTCAGACAGTGGTCACCCGAGCTCTTGCCGGTGATCCTCGAGCGGGCCTCGTACGCCAGGAGCGTGCTCGGGCGTGCGGGGTGGCAGGTGGTCGAGCCGATCGACGAACCGACCGGCATCACCACGCTGCGCGGCGGCGACCCTGTCACGACCCGGGCCAGGATGCTGGAGCGAGGATTGCTCGTCAGCGCGGTCCCAGCCGGGCGCTCGCCCGACCTGCACGAGCCGGTGCTCCGGGTCTCGACCGCCGCCTGGGTGAGCGAGGCGGACCTCGACGCGTTGGCCGAGGCTCTGCCGTCCGCCTGACCGCTGCCTCGCGCCCGCGTCGCTAGGCTCGCGCGGGTGACCCTGCGGACCAGCCCCCTGTACGACCGGCACATCGCGCTCGGCGCCAAGACCGGGGACTTCGGTGGGTGGGACATGCCCATCCACTACGCCGGGGTCCTTCAGGAGCACGTCGCCGTGCGCGAGAAGGTCGGGGTCTTCGACGTCTCCCACCTCGGCAAAGGTGTCGTTCGCGGCCCGGGTGCGCTGGACTTCGTCAACGCCCGGCTCACCAACGACCTGCGGCGGATCGGGCCAGGTCAGGCGCAATACACCTTGTGCTGCGATCCCGAGACCGGTGGCGTCGTCGACGACCTGATCGCCTACGTGCGCAGCGAGGACGAGATCTTTCTGATCCCGAACGCCGCTAACAGCTCTCAGGTCATCGAGCGGCTGGCGGCTGACGCGCCCGAGGGGATCGAGGTCGAGGATCTGCACACCACGCTCGCCGTCCTCGCGGTGCAGGGCCCGGAGAGCCCGCGCCTGCTCGAGCAGCTGGGCCTGCCGACCGACCACGACTACATGAGCTCGTCCGCCGCGACCTGGCGGGGCAAGCAGGTCGTCGTCGCCCGCACCGGCTACACCGGCGAGCGCGGCTTCGAGCTGCTCCCGGCCTGGGACGACGCCGGTGAGCTGTGGGACGCGATCCTCGAGGCCGGCGCGGTGCCGTGCGGGCTCGGCGCCCGCGACACACTGCGCACCGAGATGGGCTATCCGCTGCACGGTCAGGACCTGTCGCTGGAGATCACCCCCGTCCAGGCGCGTACGGGCTGGGCCGTCGGCTGGGACAAGCCCGCGTTCTGGGGGCGCGACGCGCTGGTGGCCGAACGTGAGCGCGGTGCGGCCCGGCTTCTCTGGGGCCTGGAGGCCACCGACCGGGGCATCCCTCGCTCGCACATGGTGGTCAGCCGGGAAGGTCGCACGATCGGCGAGGTCACCAGCGGCACGTTCTCCCCGTCGCGCAAGGTCGGGATCGGGCTCGCGCTGCTCGAGCGGGGCGTCGCCGAGGGCGACGAGGTCACGGTCGACGTACGCGGACGTACGTCGGTCATGAAGGTGGTCAAACCGCCGTTCGTGCCGTCCCACGTCCGGTGAACCGCATCTTGCTCCTCGGGTTGATGGGGGCGGGCAAGACCACCGTCGGGCATGCGCTCGCCGAGCTGACCGGCTGGACGTACCACGACAACGACGCGCTCCTGCAGCAGGCGGTGGGGATGACCGCGCCCGAGCTGCTGGCGGCGGGCGGAGAGCCTGCGCTCCGCAAGGCGGAGAGCGACGCGCTGACCTGGGTGCTCGGGGCTGACCCGCCGCTGGTCGCCGGGGTCGCCGCCGGCGTCGTCATGGACCCGACCGACAAGGCCCGGCTGCAGGCTGCGCACCACGTCGTCTGGCTCCGCGCTCCGATCCCGGTCCTCGCCGAGCGGGTCGGCTCGGGAGCGGGCCGGTCGTGGCTGGAAGGCGACCCTGAGACCGCGCTCCGCCGGCTCGCCGCGGTGCGCGAGCCACTGTTCGCGGAGGTGGCCGACCTGGTCGTCGACGTCGACGGCCCGACCCCGCAGCAGATCGCCGAGACCATCCTCGCCGCGCTCTGACCCGAGCGACAAGGGCACTGACCCCACGTGCGTAGCCCGGACGCGCCGTGCGGGGGTTTGGCCGCGCTTCCCCGTGACGATCTTCCCTCCTCGTCGAAGCTCGTCGGCGTGTCCCGACGTAGGGGGAAGATCATCGGAGAGGGCCTCCGCCGGCCGTCCGGCTCGACAGCGGGGTCAGAGGTCCAGCGAGACGACGACCAGCACGACCGCGGTCGTGACCTCCAGCAGGGCCCCGAGGACGTCGCCGGTCATGCCGCCGAGACGTCGCACGCAGTGCGCGCGCAGCAGCCGCGCCACCACGAGCCCGACGACCAGCGCGACGACGACCTGACCCGCGTCCTGGAACCGGTCCACGAGCGGGGCTGTGCGCTCGTCGAACAGCTCGGCGAGCCCGGCGAGCAAGGCGACGACACCCGCGTAGAGCAGCGGGATGTTGCGCGGGACCGTCCCCGCGACCGTCGCGCCGAGGCCGTCCGGGGACGCGGCGGGGGTCCGTGGTGTGCAGGCCGCGAGGACCGCTAGCCGGCCGGTGATCGTCGCGAGCAGCAGCGACGCGGTGCCGTGCCCACCCCCGATGCAGGCGATCAGCGCGGTGACCTGGACCGCGAGCACCAGCACCAGCGTGACCACGCCCAGGGCTCCGACGCCGGGCTCCTTCATGATCGTGCGGGCCCGCTCGGGCGGGGCGTACGACCCGAGCCCGTCCGCCGTGTCCACGAGCCCGTCCAGGTGCAGCCCCCGGGTGGCGAAAGCCAGCACCACGACGGCCGCGACCGCAGGGAGAGCCACCTCGGACGAGGTCGGCGTGGCCAGGCGCAGGGCGAACATCACCGTGGCCGCGACGAGCCCCAGCCCGAGCCCGACGAGCGGGGCGAGCAGGACGGCGTCCCGGGCGGTGCGTCGGGTGAACGAGGACGGCCCGCGCACCGTCAGGACCGTGAAAGTCGTGAGCGCGAGCCGTAGGCCGTCAGGCACGAGCCAGCCGGATCGCTCCGAGCAGCACGCCGAGCGCGAGGTCCGCACCCTCGGGCAGGCCCAGCCTGAGGTCTACGACCCCCGTGAGCCCGAGGTCGGCGAGACCTCTGGCGGGCCCGCCGGCCGGCGCGGTCACCCCGGCGAGCAGCCAGTGCACGGTGCCCGGCCCGACCCGGTCGGCCAGGACGGCGGCGGCCACGGCGTCCGCAGCGCCGGACAGCAGCACCGGCGTACGCCGTTCCGCGCACCGGGCCACCACCCCGGCGAGCCCCGCCAGCGGCTGGGCGTCCAGCGCGGTGATCAGGCCGGGCGGGTCGGCGAGGTGGGCCCGGCCGGCCCGGACCCCGGCACGGACCTCAGCCACCAGAGCGGTCCAGCCCGGCTGCGCCGAGGTGCCGACGGAGGCGACCGGCTCCAGGGACAGCAGCGAGGCCAGCAGTGCCAGCGCCGGAGCAGGCGGTCCGCCCCCGGCCACGACGACCAGGTCGGCGCCCTCGTCGACGAGGGCGTCCGCGGCCGCGAGCCCGGCGTCCCAACCGTTCGCGACCGGCGCGGCGGCGACCCGGGAGGGCTCGTGCGGCGGCCAGCTGCCCTGCATCGCCGCCAGCTTCAGCAGGGGCGGGCCCAGCGTGCCGAGCCGGGAGGTCCCACCCTCGACGGGCTCCGGTGCGACCGGGTCGGTCCTCATGCCGGCCTCCTCATGACAGTCTGCGAGCGATGCCCGCGGTGACCTGCACGACCTGGTCGGCGGTGGCGGCCAGGGCGGTGTTCGTGGTGCCGAGGAGGTCGCGGAACAGCCGCCCCGACCGGTGCTCCGGGTGCACGCCGGAGCCGACCTCGGGCGACACCAGCACGGCGACGGTCCGACAGTTCTGCCACGCGTCCAGCAGCTCGGTCAGCGCAGCGGTGAAGACCTGCTCGGGGCTGTCCCACGAGCCGTCCAGCACCCGGGTGAGCCACAGCCCGAGGTCGTCGACCAGCACCGGGCCGGATGCGGACCGCAGCACCCCGGCGACGTCCGGGGTCTCGAGCGTCGTCCAGCCCGGTCGTCGCCGCAGCCGGTGCGCGGCGACCCGGGCGGACCACTCGTCGTCACCGGGTCGCTCCGGAGCGGTCGCGACGTAGGTGACGGCCCCGTCGGTCCCGTCACCCTCGAGCAGCCCCTCGGCGTACGCCGACTTGCCCGACCGGGCCCCGCCGAGGACCAGCACCCGTCGTGCCAGGGGAGCGGACAGGTCGATCACCTGCCCGTCCCGCCCGGCCGATGCGCCCCACGAGGCGAGCAGCCCGTCGAGCACGTCTGGCGGCGGGTTGCCGTGCCCGAGATGGACCGCCACGACTCGCGTGCCTGCGTCCACCGCGCCGACCTGGCGAAGACGCTCCACCTGGGCCGGCCAGGTCACGAGGTCGAGGTGCAGGTCGGACCCGGAGGAGGTCAGCTCGAGCAGCACGAGGTCGTAGGCCCGGCCGGTCAGGTGGGTGACTGTCTCGGGCGGCAGCACGCCGGTGTCGGTGGCGTAGAGCAGCCGTCGACCGTCCGCCTCCACGTCGTAGAGCACCGCACCGGGCACGTGCGCGGCCGGCAGGGCCCGCACCCGATAGCCGGCGACCTCCATGACGTCGGCGGCCGGGACGAGCGTCGCGTCGGTCCGTCCCGCCAGCAGCGCGAGCACGGCCGGTGGGCCCACGACCTCGAGTGGTCCCGGCGAGGCCTGCCAGGTGCGCCACATGAGGTTGGCGGGCGCGCAGTGGTCCTCGTGCTCGTGCGTGACCAGGACCGCCTCGACGCCGGCGAGCGACACGCCCTGCCGCAGCGCGGCCCGGGGCAGCTCCGGGCCGAGGTCCAGCAGCAGGCGGTCGTCGACGAGCACGCCGGTCTGCCCGCGCAGCACGCCCTGCCGGACGGCCGCGGCGCAGGAACCGCAGGAGCACCAGGGGTCAGGCCAGCCGTTGCTGGCCCCGGTCCCGAGCAGACGTACGCGCATGCCCGATAGCCTGCCGTACCTGCACTTGATCGACGCGACACGGAGGACCCGATGGCCTGGACCTGGCGTTACGAGACCGCTGACGGCAGCCCGACCGAGGCACCGGAGTTCCCGGTGGAGCAGTTCCCGAACCAGGCCGACGCCGAGACGTGGCTCGGCGAGACCTGGCGCGAGCTGCTCGACGCCGGGGTCGCGCAGGTGACGCTGTTCGAGGGCGACCGCAAGGTGTACGGACCGATGGGGCTGGACGTTCCGTCCTGACCCGTCGACGATTTCTGGGTCTGCTCGGTGCGATCGGGCTGAGCGGGTGCTCGAAGACTCCCGAGGGCGTCGTGCGCACGGTCGAGGCGTACGGCGACGGGCCCTCGCAGCGCGGCGAGCTGTGGGTGCCCGTCGGCGACCCGCCGTTCCCCACCGTGATGCTCGTGCACGGCGGCTACTGGGGCCCGGAGTACGACCGGTCGCTGGAGGACACGGTCGCCGCCGACCTCGCCGGACGCGGGTTCCTGGTGTGGAACGTCGACTACGCAGCCGCCGACACCGCGTGGCCGCAGACCTTGCTCGACGTCGCCGCTGCCCAGGACCACCTGACGGACGACCCCCGGGTCGCCAAGGTGGCGGTCGTCGGCCACTCCGCCGGGGGACAGCTGGCGCTCTGGCTCGGCTCGCGGGGTCGGCTCCCCGCCGGGGCGCCGGGTGCCGGGCCGCGCCGAGCGCCGGTGCTGGTGATCGGGCAGGCGCCGGTCGCCGCGCTCCGGGACGGCTTCGCGCAGAACCTCGGCGGCGGCGCGGTGGGCCGGCTGCTGGACGGCAGTCCTGCCCAGGTGCCGGAGCGCTACGACGTGACCGACCCGGTATCGCTCGCGCCGAGCGGGGTGCCGACCCTGCTGCTGCACAGCCGGACCGACGCGCTCGTCCCGTACGCGCAGAGCGAGACCTACGCCGCGGCAGACCCGGACGTCCGGCTGGTGCCGGTTCCCGGCGACCACTTCGCGCACCTCGACCCGGGCAGCGAGGCCTGGGCCCAGGTGCTCGCAGCGCTGTCGGCCCTCTGAGGTGAGCCCGACCTCGAGAGGCGCCGGCTACTGGTAGGTGACCAGCTGCGGCTGGGGAACGAGCGCCATCGTCTCGGCCGGCGTCATGAGGTTGGTGTCCTCGTCGTAGAACAGCTTGAAGCCGTTGATCAGCTGGCCCCCCTTGGACGACAGCACGTCGTACGTCTGCTTCTTCGCCCCCTGGTTGCCGAAGCCGTCGACGTGCAGCACGGTCGCGAGCCCGGGGCGGGAGACGACCTGGTCCCGGTCGGGGATGCTGAACGACTTGAACTGGTGCACGACCAGCACCTTCTGCGGCAGGTCGCCCGCGTCCACGAGCCCCTGGAGGTACGCGGAGACCTCGTTGATCGCCGCGGCGTTGGTCTTGCCGATCTGCCTGAGCGGTCGCTGCGTCGCGGTGAGCTTCCACTCCGGGTCGAGGCCGAGGCCGACGTCCGGCTCCTTGAGGAACTTCTCGAACAGCTTGGCCTGGTCCAGGAAGCTTGCCCGGCCAGGCTGCAGGTCCAGGATGAGCAGCATCTTGGCCTTGCGGGCCGCGTCAAGGTAGGTCTGCACCTGCTCGGGGGTGAGCGGCCCGCTGTAGTCGCCGTCCTTGCCCGGCGAGGTCTGGGCCACTGTCGAGATCAGCTCGAACGCCGGCAGGACCGGCTTGCCCGCCGCCACCGCGAACGGCGCGGCCGCCTTCTCCAGGGCGGCAGCCTGTGCGTCCGGTGTGCCGTGACCCAGCACCCCGAGGTCACCGGATCCCTGCGGCACGCCGTAAAAGCCGACGACGATGTGCCCGGGGAAGACCGTCCGGCCGCCGCGCGACAGCTCCGGTGGCGGCGGCGGCGGGGGGGGCGGGGTGGGGCGGGGGGGGGGGCGGGGCGGCGGGCGCGCGCGGCCCCTCGCCGACGGGGCGCCGGCCGCGGCGGTGGGCCCCGGCGGCGCCGTGGGCGAGCTGGCGGCGGCGGGCCCGGGGCTCAGGGGGGGGGGGGGGCGGGGGGGGTGGGGCTGGGCGTCGGGCTCGCGCTGACCGTCGCCGACGGGGCGCCTGCCGAGGCGGTGCTCCCCGGCGACGCCGTGGACGAGCTGCAGGCGGCGAGCCCGAGAATCAGGGCGAGGGGGAGCAGGACCGTACGACGAGGAAGCACTCCGTCTTGTTACCCGACGAGAGCTCCAGGGCCTCGCGACACGCAGGGACGTCGACGCGCCGCCCGGCGCGCTGTCAGCGGCGGAAGCGCCCGAGCAGCGGGCCCGGGGTGACGCGTGGCTTCGGCAGCCGGAACCGCCGCAGCGTCGTCGATCGCAGCAGTCCGTAGAGGATGTGCCCCCGGGTGGCAGTCTCGCCCGGGAACTGCGCCCGGATGGCCCGACGCATCACCAGGGCGGCCACGATCACGTCGGCGATCACCAGCAGCAGCACCAGCGTGTAGAGGCGCACGGCGAGGGCGGACACCGCTGCGTTCTTCGTCAGCTGGGCGAGCAGGTAGGCGAGCACCACGGGCAGCACCAGGGTGGCGACGTTGCGACGTCCGTCGACGAGGTCCCGCACCAGCGCGCGAACCGGACCGGAGTCTCGCTTCAGCTGACGCTCGGTCGGTTGACGGCCGGGCTTGTCGGTGCCGTTGGCCCGTGCCTCCGCCTGCTTGGTCCGGAGACGCTTCGCGGCCTCGCGACGGCTGGTCGGCGGCGGGGGGACGGGGCCGGTGCGTCCGCC
>JBBSTR010000066.1:0-12203 GCA_038235705.1 Mycobacteriales bacterium
CCGTGGCGGCCTGCGCGACGCCCACGCGCTGCGGGCCCTGGCGGTCGCCCAGGTGGCCGACCCGCCGCGTCCGCAGGCCGTCCAGGCCCTCACGCTGCTCCTGGACGTCCGCGGCGAGCTGCACCGTCGCACGATCGGCGCGGGCCGCACGGTCGTCGATCGGCTGCTGCTGCAGGAACAGGACGCGGTTGCCGGGGCGGTCGGGCTCGAGGACGCCGACGCCCTGATGATCGCCGTCTCGGACGCGGCCAGGACCATCGCGTACGAGGGCGACGTCACCTGGCGGCGCGTCCTGCCCGCTCCGACACCCCGACGTCGCCTGGGGCTTCGTCGGGGGGCGGGCAGCAAGGGTCCGGAGCGGGCGCCGCTCGCGGACGGAGTCGTCAGCCAGGGCGGCGAGGCCGTGCTCGCCCGCGGCGTGGACCCGGAGCAGGACGCGCTCCTGCCGCTGCGGGTCGCGGCCGCTGCCGCGTACGCCGGGCTGCCTGTCGCCCCGAGCACGGCCGAACGTCTCGCCCGGCTCTGCCCGCCGATGCCGGAGCCGTGGCCCGCACCTGCCCGGGACGCCCTGGTGCGGCTGCTTTCCGCCGGTCAGCCTGCGGTCGCGGTGCTCGAGGCCTACGACCAGGCCGGTCTGCTTGCGCCGCTGCTGCCCGAGTGGGCGCACGTGCGGAGCCGGCCGCAGCGCAACAGCCTGCACCGGTTCACGGTCGACCGGCACCTGTTGGAGACCGCGGCCGGTGCTGCTGCTCTGACCCGCCGCGTCGCCCGACCGGACCTGCTGCTGCTCGCCGCGCTGCTCCACGACATCGGCAAGGGCCACGTGGACGAGACCGGTCAGTCGCGAGACCACAGCGAGGTGGGCGCGGAGATGGTCGCGGTCATGGGACCGCGGCTCGGGCTCGACCGGGCGGACACCGACGTGCTGGTGACGCTTGTCCAGCACCACCTGCTGCTTCCCGACGTCGCCACCCGACGCGACCTCGACGACCCGGCGACCGTCCGCGGCGTGGCCGACCTGGTCGGTGACGCGGAGACGCTCTCCCTGCTGCACGCGCTCACCGAGGCGGATGCGGGCGCCACCGGGCCGGCCGCGTGGTCACCGTGGAAAGCCGGGCTCGTCAACCGGTTGGTCGCGCTCACCGCGGCGGTGCTCGAGGGGGAGACGCCCCCGCCGCCGGGGCCGTTGGCGGCCTGGCAGCAGCAGCTGGTCGCCTCCGGCGCGCTGGACCTCGCCGTCCGGGACGACGAGGTGACGGTGGTCGCCCCTGACCGTCCTGGGCTGCTGGCCCTGGCAACCGGGGTGATCGCGCTGCACCGGCTGGACGTGCGGTCGGCCGCCGTCCGGACGGAGGGCGCCGTCGCCGTCGTGGTGCTCCGGGTGGCGCCGCGCTTCGGGTCGATGCCGGACCGGGACGTCATGCGCGACGACCTGCGCCGGGCCGACAGCGGGGAGCTGGCGCTCGCTACCGCGCTGGCGGGCCGAGAGCAGGCCTACGCCCGGCCCGCTCTGCTCGTAGCGCCTCCCACGGTCCGGCTGCTGGAGCAGGCCAGCGCGGACTGCACCGTCGTCGAGGTGCGAGCCGCCGACGCGATCGGGGTGCTGCACCGGATCACGGCGGCGCTGCAGGGGTGCGGGCTCGACGTACGTTCCGCCCACTGCAGCTCGCTGGGGGCCGACGTCGTCGACGCGTTCTACGTCGTCGGTCCGGACGGGCTGCCGCTGGCCGAGGGCGCCCGGCAGCCGGTCCGCGCGGCGGTGCTCCGTGCGCTAGCGGGTCAGGGGGGCGCGCAGACCCCGTCGTAGAGGTAGATGACCGTACCGTCGGGCTTCTCGGTCGTGATGCCGCCAGCCAGTCCGGCCTTGTCGTCGGCGAAGCTCGGCCCGGCGTCGGAGGTGCCGGCCCGCAGCACGACGGTGTCGCCGTATGCCGCGAGCACGTCCGCGACAGTGCTCCCGACCGTGATGCCCTTGTCGGTGCCGAGGTCGGTGCGTTGGTTCAGCCAGCCCGCAAGCTTGCCGCCGCTGGACGCCAGCCGCAGGTCGCCCCAGGCGACCTCGTCCTCGCTGGCGACGCACACGACGTCCGTGGCGAGGTCGGCCGTGGGTGGCCCGAGCACGGCGCTGACAGCCCCCACCGCTGCGCGGAAGTCGGCGCCGACCCTGGTCACGCCGAGGTCGTCCCCGTCGAGCGTCACGCCTCGGCCGGTCGCGGACGGGACCGCCGAGGGGGTCGGGGTCGGGGTCGGGGACGGTACGGGGGCGGGGCCGCTGCTGCAGCCCGCCAGCAGCGCGAGGGCCAACAGGGCGCAACCGGCGATCCGCGACATGCCCGTCAGCCTAAGGACGTGGGCGGGCCGTTCTCGCCCGACTAGAGTCCGCGGGGTGTTCGACACCCTCTCCGACCGGCTCGACAAGGTGTTCACGTCGCTGCGCGGCAAGGGTCGGCTGTCCGAGGCCGACATCGACGCGACGGCGCGCGAGATCCGCGTCGCCCTGCTCGAGGCCGACGTGGCCCTCCCGGTCGTCAAGGTGTTCATCGCCAACGTCAAGGAGCGCGCCCGGGGGGCTGAGGTCAGCCAGGCGCTGAACCCCGCCCAGCAGGTCGTCAAGATCGTCAACGAAGAGCTCGTCGGCATCCTCGGCGGCGAGACGCGGCACCTCCGCTTCGCCAAGAACCCGCCGACCGTGATCCTGCTCGCCGGCCTGCAGGGCGCCGGCAAGACCACCCTGGCCGGCAAGCTCGGCGCCTGGCTCAAGCGCCAGGGTCACGCCCCGCTGCTGGTGGCCTGCGACCTCCAGCGCCCGAGCGCCGTCGCCCAGCTGGAGATCGTCGGCAGGCAGGCCGGCGTCGAGGTGTTCGCCCCCCACCGCGGCACCGCCCCCGGCCAGGAGCCCGGCAGCGTCCCGGGCGATCCCGTGCAGGTCGCCCGTGACGGTGTCGCGCACGCACAGCGCATGCAGTACGACGTCGTGGTCGTCGACACCGCCGGCCGACTCGGCCTGGACGCCGAGCTGATGCAGCAGGCGTCCGACATCCGCGACGCGACGCAGCCCGACGAGGTGCTCTTCGTCATCGACGCGATGATCGGCCAGTCCGCGGTCGAGACCGCCGAGGCGTTCCGGGACGGCGTCGGTCTCACCGGCGTCGTGCTCACCAAGCTCGACGGCGACGCCCGTGGCGGCGCGGCCCTCTCCGTACGCCATGTCACCGGCTCGCCGGTGATGTTCGTGTCCACCGGCGAGAAGCAGGACGAGTTCGACGTCTTCCACCCCGAGCGGATGGCCTCGCGCATCCTCGGGATGGGTGACGTCATGTCGCTCATCGAGAGCGCCGAACGACACTTCGACCAGGACTCGGCCGAGAAGATGGCCGGCAAGCTGCAGTCCGGCAAGGACTTCGACCTCGAGGACTTCCTCGAGCAGATGCAGCAGGTCAAGAAGATGGGCTCGCTGACGTCCCTGCTCGGGATGTTGCCGGGCATGGGGCAGATGAAGGAAGCGCTCGCTCAGGTCGACGACAAGAGCATCGACAAGATCGCAGCGATCATCCAGTCGATGACGCCGCAGGAGCGGCGCGACCCGAAGATCCTCAACGCCTCTCGACGGGTCCGGATCGCCAAGGGCTTCGGTGGCACCGTGCCCGAGGTCAACAACCTGGTCGACCGGTTCCACGACGCGCAGAAGATGATGCGGCAGATGGGTGGCGGTGGCGGCGGTATCCCGGGGATGCCGTCCATACCGGGGCTCGGGGGCGGTCGCAAGAAGCAGCGTGCCCAGGGCAAGAAGGCCAAGAAGGGCCCGGGCCGCGCCGGCGGTGGCCCGAGCAAGCCGCGTGCCCTGCCGGATGCCCCGCAGTCCCCCCAGCTGCCGCCTGGCCCGACCGGCCCGGACCCGTTCGGGCTGCAGGGCCGAGCCCAGGGGCCCGCACAGGCGTCCAGCCGCGCGAACGAGCCGCCAGACCCGTTCGGCCTGCGCCGTCCCCGCTAGCCGCCGCGATCTTCCCCGTACGGTGGGCGTTCGTCCGGTCTGAGGCAACTCTGAGGAAGATCAGCCTGCGCCGCCCCCGCTAGCCGCCGCGATCTTCCCCGTACGGTGAGCGTTCGTCCGGTCTGCGGCAACTTTGAGGAAGATCAGGTGCCGGGACGGGGTTCGCTGGGGACGCCGACAGCGCCTTGCTGTGGGCTTCTGGCAGACTGATCCGCGAACCGGCACCGGCGGACGGCCCTCTACCCGTCCCCGGCGTGTCCTCACGCCCGGCCGCGCGCACCCCCACGCGAGGCGAGCCGCGCACCCCCGTACGTCCTCACCTGGAGCACCGCACACGTGGCAACGAAGATCAAGCTGATGCGCCTCGGCAAGAAGCGCGCGCCCTACTACCGCATCGTCGTGGCCGACGCGCGCAACAAGCGCGACGGCAAGGTCATCGAGACGATCGGCAAGTACCACCCGAAGGAGGACCCCTCCTTCATCGAGGTCGACGCCGAACGGGCCGCCTACTGGCTGGGGGTCGGCGCGCAGCCGACCGACCCGGTCGAGCGCATCCTCAAGGTCACCGGTGACTGGCAGAGCTTCAAGGGCGAGGCCGCCCCGGAGCCGATGAAGGTTCGCGAGCCGCGGCCTGACAAGCGTGTGGCCTTCGAGGCCGCGTCGCTGGGCAACACCGAGGGCAAGGGCGACGCGACGACGCCGTCCAAGAAGAAGGCCCCGAAGGCCGACGCGGCCGTCGACAAGGCCGCCGCGGACAAGCCCGCCGCGGACAAGGCTGCGGACAAGGCCGCCGCGGACAAGCCGGCCTCGGACAAGGCTGCTGCGGACAAGCCCGCCTCGGACAAGCCGGCCTCGGACAAGCCGGCCTCGGACAAGCCGGCCTCGGACAAGCCGGCCGCAGACACGGTCGAGGCCGTCGCCGCAGCCGAGGCCCCTCAGGCTGCTGTCACCCCGGACGCGGTCGCCGAGGCGCCTGCTGACGAGACGGCCACCGAGACCCCCGCCACCGAGACCCCCGCCACCGAGACCCCGGCGGAGAGCAAGGCCGCGGAGTGATCGACGCGGCCGTCGAGCACCTCGTGCGTGGCATCGTCGACAACCCGGACGACGTCACCGTCGACCTGGTGACCGGGCGTCGTGGACGCACCCTGGAGATCAGGGTGCACCCGGACGACCTCGGTAAGGTCATCGGCCGTGCAGGCCGCACGGCCAAGTCGATCCGTACGGTGACTGCAGCCCTCGGTGGCCGCGGCATCCGGGTCGACGTCGTCGACACCGACGAGGTCCGCTAGCACGTGCCCGCCCCGTCCCGGCGGGTCGCCGGGCATCGTCGCCGGTCCTCGGCGCCGGTCCCGGCCGAGCCCGAACAGGTGCTTGCCGATCCGGGTTCCGTCAAGCCGGAACCCGTCGAGCCCGAGCCGGTTGCGGACCAGCCAGGCCCGTCCGACGACAAGCCCCTCATGCTCGTCGTCGGACGGATCGGCAAGCCGCAGGGCATCCGCGGCGAGCTCACCGTCGAGGTGCGTACCGACGATCCCGACCGGCGTTTCGCCGACGGGGCCGTGCTGCTCACCGACCCCGCCGAGCGGGGGCCGCTGACGGTCGTCTCGACGCGCGACCACAGCGGGCGGCTGATCATGGTCGTAGAGGGCGTGGCGGACCGCACCCAGGCCGAGCTGCTCCGGGACACCCTGCTGCAGGTAGACGCCCGAACGCTGCCTCCGACCGGCGACCCCGACTCCTTCCACGACCACGAGCTGGTCGGGCTGCGCGTCGAGCTGGGCGACGGCACGCCGCTCGGTGAGCTGGCCGAGGTGTTGCACCTGCCGGGAGGAGACGTGCTGGCGATCCGGCGACCGGACACGAGCGAGGTGCTCGTCCCGTTCCTGCTTGCCATGGTCCCGGTCGTCGACGTGCCCGGTGGTCGGGTCGTCGTGACGCCTCCGGAGGGCCTGCTGGAGCTGGGCACATGAGGGCCTGGGCACTGACGGGTCGGCGCATGACGGTCGGCACGTGAGGGTCAGCGTCCTCACGGCGTTTCCGGACTACCTCGCGCCGCTCGGGCTGTCGCTGATCGGTCGGGCCCGGGAGCGGGGGCTGCTCGAGATCGACGTGCACGATCTGCGTGGGTGGGCTGCCGACGACGTGCACCGGACGCTGGACGACAGCCCGTACGGCGGTGGGCCCGGCATGGTCATGACCCCCGAGCCCTGGCGCCAGGCCCTGGACGAGGTCGCCCCCGCGAACGGTCCCGCGCCGACCCTGGTCGTCCCGACCCCGAGCGGACAGCTGTTCACGCAACGCACGGCGGCCGAGCTGGCCACCGAGCCGTGGTTGGTGTTCGCCTGCGGACGCTACGAGGGCATCGACGGCAGGTTCGTCGAGCACGCCCGCCGACGGATGCCCGTGCGGGAGGTGTCGCTCGGCGACTACGTGCTGGCCGGCGGAGAGGTGGTGGTGCTGGCCGTCGTCGAGGCGGTCGCACGCCTGATCCCCGGTGTGCTGGGCAACGCGGCCAGCCACGAGCAGGACAGTTTTGCGGACGGGCTCGGAGGCCTGCTCGAGGCCCCTGCCTACACCCGTCCCGCCTGCTGGCAGGGCATCGACGTCCCGCCCGTGCTGTTGTCGGGCGACCACGCCAGGATCGCCCGGTGGCGCAGGGACGCCTCGCTGCGTCGTACCGCCCGGCTGCGTCCTGAGCTGCTCGCAGGCCTCGAGCTCACGCAGCAGGACCGCGACGCCCTGGCGCGCGACTGTGGCACAGTAGAGGGCTGTTGACGGCGCCGGGTCCATGATCTGTGCCGTCCTGCCCGGGTGGCACGTCGTGCCGCCTCCCGTGACCGCACCGAATGTGAAGGCGACGCCCCCATGCACCCCCTCGACGCGCTCGACGCCGCGCAGCTCCGCAGCGACATCCCCGACTTCCGGCCGGGGGACACGCTCGACGTCGGTGTGCGGGTCGTGGAGGGCGCGCGCTCCCGTGTCCAGCGCTTTCAGGGCGTCGTGATCCGTCGTTCCGGCGGGGGCGTGCGCGAGACGTTCACGGTGCGCAAGGTCAGCTTCGGCGTCGGCGTCGAGCGCACCTTCCCGGTCCACACGCCGGTCATCGAGGACATCAGGGTCGTCACCCGTGGTGACGTCCGGCGGGCCAAGCTCTACTACCTGCGCGAGCTGCGGGGCAAGAAGGCCAAGATCAAGGAGAAGCGCGAGATCGTCCAGGCCGCGCCCGCAGTCAAGGGCTGAGCTCGCACGTCGCGTATGACCGGTCCACCTAGGCTCGCCGCATGACAGAACCCGGGTCAGCGCTCGACGGCCCGGCCCCGGCGCCCCGGAAGAAGCAGACCAGCTTCTGGCGTGAGCTGCCGATCCTGCTGATCGTCGCCCTCGGGCTCGCGCTGCTCATCAAAGCGTTCCTGATCCAGGCGTTCTACATCCCCTCAGGGTCGATGGAGAACACCCTCCGGATCAACGACCGGGTGCTGGTCAACAAGCTGGTCTACGACTTCCGTGACGTCCGTCGCGGCGAGGTGATCGTCTTCGACGCGAGCAACAACCTCGCGAAGAACGGTCCTGAGCAACGTGCCGTGCAGGCCGGCAGCGGACCGCTCGCGAAGGTCCAGCAGTTCCTGGGTTTCGGAGCGCCCGGCGAGAACGACTACATCAAGCGGGTCATCGGGATACCCGGCGACCGGGTGGCCTGTTGTGATGACCAAGGCAGGGTCACCGTCCAGCCGGCCGGCGGGCAGCCGGTCCCGCTGAACGAGGAGTCCTACCTCTATCCAGGGGACGTACCGAGCCGGGAGCCTTTCTGCGAGGCAGGGGAGGGCGTGCAGCTCTGCCCGACCGGAGCGCCGGGGGTGCTCGTGCCGGACAAGCGCTACTGGGTGATGGGCGACCACCGGTCCATGTCGCAGGACAGCCGACCGACCCGGGAGACGGTTCCCGAGGACCGGATCGTCGGTCGGGCGTTCGCGAAGATCTACCCGATCAATCACGTCGGTGGCCTCGGGGTGCCCGAGACCTTCGACCAGCCGGCGATGTCCCTCGGCCCGGTCGGGCCCGGTGCACTCCGGGTCGGTTCGACGCCCTACGCCCTCGGCGGCGTCGCTGTTCTCCCGATCGCCGCGTTGCGGTTGCGCCGGCGGCGCCGCTACGTCCCGCGGCACGCCTGAGCGGCCCGGCAAGGCTGTCCTCCCGGCTGGTCGTGCTCGACCCGGCAGGGCGCGTGCTCCTGCTCGGCTGCACCGACCCCGGCCACCGGGCCACGGCCTGGTGGGAGCTTCCGGGCGGCGGGGTCGAGCCGGGGGAGGACCCAGCCTCAGCCGGCGTGCGCGAGGTGCGCGAGGAGACCGGGGTGATCGTGCCGCCCGAGACCGTCGGGCCTTTGCTGTGGACCCAGGACGTCGACTACACCTGGCTGGGTCGCCGGCGTCAGAGCCGGCAGCACGTCCGACTGGCCCGGCTCGTCGTCACGGCCGAGGTCACCGAGAACGCTCTCGAGCCCGCCGAGGCTGACACCGTCCATGCCGTCCGCTGGTGGTCCGCTGCCGAGCTGGCCGTGAGCCGGGCACGCTTCTTCCCCCGCCACCTGCCGACCGTCCTGCCGCACCTGCTCGTCGGTGAGCGCGTCGACGAGCCGTACGACGACTGGGACCTGCCCTAGCCAGGTGGGGAGCCTGCGCACCCACCTCTGTGACCTCGAGGGGGGAGCAGCCCGCCCCTGCTGCGTGCTCGGAGCGTCCGGTTCGGCTCTGGCCGAAGGCGGGTGCGCAAGCTCGCGACGGCGCTAGCCTCGGCTCGGTGAGCACCCCGACGCCGCGCCGGGCCGCGAGGCTCCTGCTCGTGGACAAGTCGGGTCACGTTCTGCTCATGTGCTGTCGCGATCCGGCGGGAGACAGCCCCGGGACCTGGTGGAACACTCCTGGCGGCGGGGTCGACCCGGGGGAGGACGCCCAGCAGGCGGGGGCACGGGAGCTGGCCGAGGAGACCGGGCTCGTGGTGGCTCCTGACGAGCTCGGTCCGGTGGTCCACGAGCGGGTGTCGCAGTTCTGGTTCGGCGGGGTGCACGTCCGGTCCGAGGAGGAGTACTTCCTGCTGCGCCGGCCGCGGTTCACACCCGCCCCGACCGCCTTCAGCCCGCTCGAGGTGGCCGCGGTGCTGGGGTGGAGGTGGTGGTCCCGGAGCGATCTCGGCCTGACGACCGAGACCGTCTATCCGCCGGACCTGGCCGGCCTGCTCGCACGTCTCGACGGTTGACCGGACCGGGCCCCTGCCCGCGGTCGCACTAGGGTCGATCGGGTGACCGGTACGACGAGGAGCCTCCTGCCGCCCCGTCCGGTGGTGCGTGTCGAGAGCGGTCTGTGGGCGCTCGAGCGGGTCTTGCAGCGCTCAGGCTTCCCGTACGTCGCCGGCGCCGACGAGGCCGGGCGCGGGGCGTGCGCCGGTCCCCTCGTGGTCGCCGCTGTCGTGCTGCCGTTCGGCCCCCGGGGCGAGGTGCCCGGGCTCGCGGACTCCAAGCTGCTCACCGAGGCGGCGCGGGAGCGGGCGTACGACCAGGTGCTCCGCCGCGCGCTCGCCACCTCGGTGGTCGTCGTCCCGCCGGGCGAGGTCGACCGGTGCGGGCTGCACGTCATGAACGTGCGGGCGATGCGTCAGGCTGTGACCCGCCTCGCGGTGCCGCCGTCCTACGTGCTGACCGACGGGTTCTCGATCCCCGGGATGCCGGCGCCGACGCTGGCGGTGTGGAAGGGCGACCGGGTGGCGGCCTGCGTGGCGGCGGCCTCGGTGCTCGCGAAGGTCACCCGGGACCGCCTCATGGTCGCGCTGGCCGAGCAGCACCCGGCGTACGGCTTCGAGGTCCACAAGGGCTACTCGGTGCCCGGCCACCAGGCGGCGTTGTCAGAGCACGGTCCCTGCGACCAACACCGGTTCAGCTACGTGAACGTCCGGGCGGCCGTGCGGCAGACTGTCGTGATGGTGAGTGCGACGACATGAGTGCAGAAGACCTCGAGAAGTACGAGACCGAGATGGAGCTGCAGCTCTACCGCGAGTATCGCGACATCGTGCGGCAGTTCGACTACGTGGTCGAGACCGAGCGGCGGTTCTACCTGGCCAACAGCGTCGACGTCCAGCCGCGCAGCGCCGACGGCGAGGTGTGGTTCGAGCTGCAGCTCAGCGACGCCTGGGTCTGGGACATGTACCGGCCGGCGCGGTTCGTGAAGTCCGTGCGGGTGCTGACGTTCAAGGACGTCAACGTCGAAAAGCTCGAGAAGCCTGACCTGGAGCTTCCCGGTACGTAGGTCGGGCCCGCGGGTACTGCCCACGGCATGACGCAGCCCGGAGAGAGCAGCCAGCCCGAGGACACCACCGGCGACGGGCCGGTGACTCTCGAGGACCGCACCGAGCCCGGCGGTCAGGGTTCGCCGGACACCAACCAGGCGAAGGCCGAGCCGACGCCGGCCGACGAGCACGCGAGCGATCCCCGCGCGCCGCGGGAGCCCCCGAGCCTGGCGAGCATGAACGTCGGCGCCGGTGACCCGCAGGCACCGTCGCACCCGGCCGCAGGCCGTACGCCGGAACACAGGCC
Organism: Mycobacteriales bacterium; assembly: GCA_038235705.1. GTDB lineage: Bacteria > Actinomycetota > Actinomycetes > Mycobacteriales > SCTD01 > CANKBT01. The sequence goes on from JBBSTR010000066.1 coordinate 10,578, forward strand.
CGAGGCTGTGCCGGCTTCGACAGGCGAGCAGCCCGGCCGCTACCCGGCGGACGACCCGACCGAGCACCAGGTGGCTGATGTGGGCGCCGGCGCGCAAGCGATGCACCAGGGGCAGAGCGGGACCGCTCCCCTGGAGCCCGGCGCCGCCCGGCCGGGGCACGACGAGACCGGGGGTCCCGGCCCGGGCGCGCTCTCAGCCACCCCCGGAGACGCAGCCGGGGTGATCGTCCCGTCGGAGGAGGCGCTGCCCGGCAGCAGCGAGGAGCAGTGCGGGGTCGGCGGCGTGCGCCCCTGAGACCCGCTCGCACTGCGGGGCTGACGTACGACAGGCATGCGACAGCCTGACTGCTTCCACATCTTTGTCCGGAGCCCGTCCGGGACCCCTGAGGCGCCGCACCCTCGTGCCATGACTGCGTCGCGAACGGATCAGAGACAACAGCTGGGCCGCTGGGGCGAGGATCTCGCCGCGCAGCACCTGGAGGCAACGGGTGCGCGGGTCCTCGCCCGCAACTGGCGCACCCGGCACGGCGAGCTCGACCTGGTCGCGCGAGAACCGGACGGCACGATCGTCTTCGTCGAGGTCAAGACGAGGACCGGGACCGGCTACGGGCAGCCCGCCGAGGCGGTCGGGAAGGTCAAGGCGCGTCGCCTGCGGGCGCTGGCGTGCCAGTGGCTGGCAACCGAGCGACCGCCAGGAGCAGGCGACCTCAGGTTCGACGTGGTGTCGGTGCTGCGGCCCAGGGGCGCCGCCGTCCGGCTGGTGCACCTGAAGGGGGCGTTCTAGAAGGATCCCGTCGCGGGCATCGGTCAGCCCGTGGTCACTGCCGTGGAGGTCGGGCACGGGCGCGCATGCCGCGCCTGTTCGTGGGACCTCTGTCCACAGCCGGGCGTTGTCCACAGTCTTGCTCGGAGCACGCTCGTGCCGGGTCCGCACGACCAGCCTGGTCGTCGGAGGTGGTGCGACATGGCGGTCGCCAGGACGTATGCGGTGGCTCTGGTCGGGGTGCGGGGTCAGCTGGTCGAGGTCGAGGCCGACGTGATGCAGGGGATCCCGGGTCTGGTCCTGACCGGGCTCCCGGACGCGGCGCTCAACGAGGCGCGGGACCGGGTGCGCTCGGCGGTGAACAACAGCGGCCAGGTGTGGCCGGGGCGAAAGATCACCCTGGCGCTGTCGCCGGCCTGGCTGCCCAAGCGGGGGAGCAGCTTCGACCTCGCGTTGGCGGCAGCCGTGCTGGCCGCGTCCGGGGCGTTGCCGACCGAAGCGCTCGAACGCCGGGTCCTGATCGGCGAGCTGGGCCTGGACGGTCAGGTGCGAGCGGTGAAGGGTGTGCTGCCGGCCGTGCTGGCGGCGGCGGAGGCGGGGCGCGACCTGGTCGTCGTGCCGGCTCTGAACGCGGCCGAGGCCTCGCTCGTGCCGGGGGTCACGGTCGAACCGGTGTCGAGCCTGCGCGGGCTGGTCGCCCTCCTGACCGGAGCCGAGCCGCCGGACGAGCTTTTCGTGCCCGCTGCGGCCGCATCCGAGCCCGAACCGATGAAGGATCTGCTCGACGTCGCGGGCCAGGTCGGTGGGCGTACGGCGGTGGAGATCTCGGCCGCCGGCGGCCACCACCTGCTGCTCGTCGGTCC